>NZ_JBVKAU010000006.1:168998-354400 GCF_055657525.1 Streptomyces sp. NPDC107522 | reverse complement strand
GCGGCGGGGGCCGAGGACCCCGTGTGTGACGTGGCGTTTCCGGTGAAGTGACCGGGGTTTGCGGTGAGGGGCGGGGCCGGGCTGCGCCGGGGCTCACCCCCGGCGCATCTCCTCCGGGCAGGGCGTCCCCCGCGGCACGCCGTAGGGCGCCGCCAGGCGGTAGGTGCCGGCCTTCGGGGCCAGCAGCATCGTCCACTGGTCGCCGAAGGCGTCCTCCTCCGTCTCCATCAGGCAGCCGTTGACGTTGTCGTACGACTTCGGCTCGTCGTCGGGGCGGCTCTTGGACGCCTCCGTCTCCTGCGGCGGGTCCAGCTTCTTGCCCTCCGCGTCGACGATGCTCAGCCAGGGCGAGTAGGGGATACGGATGAGGACGCGGCCCGGCTTGCTCACCCGCATCGTCATCTCGCCCTGCTCGGCCCGCTCGACGACCGCGTTCGGCTCGGCGAGCGGCGCCGGGTGGGTCACCTCGAACAGCTGCCAGTTGGCGTCGCCCCACACCTGCCTGAGGTACGGCATGCCGCGCTGCACCAGTTCCCGCTCGCGCTCCGCCGCCGAGGGGTCCGGCTCGTCCTTGGGCAGGACCACGAAGTGCACGGCCCAGCGCTTGAGCCACTCGTAGTAGTTCGCCGAGTTGAGGGTGCCGTCGTAGAAGAGCTGGTTGCGCTTCATGTCGGCCTGGCGGTTCCAGCCGCGGGCCAGGTTGACGTACGGCGCGAGGGCGGCGGCCTCGCGGTGGGAGCGGGCCGGGACCACCTCGACGCGGCCCTTCTCGGCACCGACCTCCTGGAGCTCGTTGACCAGCGGCGCCAGGTCGCGGGCCCAGGACGCCTCCGGGGCGGCGTGGATGATGTCGTCGACCGTCTTGTAGCCGATCCAGCCTGCGAAGGTGAGCAGGGCCAGCACGCCCGTGTACCACTTGCGCGAGCGCGGCACCGTGAAGGGCAGCGCGGCCACCAGGGTCATCCCGCCGAAGAGCATCGCCAGGCGGGTGATGTTGGAGCCGATCTGCGAGCTGATCACCCACACGAGGACGACTGAGAGGCCGTAGACCGCGGACACCAGCCGGACCGTCTTCCAGTCCTCGGGGACGATCACGAAGGTCGCGGCCGCGAGCAGCAGCGGCAGGATCACCGAGCCGATCACCATCGGCTGCGTGCCGGAGAAGGGGAACAGCCACGCCGACACGGCCACGACGGCGGTCGGCGCGAGGCCCAGCGCCCAGGCGCCCGGCCGCCGCTTCTGCAGGAACAGCGCCACCGCCACGAAGCCGACGAACAGGCCGGCCACCGGTGACGCCATGGTGGCGAGCGCGGCCAGCGGGGCCGCGCACAACGCCTTCGCCCACCGTTTGTAGCGCCAGCGGTGCGGCCAGCAGAACACGACGGCGACCGCGCCCAGCGCGAACATCATGCCCAGGCCGAAGGTGACCCGCCCGGAGATCGCGTTGCAGATCAGCCCGAAGACCCCGGCGAGCGCCGCCCACAGGGGGTTCCTGACGGACCGGCTGCGCAGGAGGACCAGCGTGAGCAGACCGGCCGAGATCGTCCCCGCGATCATCATCGTCGTACGGACACCGAGGACCGACATCAGATACGGCGACACCACGCTGTACGACACCGGGTGCATGCCGCCGTACCAGGCCAGGTTGTACGCGGAGTCCGGGTGCCTGCCGACGAACTCGGCCCAGGCGTCCTGGGCCGCGAGGTCGCCGCCGCTGCTTGCGAACGTGAAGAACCAGACGACGTGGAGGAGTCCGGCCAGGGCCGTGATCGACAGCACCGGGTGGCGCAGCAGACGCTCACGCAGGGTGAGGGCGGCGGCGGTCAGACGGGACGGCGGTCTGTCCTCCGGCCGGCTCTGTCGGTCTCCCTGGCGCGGCGCGGGCACGCGTATTCGCGGACCGGCTCCCCGTCCAGGATCGGCGTCGTCGGCGCGTGTCGGCTCCGCAGTGGCCACTTGTGAGGCACTCCCCGTGCTGTCCCGTCTTCTGTTCTGGCCGCGTCCCGTGTCCCGCGTGTTCTCGGCTCAGACCCTGAAGGTTCTCCGGCCGTGCCCTGTGAGCGACGACCTGCCCGTTTCGTGACGCTAGCACGCACCCCGCCGGGCGGCTCCCCCGGCGGGATGCGTGCTGGGTGTGGTTCGGCTGCCGGTGGGTCAGGCGATGCGGGTCAGCTTCTGGGTGAAGCCGGGTTCCGCGAGGTCCGTCTGGAGGGCCACCGGAACCTTGACCGCGCCGCTGGTGCCGTCACCGACGGTGAGCGTGCCCACCTTGGTACCGGCCTTCGCGGTGTGCGGGACGTCGTCGGCGTCGAAGGACAGCTTCACCTTGAAGCCGGGCCAGCCGACGGCTGTGACGTCCTCGGTGAGTACGACCGGGGTATGGCCGCCGAGGCCGTCGTCGACGTATCCGACGACGTCGCCCTTCTTGAGGATCTTCGCCGAGGTCAGCTCGTCCTGGGCGGCCAGCATCGCGGTCTTGCTGACGTCGTTCACCGTCTGGATGATCGGCGACTTGTGCTGGCCGAGGATGGCGCCGACGAGTGTCACGGTCTCGCCGCCGACCTCCTTGCGGGCGGCGAAGAGGAGGTTGCCGCCGGCCGCGGTGGTGGTGCCCGTCTTGATGCCGATGGCCCCGTTGTAGGGGACGAGATAGTTGTAGTTGTAGTGCTTCTTCCCGGACGGGTCGATCCACTGCCCCATGGCCGTGATCTCCATCAGCGCCGGGATCCTGACGAGCTCGTTGCCCAGCTTCACCTGGTCCTCGGCGGTGGAGACGGTGCTCTCCTTCAGGCCGGAGGCATCGGTGTACGTCGTGTTGGTCATGCCGAGTTCCTTGGCGGTGGCGTTCATCTTCTCGATGAACGCCTTCTCGGTACCGGCGTCCCAACGGGCCAGGAGGCGGGCGATGTTGTTCGCGGACGGGATCATGATGGCCGCGATCGCGTCGTGCAGGGTGATGACGTCACCCTCCTTGACGGTGTTGAGGGTCGACTCGCCGTCCTTGTCGTAGCCGCCCTCCTTCTCCGCCAGGGCGTCGATCTTGATCTTCTCGCCGTCCGCGCCCGACTTCAGCGGGTGGTCCTTGAGGACGACGTACGCGGTCATGGCCTTGGCGACGGAGCCGATGGCGACCGGGGTCTGCTTGCCGAAGTTCCCCATCGTGCCGATGCCGTTGACGTCCATCCAGCCCTGGCCCTCGCCGGGCCAGGGGAGGGACGCCTTGCTGCCGTCGAATGTGTACGACTCTTCCGCGGTGAGGGCGAGGGTGGGGGTGGGCAGGGGGCGTACGGCCTGCGCGATCGCAAAGATGATCGCGAGGAGCAGGACCAGGGGGGTCCAGATCTTGATCCGCCGGATGGCCGTGCGGACGGGGGTGTCCGGGGGCGGAGGGGTGTTCGTCAGCTCGGCCAGCAGGTCCAGCGGGGGCTTGGGGGGCAGGGGCTGCTGGGTGGTGCGCTCGGGGCCTACCTGGGGGATGGCGGCGGTGACGTCGGGGGCGGATGCCTGCGGCGCGGGGGCGGGGGCCTTCGGCGTGGTGCCGGGGGCCTTCGGGGTGTCCTGCCTGATGTCCGGCTTGAGTGCGACGAACTTGCTGGTGCGCTCGGAGGGGGCCTCGGGCTTGGGGGCCTTCAGCATGGTGGTGGGCTGGTCGACCTGGGGCCGCTTGGGGCGTACGGCCTTGAAGACGGCGGTCGGCTGATCGACGGCCTCGGCTTCGCCTTCGGCCTTGGTGTTCCCACCCGCACCACCCGTGCGGCTCTCGTCGCCGGGTGCGGGTGGCCCCTGTGGGGGGTCCTCGCCGTCGGCGGCTGCGGGTGCGTCGGCGGGGGCGGTGGCTGCGGGGGTGTCGGCAGGCTCGGTGGCCGCGGGCGCGTCAGCCGGTTCGGTGTCACCCGGCGCGTCAGCGGGTTCGGTGTCGGCGTGGGGGTTGTCGGCAGCGGTGTGGCCGGCAGGGGCGTCGTCAGCAGCAGTGCCCTCGCCAGGGCCGTCGTCGGCAGTGGTGTCGTCGGCGGCCGCGGCTTCGCCGGTCTCGGCGTCCTCGGCGACGGCAGCCTCGGGGGACTCGCTCGAGCCCTCACCGGCCGCCTTGGCCGCCGCGGGGACCTCGCCGGCGCCGGAAGCCCCGGCAGGCTCGGCGTCGGTTACCTCGTCGGATGCCTCCGTGTCGGGCTCGGACTCGGCCTTCGCCGAGCTGTCGGCCTTCGGTGCCGTGTCGGCGCCCTTGCCGTGCGCGTCGGCCACCTTGGCGTCCTTGTCCGCCGTGTCCGAGGAAGCCACCCAGGCAGCCACAGCCGCCCTCAGCCGGTCATCACCCGGCGCATCAGCGTCGTCACCCTTGCCGGACGCCTCGGAGCCGGCCCCGTCCGCGGCACCCCGCGCGCGCTCGGCCTCCGCGACCTCGGCGTCTCCGCCGCGGGCCTCCACACGCCCAGCCTCGGCGTCCCTCGCACTGCCGACCCCTGCGTCGGCGTCGCCGGACTTCGCACCCTCGGCGCGCGCAGCCTCGCCGTCCCCGGCGCCCTCAGCCTCGGCCTCCGCGCGTCCATGCCCCGCGCTCTCAGCCTCGGCCCCCGCGCTCGGGTCCTCGGAGTCCACAGCCGGCGCGCTCGCGTCCTTGGCCACAGCGGTCCCGTTCTCGGCACCCTGAGCCACGGCGTCCGCGCCCCCGGCCTTCCCGTTCCCGGCACCCCGGGCCACGGCGTCCGCGCCCCCGGCCTTCCCGTTCCCGGCACCCCGGGCCACCGCGTCGGCCTCCCCGGCCCCCGCTCCCGCCTCCGCCTCGGCCCTCGCCAGTTCCGCTCGGACGGCCTCCAGCTCGCGGCGCGACAGTACGCGCGTCGCCGTGTCCACGCTGGCGTGGGAGTCGGTGGACCGGCCCTGGAGCGGGGAGCTCGGGCCCTGGGGCGAGGCGCTCTCGCGGGCCATGGCCAGCCGGGGGTCACGTGTCTGGGGCACGCCGGTCCGTGCGGGGGCGGCCGATGCGGGCCTGGACTCGGGAACCGGATTCGCGCTCCCCGACGTCGGTTGTGCCGACGACTCGCGCTGCTTCGACTTGTCGGGGGACTCGCCCGCCACCGATGCCTCCTCCATGTGCCCCGCACGCCCTGCGTGCGTCTGCCGAACCGTGAGCCGTCGCCCGGACACCGCGCCCGTGCGCCCCCGTGCCGCTGTCCGAACCATGTACCAGTGTCCTGTGCGCGGCCCTCTGCTCCTGCGGTAGACGAGAACGACATACCTACCGGTTCCCTCACGAACCGGTCACGCACCCTCGACAGACCAATGTGAGAGGGGTCACCCTGTCATTCATCCACGCGGGGAGGCATGGATGGGCAGGAGCCGCAGAACAATTCCGGAGGAGCTTCTGCTGCTGGCGTTGGACCCGGCCACGGGAACCACCGCACAGCCGCAGTCGCTCGACCTCGGTCTGGCCGGAGCACAGCTAGTGGAGCTGGCGCTGGCCGGACGGATAGCCCCAGACGGGGATCGTATCGCCGTGGTAGTACCACGGCCGACTGGAGATCCGACACTGGACTGCGCGTTGGAGTTGCTGCGAAGGCGTGGCGCTCCCGTGCGGGCGGTGAACTGGATCGGCGGGCCCCGGCTGGGGCTGCGCCAGACCTACCTCTCGCATCTGGAGCGGTGCGGCATGGTGCATGCCGTGGCGGGTCAGATGTGCGGGGTGTTGCCGACGACTCGTTATCAGGCGACCGACAACGCCATCAGCCGGGAGATCAGGGCCCGGCTGGATTCAGCGATCCGCACCGGCGTACCGCCGGACCCGCGGACCGCGGCGCTCGCCGCCCTGGCACACGCGGTCGGCCTCGGCAAGCACCTGTACCCGGGGAACGAGGGGCGGTCCTCTCGTTCGCGGTTGCGGGATCTGATCAGGCACGACCCCATGGGCGGTCTCGTCGCGCACGCCGTGATGGACGTCCAGAACGGCGTGGCGGCCCAGCCGCGCCGCAGCCCGGCCCCGGCCGGCCGGCAGGCCGCCCCCGGAGGCAGGGCCGCAGCGGAACCCGCCCGTGGCGTTCCGGTGCAGCCGCGCCGCGGATCCATGGCGCGCGTCGTGGCCCACTGAGCCGCAGTCCCACGACACGGGCCGCGGCACCCACGGGGCCATGTGCTCGACCAGCACCACACGCTTCACATGCTCCATACGCTCCACACGCACACCGAGCGCCGCGCCGCAGTCCCCCAAGACCGGTTCGGGAGCCGCTGGTCCGCGCGGGGCGACGGGACCGTACGTCCGTACACACGGACGGGGACAAACGGTTCCGCCGCCCCGCGCGGCCGCATGTGCCGGGGGTTTCCCGGGGTTTCCCCGAACTGGCGTGTATCCAGCGCATATCCACCGTTTCCCAGCGGTAGGAAGCTCCTTGGTGGCAGTCTGCTCAACAGCAGATACGCAAAGTGGCAAACACAAGGCAGGCAGCCGGAGGTGCACGTCCCGTGGCGTCCAATGTCAATCCCACCGTCAGGCGACGCCGGCTGGGCCAGGAGCTGCGCCGGCTCTGTGAGCTCAAGGGCATGACGGCCGAAGAGGTGGCCGAAAGGCTGCTGGTGTCGCAGTCCAAGATCAGCCGGCTGGAGAACGGGCGGCGCAGCATCAGCCAGCGCGACGTCCGCGATCTGTGCGGTGTCTACGAGGTGGAGGACCACCGGATCGTGGACTCGCTGATGCAGATGGCCAAGGACTCGCGGCAGCAGGGATGGTGGCATTCGTTCGGTGACATTCCGTACAGCGTCTATATCGGGCTGGAGACGGACGCGGCGAGCCTGAGGGTGTACGACCCGCAGGTCGTCCCCGGGTTGTTGCAGACCAAGCAGTATGCGGAGGCCCTGATCGCGGGGGCGTTGCCGGAGACGGCGTCGGCCGAGATCGAGAAGCGGGTCCAGGTGCGGATGCGCCGACAGGAACGAATCTCCACCGAGGAGAACCCGCTGCGCCTGTGGACCGTCCTGGACGAGGCCGCCCTGCGCCGGGTCGTCGGCAACCGCTCCCTCATGCGCGACCAGTTGGAGCAGCTCGTCGAGCAGTCGCAGCTGCCGCACGTCACCGTGCAGGTGATCCCCTTCGACATGGGCGCGCACCCGGGCCTCAACGGGCAGTACGCGATCCTCGAGTTCCCGGACGCGGCCGACTCCAGCGTCGTCTACATCGAGGGCGTGACGAGCGATCTGTACCTGGAGAAGGCGAACGACGTCCAGAAGTACAGCGTGATGTACGAGCACCTGCGGGCACAGGCCCTGAACGTCGAACAGTCCCGCCAGTTCATCGCGGACATCGCGAAGGACTACGCGCGCTGAGAAGCGCCGTACGGTACACCGTCCCCCGGCCGGGATGGAAGACTCCAATGGAATATGCCACCCAGCCGAGTGAATAGTCGCTTCGTCAGCCGATGTTGGCGAGTAGCGTCGATCACGCCACCGAGCAACAAGGTTGGCGTGAATCGCCTTACGGGTCCCGGTCCGGACGCGTGAGGCGGTGACAGCAACTCAACATCTGGCAATTCGGAGCAAACATGGCAATTCGTCAGGGTTCCACGGACACGTGGACCAAGTCCTCGTACTCCACAGGAAACGGCGCGTGCGTCGAGGTCAAGTCACCGGTCACGGCGGCCATGGCGGTGCGGGACTCCAAGGTTCCCGAGGGCCCGATCCTGGCGTTCCCCGCTGACGCGTGGAACACCTTCGTGGCGTCGGTCAAGGCGTAAGGGGCGGGTCTGTCTGATCCTCACCCTCAACCGACCTCACGATCGACAACTGCACAAGCACCACAGGTAGAGCCCTCTCGACCAGCCCGCCGTCCTTGCCGAGGGGGCTCGGCTGTGCCTGCACCCCCATCCCCTCCCCGCCGCCGCGGGACGCCTCCCCGCCTCCCCGCGTCAGCGCAGCTCGGCCACGTACCGGTCCGTTCCGGGGATCGTGGGTACGAAGGGCGCCACCAGTTCCACCCGGCCCAGACCCGACTCGTCGATCGTCCTGCCCAGGTCGGCGAAGTGCCCCTCCCAGCATCGCCTCGGGTCCGTCTCCAGGAACCACAGAAGGGTCAGGCGGGTGTCGACGCCCTCCACCTGCTTGACGTAGGACATGCGGTCCAAGGGAAGGGGCGTGGGCCGGAAGATCGTCACCATCGCGGCCGGGGAACCCGCCAGGCGCCCCGGCAGGTGCCGGGCGCGCAGCCACTCCAGCAGTTCGGCGCGCTGCTCGGCCGAGTCGGCGTCGAGGACCTCGACCACCAGGCCCGCGTAGGGGTGGTCCAGGGCGTGGAAGTCGCGGGGGCCCGCCGCGCCGTCCCGGTAGACCGTCGCCTCGTGGTCCTGGAAGGCCGTGAAGACGTGGGTGCGGTCCTGGTAGACGCGGGCGTCGCGGTTGAGGCGCTTGTTGATGGCGACCGTCCAGCGCATGTGGTCGTCGTAGCGGCCGTCCGTGATCCAGTACGTCGAGATGTAGCAGCCGGCGGTGACCGGCTGGGCGATCGCCGACTTCTCGGGGTAGCGCAGGAGTTGCAGATCCCTGGTCGCCACCCAGCGGCGGCCCGCGTACATCCAGGGCATCGCCATCGCGCCGGCGTAGTAGTGGTCGTCCTCGTACCAGCGGTTGTAGGCGTACTCGTGGCCCGGGTGCGGTTCGACCATGGTGATCAGGGCGTGGCCGGGGTGGACTCCGTACGGGCCGACGGCGGCCAGTTCGGCGTACATCTCGCTGCGGGTGTCCTCACTCATGCCGTTCCCCTTTCCTCGACTCGCCCATACTCTGACGCTCCGTCAGATATTGCGCCAGGGTCGGGAGGCAGCGGAATGTCACTGCTCGCAGGCAAGACCGTCGTCGTATCGGGAGTCGGCGCCGGGCTCGGTCACCAGGTCGCCGCGACAGTCGTGCGCGAGGGCGGGAACGCGGTGCTCGGGGCACGCACGGAGGCCAACCTCGCCAAGAGCGCGGCCGAGGTCGATCCGGACGGGGCGCACACGACGCACCGGGCGACGGACATCACCGATGAGAGGCAGTGCGAGGCGCTGGCGGCGCTCGCGCGGGAGCGGTTCGGGCGGATCGACGCGGTGGTCCATGTGGCCGCCCTGGACAGCCATTTCGGGGGTCTGGAGGACGCCGACTTCACCACCTGGCAGTCGGTGATCGACGTGAACCTGCTGGGGTCGTTGCGGATGACGCGGGCGTGCCTGCCGGCACTCAAGGAGTGCGGCGGCTCGGTCGTCTTCATCGGGACGCAGTCCTCGGTCGCCGCCCCTTCCCAGGTGCGGCAGGCGGCGTACGCGGCGTCGAAGGGGGCTCTGACGAGCGCGATGTACTCGCTGGCCCGGGAGCTCGGCCCGCACCGCATCCGGGTCAACACCGTACTGCCGGGCTGGATGTGGGGGCCGCCGGTGCGGGCGTACGTCCAGTTCGCCGCGCGGACGGAGGGCGTGCCGGAGGCGGATGTACTGAAGCGGCTGACGGAGCGGATGGCGCTGCCCGAGCTGGCAACGGACGGAGATGTGGCCGACGCGGTGGCGTTCCTGGCTTCGGACAGGGCAAAGTCCATCACAGGGCAGTCGCTGCTGGTCAACGCAGGGGAGCTGATGCGTTGAGTTCACATGGATGAACTCAGACTCTCATGCCGAACACTTTTACCTCCCCTTGACCGTACGCTCACTTGTCGTGCTCACGCGACAGCGCCCACGATGAGCGCCGGGCTGATCCCTGGGAGGGCGCACATGAACGGTCTCGACTGGGCCGTGCTCATCGGCTACTTCGGCGTGATGGTGGCGATCGGCGTCTGGTCGCACAAGCGGGTGGACAACGTCAGCGACTTCTTCACCGCGGGCGGCAAGATGCCGTGGTGGCTGTCCGGGATCTCGCATCACATGTCCGGATACAGCGCGGTGATGTTCACCGGGTACGCGGGCATCGCCTACACCTACGGCGTCACGTCCTTCGTCACCTGGTCCTTCCCCATCGCGCTCGGCATCGCCATCGGCTCGAAGCTGTTCGCGCCGCGCATCAACCGGCTGCGGTCGCGGCTGCATGTGGCCTCTCCGCTGGAGTACCTGAAGAACCGTTACGACCTGAAGACCCAGCAGGCGCTGGCCTGGTCCGGCATGCTGCTGAAGATCGTGGACGTGGGCGCGAAGTGGGCCGCGATCGCGACGCTGCTGTCGGTGTTCACCGGGATCTCGCTGAACCAGGGCATCCTCATCACCGGCACCATCACGGCGATCTACTGCACGATCGGCGGCCTGTGGGCGGACGCGCTCACGGAACTCGGCCAGTTCGTCATCCAACTCCTCGCCGGTGTCGCGATGTTCGTGGCGGTCCTCATGGAGCTGGACGACAAGGGCATCGGCTTCTTCGGCGCCTGGGACGAACCGGAACTGCAGGGCCACGGCGATCCGCTGGTGGGGCCGTACGGCACGGTCTTCCTGCTCGCCTTCCTCTTCATCAAGCTCTTCGAGTACAACGGCGGCATGCTCAACCAGGCCCAGCGCTACATGGCCACGTCCAGCGCGTACGAGGCCGAGCGCTCGGCACGCCTGTCGGCGATCCTCTGGCTGGTGTGGCCGGTCGTCCTGTTCTTCCCCATGTGGATGTCGCCGCTGCTGGTCACGTCGGAGAAGGGCGACGGCTCCGACTCGTACGGCCTGATGACCGAACAGCTCCTCCCTCACGGCCTGTTGGGCCTGGTCATCGTCGGCTTCTTCTCCCACACCATGGCCATGTGCTCCTCCGACGCCAACGCGATCGCGGCCGTCTTCACCCGGGACTGCGCGCCGGTGGTGTGGCGGCGGGCGCGGGCGTGGAGCGAGGGTCAGGGGCTGCGGGTCGCCCGGATCGCGACGGTCGTCTTCCTCGGCCTGTCCATGGCGGCGGCGACCCAGGTCAACTCCCCCACCTTCGGCAGCATCATCATCGTCGTCATCAAGTGGGTCGCGGGTCTGATGGGCCCGATGGCCATCCCGATGATGCTGGGCCTACTGCGCCCGTTCCGCCGCTCCGGCCCGACGGCCGCGCTGACCAGCTGGTCGCTGGGCCTGCTCACCTTCTGGCTGGTCAACTACCCGATCAGCTGGCAGATCGAGGGCGGCGTCCCGCTCCAGTACCAGGTCTCGATCCCGCTGGCGGTGTCGATGGTCCTGTACGTCCTCGTCGGCTTCATCAAGCCGGAGGACACCCCGGAGCGCCTCGCGATCATCGAGAAGCTCAACACGGACGGGGACGGGGCCGCGGCGGCCGCGATCCCGACGCCGGCGGGGCCCTCGGACGCCGTGGTGCCCACGACGTCCAAGGACTGACTCCCGTTCCTGTGGCCTGCTGTCAGTTCGTCGGCACCTCACCGATCCGGTCGAGGTCAGGCTCGCGGATACCGGGCGAGCCAGCCCGGCGACGACCCGGCCGGTCCGTGCAGGGCCGGGCCCTGGGTCATCTCCATGGCGAAGTCGTCGGCGAGTTCGAGGATGGTGGGGCGGCCTTCCAGTTCGGCCAGCCAGGCGGGCGGGAGGGCCGTCTCGCCGTGCAGGGCACCGAGCAGCCCGCCGGTGAGCGCGCCAGCGGCGGCGGAGGGCCCGTCGTGGTTCACGGCGAGGCAGAGGCCGTGCCGTATGTCCTCCCCCACCAGGGCGCAGTACACGGCGGCCGCGAGCAGCCCGTCCGCCGAGCCGTCGGCCGCGAGCTCCTCCACCCGCGCCGGGGTGGGCATGCCCTGCCGTACGGCGCCCAGCGCGTGCTGCAAGGCGTCCGACACGGGCTCGTGCCCGGGCCGCAGGGCGAGCAGGGCGCGCGCCCGCTGCACGGCCCCGTCGAGGCTCTCCCCGCAGGCGAGGCCGTGCACGATCACCGCGTACGCGCCCGCCGACAGGTAGGCGACGGGGTGGCCGTGGGTCTGCGTCGCGCACTCCACGGCGAGCTGGACGACGAGTTGCGGCTCCCAGCCGACGAGCAGCCCGAAGGGCGCCGAACGCGCGGTGGCCTCGGGGCCGAGCTCGGCTGCGTTCTTGGGCGACTCCAGCGTGCCCATGGTGTCGTCGCCGAGGCCGAGCAGGAGGGCGCGGGTCGGGTCCCGGCGGGCGTACAGCCACTCCTCGCGCGCCAGCCACCCGTCGTCCTTACGGCGCTCGTCGGGCCCCCAGTCGCGCTGCGTGGCGGCCCAGCGCAGATACGCCCGGTGCACGTCGGTCGGCGGATGCCAGGCGCCGGTGTCCCGTCTGACCTGGGCTCTTATCAGCCCGTCGACGGAGAACAGGGTCAGCTGCGTGAGATGGCTGACGGCACCGCGCCGCCCGTACCCGAACCCGAGGTCGAGCAGCCCCTCGGGGCCGTACTGCTCCTTGATCTCGTCCAGCCCGAGTCCGTCGACCGGAGCGCCGAGGGCGTCCCCGACGGCCGCCCCGAGCAGCGTGCCACGCACCCGGCTGCGGAAGTCCTGCTGCTCGGTACGGCCCCAGACGGCGCCGGCTGTCGCACCCACCAAGACCTCCCCGTGACACTGTCCGTCCGCACGACAGTTCGTCACTGTAATCGACCGGGGACGATCGGTTCAGGATGTGGTTCGGTATGCGAGGTGTGGCCGAAGTGAACCCAAGTGGGCGGCAATGAGCAGCCTTCACGAGGAGTTCACGGCGGACAGCCGGGCGGCGTGCTCCTCGTCGTCGGCGGCCCGGGCGTCGTCGCCGAGCCGGCGGTGGACGGCAGCCCGCTGGAGCAGCGCCCAGGCGTACGACGGCCTGCGCTCCAGGACCCGGTCCAGGTCGGCCAGGGCCTCCTCGTAGCGGCCGAGGTTGGCCAGTGAGGCGCCCCGGCTCGCGCGGGCGGAGCCGTACCCGGGCTCCAGGGCGAGCGCGTGGTCGTAGTCGGCGAGGGCCTCCTCGTCCCGGCCGGCGACGCGCAGGGCGTCACCGCGCTCGCAGCGGACCCAGGCCCAGTCGGGGTCCAGGGACACGGCCCGGTCGAGGTCGGCCAGTTGCCGTGCGGGGTCGCCGAGGGCGCGGTGCACCCGGGCCCGGCGGACCAGCGCCCACGGGTAGTCCGGCTTGAGCTCCACGGCCCGGTCGAGGTCGGCGAGCGCCTCGTTGAGCTGGTGGCGGCTGAGGCGGACGGCTCCGCGGGAGGCAGCGGCGAAGGCATCACGGGGGCTGAGTTCGAGCGCCTTGTCCAGGTCACGGATCGCCTGGTCGTGGTGGTCCAGGACGCGGTGGTACTCGCCGCGCAGGGCGAGGCTGCGGGAGTCGTCGGGGGCGAGTTCGAGGGCGCGGTCCAGGTCGGCGACGGCCGTGTGCCGGTCGCCTGCCAGGTCGTGGGCGATGGCGCGACCGCGGTAGGCACGCGCGGCCGTCATGGGGTCGAGCAGGACGCTCCAGCCGTACTCGACCGGCCCTTCCCCTGGCACGGAGACCACCGGACCGACATACGACGCGCCACCTTGCTGGACCACCCCGGCACCGGGAGGTGCGGTGCCGCTCGACACCGGCGCGACGGGCACCGGGCGCCTGTCGAATCCCGTGCCCCGCAGCACGAGGTCGAAGGCCGCGGCCGTCCCGCCGCCGGCGAGCGCCTCCGTCAGCCGCCGTCCCCACTCGGCCGGCGCTCCCGACTCGGCGTCCCGCCCCGCCTCCACCAGCACCCACGCCCATCGCGAGGCGACGGACTCGCCCTGCTCGCAGGCGGCGACGACGTCCCCCAGCACGCTCGTCAGCGCCGACCGCTCCCCCGCGCACAGCAGGTGGTACAGCTCCGCCAGCCGAAGCTCCCGCCACCCCTCGTCGGCCCACAGCTCCTCGGCGCCGCGGCCGGCTTCGGCCTCGGTGCGCCACTGCCGGAACACCGAGGCGAGCGCCTGCTGCCGGGCCGCCCATGCCCTGGGCGCCTGCTGCCGTTGCAGCCGCAGCATCGGCGCCCGCACGACGTCGTGGTACCGCACCCGGCCGCCCCGCTCGCTGACGAAGGGCAGGTTCCGCAGCCACGCGTACAGGGCGTCCGGTTCGGTGTCCGCGGGCTCCACGACCGCCCGGAACACGTCCGCGTCCAGCCGCCGCGGCAGCGCACACGCCAGCGCGACCGACCGCCGTACCGGATCCGCCTCCCACTTCAGGAACCTCTCCACCGCCGTGGCGCTGGGATCTCCCACGTCGGCCGGGTCGGCGGGGCGGCTCTCCGCGAGCGTCGACACGAGCACCGGCAGTCCGCCGGTGAGGCGCAGCACCTCCGAGACGACCGGTTCGGCCACCACGCCCTTGCCGGCGAGCAGGTCCCGCGCCTCCGGCTCGGTGAACGGCTGCAGCGGCAGGTCGGTCATGAAGTCGCCGAAGCCGCCCCAGCGGACGGAGTCGAAGGGGAGCTGACCGGCCGTCACCACGACGAGTGTCGCGGGCAGTGCGCCGTACCGCTGCGAGGTCATCACGGTGTGCAGCCAGCCGTCGAGGAACGGGCCGGTCCGTTCGTACGTGTCGAAGAAGAGGACGATCCACGGCACGGCGGACGCGGCCTGGACGAGTTCGTGCAGGAGCACCGGGGTGAGCACGGTCTCCGGGGCGAGGACGAGCTGCAGGTCCTCGTGACTGCGGAAGCGAGCACCCAGACCGGATCTCAACCGCTCGGCGCCCTCGGCGAGTTGGGCGGGGTCCAGCGCGCCCGCGAAGGCCCCGATCCCCGGCACCATCCCCAGCCCCACCAGACCGGCCCGCGCCACCACCATGCTGCCCGCCGACGGACCCGGCGGCTCCGTCGGCGACGCGGCGACCGCCGCGAGCTCCGCCTCGTGCCGGCGCTCCCGATGCGCGACCAGCAGCCGGTCGAGTTCCTTGAACCGCCGTCCCTGCGAGGCGAACTGACGGCTGATCGCCTCCAGCACCTCCGGCACGCTTCCCGCGCTCTCGTCGACGTACGCGGTCAATGCGCCACGTTCCCGGGCGACTTGCTCCATCTCCCGCACCAGGAAGGTCTTGCCGACACCCGCGTTGCCGTGCACGTGGAAGAGGAACCGGTGCCGCTCGTCCTCCGGCGAGGTGTCGAAGTTGGCGCGGAACGCGGCCCGTTCGGCGCCGCGGCCCACGAATCCGGCACGGCTGCGCCTGGCGATCAGTTCCTGCATCGACGGTCGCGACTGCGGCACGCGTCGTCCTCCCCCTCGGCTTCCCTGCACCGTCATTCTGGCTCAATGCCTATGGGAGGGGCCTGTCCGCCGGGGAAGATGACCACCATGTCGACAACACCCCCACGCAGCGCCCTCCACCTCACCGCCACCCTCCTCACCGCGAGCGTCGCCCTCTACATCACCCTGGTTGCCTTCGGGAACATCACCGACTTCGGCACGAACCAGCAGTTCGTGCGGCACGTCCTGGCGATGGATACGACGTTCAAGGACGACGACCTGATGTGGAGAGCCATCACCAGCAAGGGACTTCAGGACGCGGCGTACGTCGCGATCATCGTCTGGGAGACCGTCGCCGCCCTCGTGCTGATATACGGCACCTGGCTGTGGTTCCGCCGCGACGACCTCCGTGCCCGCCGCTTCTCCACCTACGGCCTGCTGATGCTGATGCTCCTCTTCGGCGCCGGGTTCATCGCGATCGGTGGTGAGTGGTTCTCCATGTGGCAGTCCGGGGACTGGAACGGACTCGACGCGGCGACCCGGGTGTTCGTGTTCAGCGGGATCGTGCTGATCGTCAACCATCTGCCGTTCGGGCAGGCACGGCAGACCGACAGCTGACGGATGTCAGTGACGCAGGGCCCACTTCTGGACCGCTTCCAGGGGCCCTGCCGAAAATCGCCGCAGCCACAGCGTGGAGCCCACCATCAGTACCGTGCAGACCGCGGCCCACAGTCCGACCACCCACCAGGGCCCCGTGTCGCCGAGCCGCTCCGCCAGGCCCAGCCCGATGCCGTACGAGACGAGCACGCACAGCACGTTCTGGAGGACGTAGCCGGACAGGGCGGTGCGGCCGACCGAGGTGAGCCCGGTCATGAGCGGGCCGGGGCGCCGTACCCGGTCCACCAGGGCGCCGATCAGCCCGATGTAGCCGAGGGCCAGCAGTGGGGCGGTGCCGTAACGGGCGAGCAGGAACAGGTCCGGGCCGCCGAGTGCCGCCGCCACGTTGAGCGGCAGGCCGAGGCCCAGCCCCCACACCAGCAGGCGGGAGCGCAGCCGGCGCCCTGTCTTGTCCGCGCCGAACGCCCCGGCCCGGAACAGCCGTACGCCCAGCAGGAAGAGGAAGACGAGCAGGAAGAAGGTCAGCACCGGCTCCATGCGCAGCGCGATCGCGTTCTCCAGGCGGAAGGCGACCTGGTCCAGGTAGCCGCCGTGCGCGTACAGGTCGACGACGTCCCGGGAGACGGTGCCGCCGTCGTCGGTGCCGGGCGAGGCCAGGATGGCTGCCGTCAGCAGGCCGATCACCGTCAGATGCAGCCCCGCCGCCCACCACATCACCCGTCGCTGTGCCCGCTGCGAGCGGGTCAGCAGCCAGGCGACCAGCAGTGCGGTGACCGCGTACCCCATCAGTACGTCCCAGGCGAAGACCAGCACGAAGTGCACCGTGCCCTCGCCGAACAGGAACAGCGCCCGCCGGCGGTAGCGTCCCGGCCACGGCTGCCCGCGCCGGGCCGCCGAGCCGTACTGGATGGCCAGCCCGACGCCGAACAGGATGGTCAGCAGCGACAGGAACTTGCCGTTCGCGAGCACACTGAACGATGCCTCTACGGCGTCCCCGAACGACCCGAGGGACAGCTCGCTCGAACCGGACTCCAGGGCTCCCCACTCCCCGCCCGGGCCGGTGAAGATCCAGACGTTCGTCATGAGCGTGCCCAGGATGGCCGCGCCGCGCAGCACGTCGAGGAGGGGGAGTCGTCCTCCGGTGGGTGCCGGCTTCGTCTCCGGTGCCCGCGGGGCCGTCGCGTCCGTGTGCGTCATGCATCGATCGTCGCGGCGGCCGCGGCCCGAAACGTCATGAGCGGAGCCGAACCTGCCGTACATCGAAGGATGCAGAGGACGCCTACTTGACCACGACCACGGTCGTACCCGCTTCCCCGAACTTCCACAGCGCCGCCCCGTCGGCCTCGCGCATCCGGATCCCGCCGGTCTGCTTGCCGGAGGCGGGCGGGGGCGAGGAGCCGTCCACGGCGTTGGAGAAGGCGATGGAGATGCCGGACTTCGAGGCGAAGTAGACGATGTTCTCGATCTCCACGCCGTCCGAGCCGATGGTGGCCTCGTTGCGCGACGACACCGCGTAACTGCCGACGTCCGGGCTCACCGTGCCCGGCCAGACGGCGAACGTACGGCGGCTCGCGTCGCTCGCGTCGACCAGCCAGACCCGCTTCTGGCCGAGGGAGTAGACGATCCGGCGCCCCGTGCCCGAGCCGTCCGGCACGGCGGCGGGCCCTGCGGGCTTCGAGGGGGCGGGGCTCGCGCCCGCCGACGCCGACGCGCTCGGGCGGGCGGCCGTGGCCGTCGGGTGCGGCCCCTTGTCGGCCTGCACGGCGAGGACGGCGACGGCGGCTATCGCTCCCACCGTCAGACCGGTCACCCAGACCTTGGGAGCAGGCACGGGCACGCATCTCCTCGGCTACGGAAAGCTACGGAAGGCTATGGAGCCCCCTCCAGCGGGGGGTCGGATCATCGTACCGACCCCCGTGACACGGTCCGCCTCGGTCCAGCGCCGGCCCTCTCGGTCCAGCACCGGCCGCCTCAGTCCAGCACCGGCAGCAACTCCGGCAGATGCCCGTCCGAGGCCGCCGCCGCCCGCTGCCGTTCCGCCGGCACCTCGCCGTACAGCGTCGTACGCGGCTTCGCCGGGCGGCCGGCGGCTTCGGCTACGGCGATCAGGTCGCGTACCGACTTGTAGGAGCCGTACGACGAACCCGCCATGCGCGAGATCGTCTCCTCCATCAGCGTGCCACCGAGGTCGTTGGCGCCGGAGCGGAGCATCTCGGCCGCGCCCTCCGTGCCCAGCTTGACCCAGCTGGTCTGGATGTTGGGGATCCAGGGGTGGAGCAGGAGGCGGGCCATCGCCGTCACCGCGCGGTTGTCGCGGGTCGTCGGGCCGGGGCGGGCGATGCCGGCCAGGTAGACCGGGGCGTTGGTGTGGATGAACGGGAGCGTGACGAACTCGGTGAAGCCGCCCGTGCGCTGCTGGATGCCGGCCAGTGTGCGCAGGTGGCCGAGCCAGTGGCGGGGCTGGTCGACGTGGCCGTACATCATCGTCGACGACGAGCGGATGCCGAGTTCGTGGGCGGTCGTGATCACCTCGATCCAGGTCGCCGTGGGCAGCTTGCCCTTGGTCAGGACCCAGCGGACCTCGTCGTCGAGGATCTCGGCGGCGGTCCCGGGGATGGAGTCCAGGCCGGCCTCCTTCGCCGCCGTGAGCCACTCGCGGATGGACAGGCCGGTGCGCGTGGCGCCGTTGACGACCTCCATCGGCGAGAAGGCGTGCACATGCATGCCGGGGACGCGCTCCTTCACGGCCTTCGCGATGTCGAAGTACGCCGTGCCGGGCAGGTCCGGGTGGATGCCCCCCTGCATGCAGACCTCGACCGCGCCGACGTCCCAGGCCTGCTGGGCGCGGTCGGCGACCTGGTCCAGGGACAGGGTGTAGGCGTCGGCGTCGGTGCGGCGCTGGGCGAAGGCGCAGAAGCGGCAACCCGTGTAGCAGACGTTGGTGAAGTTGATGTTCCGGGTGACGATGTACGTGACGTCGTCGCCGACCGCCGACTTGCGGACGTCGTCCGCGATGCGCGTGAGGGCGTCCAGCGCCGGGCCGTCCGCGTGCAGCAGGGCCAGCGCCTCGGCGTCCGTCAGTTTCGTGGGGTCGTCGGCCGCCACGCGCAACGCCTGGCGCACGTCCGTGTCGATGCGCTCGGGCGCCATCCCGGGCGCGGCCGCCTCGCGCAGGGCGCCCCAGTCGCCGTACACCTCGTCGAAGTCGTCGCGGCGGTCGGACGTACGGCCCTCGGTGTCGATGGTGGTGTGCAGATCCGTACGGCCGGACGCGACGAACGCCTCCTCCGGCTCCTGCCACGGCAGCCCTTCCGGGAGGGCTTCGGAGCGCGCCAGTCCCGTCTCCGGGTCGGCGAGCGCCCGGACGTGCGGGCGCAGCCGCGGGTCCAGCCAGGGCTCGCCGCGCTGCACGAACTCCGGGTAGACGCAGAGGCGTTCGCGCAGTTCGAAGCCGGCCGCCGCCGAGCGCTCGGTCAGCTCCTCGATCTGCGGCCAGGGGCGCTCCGGGTTGACGTGGTCGATCGTCAGCGGGGAGACCCCGCCCCAGTCGTCGATGCCGGCGTGGATGAGGCGCTCGTACTCGGAGTCCACGAGGTTCGGCGGTGCCTGGAGGTTGGCGGCGGGCCCGAGGATGTGCCGGGCGACGGCCACCGTGGCGACGAGTTCGTCCAGTTCCGCGTCCGGCATGCCGCGCATCGCGGTGTCCGGCTTGGCGCGGAAGTTCTGGATGATCAGTTCCTGGATGCCGTGGTAGGCCCGGGAGATCTTGCGGAGCGCGAAGAGCGACTCGGCACGCTCCTCGTACGTCTCACCGATGCCGATGAGAATCCCGGACGTGAAGGGCACGGAGGAGCGGCCGGCGTCCTCCAGGACGCGCAGCCGTACGGCGGGTTCCTTGTCCGGGGAGCCGTAGTGCGGGCCGCCGGGCTCGGACCACAGACGGGTGGCCGTCGTCTCCAGCATCATGCCCATCGACGGGGCGACCGGCTTGAGGCGCTGGAAGTCCGTCCAGGTCATGACGCCCGGGTTGAGGTGAGGCAGGAGTCCGGTCTCCTCGAGGATCCGGATGGAGATGGCGCGGACGTAGGCGATGGTGTCGTCGTAGCCGTGCGCGTCCAGCCACTCCCGCGCCTCGGGCCACCGGTCCTCCGGCTTGTCGCCGAGGGTGATGAGTGCTTCCTTGCAGCCGAGGGCGGCGCCCTTGCGGGCGATGTCGAGGACCTCGTCCGGGGACATGAACATCCCGTGGCCGGCGCGGCGCAGCTTGCCGGGGACGGTGACGAAGGTGCAGTAGTGGCACTTGTCCCGGCACAGCCGGGTGAGGGGGATGAAGACGCTCTTCGAGTAGGTGATGACGCCGGGCCGGCCCGCCGCATCGAGGCCCGCGTCCCGCACCCGGGCGGCGGACGCGACGAGGTCGTCGAGGGCCTTGCCGCGGGCCTGGAGGAGAACGGCCGCCTCGGTGACGTCGAGGGCGACGCCGTCCCGGGCGCGTTTGAGGGCGCGACGCATGGAGTTGTCGGTGGGGCCGGTTCCGGTCGCGGAAGTCGTCATCCTTCGAGGATACGTTCGGGCTGATCAGCACAGTTGAACGCCGGGAAGAGTCGCGCCCCGAAAGGGGCGCGGGGCTGTGTCGATATGCGGCTCCGCCGCGTGGGCGCGATCAACCACAGACAAACCGCAGTCGCCCTACGCCCCCGACACAGCAGACGAACATGCGCAAACCGCGCTCAGAGGAACTGTGCATACTCATCCAACACCCGCAAAACGTCCGGCTCCCCCGCCGGAGGCAACTGCACCACGACCTCCTCGATGCCCAGCTCCGCGTAGTGCGCGAGCTTGCCGGGGTTGGGGTACACGGCGTACGGCACGACCTGCAGGGCTTCCGGATCGCGCCCGGCGTCGGCCCAGACGTCCCGCAGCCGGGGAAGACTTTCGGACAGTCCGCGTCCTCCGATCGGCATCCACCCGTCGCCGTACTCGCTGATGTGCGCGAACAGCTTCGGACCGGCCGCTCCACCGATGAGCGTGCGCGGGCCGACGACTTTCGGTGCGCGCGGCTTCTGGACGGGTTTGGGGTAGGCGAAGCTGGCGCGTACCGCCCCGAACTCCCCCTCGTACGCGGTCGGTTCGTCCGCCCACAGCGCCCGCATCAGGGCCATCCGGTCCCGGACTAGCTCACGCCGCGTGGCCCACTCGACCCCATGGTCGGCGGCCTCCTCCACATTCCAGCCGAAGCCGAGCCCGAGCGTGAACCGCCCGCCGGACAGATGGTCGACGGTCGCGATCTGCTTGGCCAGGTCGATCGGGTCGTGCTGGGCGACCAGCGTGATGCCCGTGCCGAGACCCAGCCGCTCGGTGACGGCGGCGGCCTGGCCGAGGGCGACGAAGGGGTCGAGGGTACGGCCGTACTCGGGCGGCAGATCGCCACCCGCCGGGTACGGACTGGTCCGCTCGACGGGGATGTGGGTGTGCTCGGGCAGATAGATCCCGGCGAACCCGCGCTGCTCCAGCTCACGGGCGAGCCGGGTCGGGGTGATGGTCTCGTCGGTGAGGAAGATCGTCACGGCGATGCGCATGACTGCATCTGTACCGCGCGGACGCCGCGATATCCATATCCGTACCGACCGGCCGACCCGATCGAGCCCTTCCGCCGGCGTGGCTCCGTCAGCTGACGATCGACCGGCGATTGGCTGCCGATTCCCTTCCCTTGCCCGGCAGTTCACGGCTGAATACGACAGTTGCACGCACCACGACCGCCCCACGACCGTTCCGCCACACCGCTCCACCACTGCACCACCCACGCCCTGTCACTCACGACGACCTGGGGAGCAGCAGCATGTGCGAGGACAGCCACGCCGGCCTCGGAAGACGCGCACTGTTCGTGACGAGCGCCGCCGCCGCGCTTACGTTGGGAAGCGTGACCTTCGCGAGAGGCGCCGACGACAACCGACAGGCGGAGACCCGCACGGTACGGGGCACCCTGCCGCCCGGGTCCCCCGACTTCGTGTACGTACCGCTCGACATCCCGGACGGCGTACAGGAGATCAAGGTCTCCTACACCTACGACAAGCCCTCGGTCCCGGCCGGTACCCCGGGCAACGCCCTCGACATCGGCATCTTCGACTGGCGCGGCACGGAGCTGGGCGGGAAGGGCTTCCGGGGCTGGTCGGGCGGCGCGAGGACCGAGTTCTTCATCCGGGCGGACGACGCGACGCCGGGGTACATCCCGGGGCCGGTGAAGGAGGGCACGTGGTCCATCGCCCTCGGGCCCTACACGGTGGCGCCGCAGGGCCTGTCGTACGAGCTCACGATCACGCTGACGTACGGCGAACCGGGCGAGGCCGTCGAGCCGACGTACCCGCCGGAGCGGGCGAAGGGCCGGGGCCGCGCCTGGTACCGGGGCGACTGCCACCTGCACTCCTGGTACTCCGACGGCCGCCGCACCCCGGCGGAGATCGCGGCGCTGGCGCGGGCGGCGGGCCTGGACTTCATCAACAGTTCGGAGCACAACACCCACTCCGCGCACGCCCACTGGGCGGACGTGGCGGGCGACGACCTGCTGGTGATGCTGGGCGAGGAGGTCACGACGCGCAACGGCCACGTGGTGGCGCTCGGCACCGAGCCCGGCACCTTCATCGACTGGCGCTACCGGGCCCGCGACAACCGCTTCGGCAGGTTCGCCCGCCAGATCCGCCGCGCCGGCGGCCTCGTCGTCCCCGCCCACCCGCACGCCACGTGCGTCGGCTGCAACTGGAAGTTCGGCTTCGGCGAGGCGGACGCGATCGAGGTCTGGAACGGTCCCTACACCCCCGACGACGAGGTGGCCCTGGCCGACTGGGACAGCATGCTGGTCGCGTCCGTGCGCTCGAACTCCCGCTCCTGGATCCCGGCGATGGGCAACAGCGACGCCCACCGCGACCCCGATCCCGTCGGCTCACCGCAGACGGTGGTCCTGGCCGACGACCTGACACGGGAGGCGATCCAGGAGGGGATCAGGGCCGGGCGGTCGTATGTGGCCGAGTCCAAGAACGTCTCCCTGACCTTCACGGCATCCGGCGGCCGGGGCGAACAGGCGGGCATCGGCGAGCGGTTGGAGACCGACCGCGACACCCCGGTCACGATCCGCCTGGAGGCCTCGGGCGTCCCCCGCTGCACGGTCCGCTTCGTCACCGACCAGGGCGTACTGTTCACGAGCGCGCCGTTGCCGGTGGCGGGGTCCGGGGTCGTGGAGTGGCGCACGACGCCTTCGTACGCGGCCTATGTGCGGGCGGAGTTGCGGCACGAGGCGGCGGTGGGGCCGTTGCCGGGGGCGTTGGCGGCGTTCACGAATCCGATCTTCCTGGGGCGTCTGTAAGGGCCGGCACCTGGAGCCTGACGACAAATCATGCCCTTTGGGCTCACGTTGACGGATAGGAGGGGGGAGAGGGCGTGCGCGACCTGGCAAGTGGGGCGGCGGCCGCGGCTGCGAGGTGTCGTTGCAGGTCGACGTGCCGGAACTGATAGACCGATCCCGCTTGCCGTAGCACGCCGCGGTGCCGGTGGGCGTCGTCGAGGAACGCCATCACGTTCCAGGGGAACCTCCACCGCAGGACCAGATAGAGGCGGATCACGATGAAGCGCCCTGTGGCGGTCCGGTTCAGTGCCAGTGCCATGCCGATGATGCTCCCCATCCAGAATCCGAGCCCGCTGCCCACGAAAACGAGTTGGTCGTCCAGGCTGATGGTTGCGGCGGCCGCGGTATGGCCGAGCGCGATACCAGGGCCGAGGACAAAGCCGCCGGCCAGGACGGGGGCGAGGAGGAACTGCAGGAAGCTGCGTCGGTCTTCACGGAGCAGTGCCATCGATGAGGCAGCAGTGCGGGCATCAGCAAGTACAGCTGTCAACCCGGTGATGATGGTGCAGAGGGACAAAGCGACGAGAGACCAAGAAAGCCCGGCAATAAATCCGTTGTACTTCCCAGTCAGCAGACCGGTGAAGAGCGTGCAGAGCAGACTCCAGGTAAGAGTGCGCGAGTTGAACGTCCAGCGGAGGTGCCGGGCAGGGGCGAAGCGGCTCCCCAGCCGTGCGAGCGCATCGATGAGGAAGCAGAGCACGATGAGGATCGCTGCAGCCAGCAGGATGGCGGGCCACGTGGGCCACGGCCGCCGGGAACCCTCGTCGGAGTACGGCCCCTGGCCCATGACGGAGAGCGGCAGCACGTCGACGAGGAAATACGGGAAGACCCCGAATCCGGTGAACCATCTGCTCATGCCTTCGCTGCAGAACAGCCTGCAGCTGGCCAGGACGTAGTCATCGTTGTATGCCCCGACGGCATAACCCGCAGCCGACATAACAATCGTGAGCAGGCTGACGGCAGAACCGGTCACAGCTGCCAGAACCGGGGACGGGAGGGCATGGCGCAGTTCCCACCAGGCGATGTCAACTCTCCCGCGTCGGCGATTCTCCAGGAGATGAGCGAGTCTGCGCAGGATGTGTTCGGCTCTCGCCGGGGTCCAGGAGCAAGGACGTAGGTGGTGCCGACGGTAAGCGGCGGGGATGAAAGCGTTCAACAAATGGGTGCGCAGGGCGGTTTCGTCAGGGAAGCGGTCGGTGTCGCAGAGTTCGGCGGGGTCGGGAAGGCGGGGGCCGGCTTCGTCGGGGCGCGGGTTGTAGATCGTGCGGGCCAGGAAGAGTGCCAGGGGCGTGACGAGCACCGTGGTAAGTGGTGATTGCCGGGTCATCCGCTCGAGGACCGGATTCCAGCGGTCGGCGGTCGGCGTGCCTTCCCCGCCGGCGTCTCGGCGTAAGTAGGCGGCGGCCGTGTCCAGCGTGAGTGGCTCAAGGACGATGCCCGCCGTGCCGTTGAGACGCTGAGGGACGCCCGTATCCGGGTTCAGTGCCTGACCGTACTCGGTGCTCCGGGAAGAAACGACCAGAGGACGGCCGGGGGGAAGAGCGGCGTTGATGGCGGCAAGCGCGGCGCTGCGGACAGCAGGTGCGAGTTCATCGAGCCCGTCCAGGATCGGAAGGATCAGGCGGTTGTCCAGCAGAGCCTGGGCTGCGTTCCGGCGGCCGTGTTCCGTGGTCTGCTGGATCAAGGCCGGGTAGTCGGCGGTGAGCCGTTCCGCCATCCACTCATCCAGGCTCTGGTCGGGGTTCCAAGAGGCGAGCGGGAAGATCACGGGGACTGGGTCCCCCGCGTTTCGGCGGTCGAGCAGCCCGAGCAGGAGGATGACAAGGAGCATGGTCTTGCCGGCGCCGGGTGCGCCCAGTACGAGCAGGCGTCGGCCGGGGGCGCGATGGGCGAACACATCGGTGATCTCGGTGTCGGTTCCGGCAAGGTCTTCCGGGCGCGTGCCCCACTGATCCTCTCGGCCTTGGCGAGCGGCCATCCGGAGGAGCAACGGCCAGGGCTCCACCAGGCGCTGGTCGGCAGGGCGCCAGGAGACAGGCAGGGGGTAGGGATCGTTCAGCCTCCGCACCTGGGCTTCGGCCTCCCACTGACCGCGTACGGCCAGTGCCAGACTGTCCGCGACACCGACGATGGAGATCTCGCCCGCATTCTCACGCCGGTCAGCCCGGTAGCCGAGCCAGGAGACCGCGAGCGAGCCCGTGCCAACGATCAACCCCAAGGCGCTGAGACCGAGGCTGAGCACCCCGGCCTGTGTACTGAGGTCGACGTTGTTGCGCCGTACCTCGCCTGCCGTCCACCACAAACCGGCCAGCCCCGAGACCACCGACACCAGGCCAACGGCCCACAGCAACAGCTGGAACCATGATGTCCCCCTTCGCATGCACGGCATCGTGCCCGATGGGCATCGCACATGGGGAGACCGGTCGGCCATCAACCCAAAAGGATGGCAGGCGAGCGGCATGCTGGTGGTTCGGGACAGGAAGGCGACAGGGCGACTCAGTCCACAACCTGTGGATCCCGGAAGTAGTAGACGACCGTCACCCCCATGCCCGGCGTATGTGTGTAGACGATCGTGATCGCCTCGGCCGAATCGCGGGCGAGGGGCGTCGTGTACGTGTACTCCACGGACGGAGAACGCCAGCCGGGGATCTCGCGCCCCACCGCCGGGTCGTGCCCGATGACCGCGAGCGCTTCCCGTACGGCTTCCCGCTCCCCCTCCGTCAGGTCGCCGAACGCCTTCCTGGCGGGCTCGGCCTCCTCCAACGGGACGTCGTTCACGTGCCGCCGCCTCCGGTGCGGGCATCCTCCAAGGCCGACATGATCTCGGGTGAGTTCCTGATCAGGATCCGGTGTCGATAAGCCCGGACGACGGCCGCAGCGCCCTCGAAGTCATTGGTCGGAGATGCTCCTATGGCAGCCGCCAGCTCCTCCTCGAACCGCTCCCGGTCGCCCGGGAAGCCGTACCGGCTGAGCGCACTGCGCAGGTCGTCCACGGTCCGGATCTCCGGGAGGGGCATCGCTCCCCAGCCGCCGTGCTCGGGCTGTGCGCTCATGGTCTGCTCCTGGTGAAAGGGCATCGCTCCACTTCTCAGTATGGCGCCACCGGGCAGGGCCGGACATCGCACGCTCACCACGCCGCCCCGCCTCCGCACTCGGCCCACAGCAGCTTGCCGCCCTTCGACGCGGCCGGTTCGCGGAGCACCGAGGCGCCCCATGTGTCGGCACACGCCTGCACGAGGTGCAGTCCACGACCGCCCTCGGAATCCAGTGGGGGCGGAGCGCCTGGATGGGAGAAGCCGGGTGGGACGCGTGGGTCCGTGTCCCATACGGCGACTCGGAGCCGGCCGGGGTCCGTCGAGCGGACGCGGAGGGCGTACGGGCCCTTGGTGTGGCAGTGGGAGTTGGTCAGCAGCTCGGTCGCCAGCAGTTCCGCGGTCGGGGTGAGTGCGTGCATGTCGTGCGCGGCCAGAATCAGCCTGAGGGCGCCCCTCGCGATACCCGGGGCGCGTGGATCGTGCGGGAGGTGCAGGGTGTAGTTCCATGACGGGGATACGGTGGCCATCGGAATTCTCCGGTCGCTGAGGGGAGTTGGACGTGTGCGCCTGGTGTCTCTGCCGTGGCGTCCCACGGTGCGCTTCCAGGCGGGCGCCTGAACATGAAGATAGGGGTTCGGCAAATGTCATTTGTGAGACCTGGAGATACTTGGGGTCAGCTTCACTCCTGTGAGTGACCTGCCCACGGAACGCGCGTTCAGGAGGAGTTCGCACATGCCCGCCAGACCGCCTCTGACGGCCCGCCGCCTCCGGCTCGCCGTGGAGCTGCGCAAGATGCGCGAGCGCGCAGGCATGACAGCGACCGAGGCCGCGCGCACGCTCGGCACGAGCCAGGGTCAGCTCAGCAACGTGGAGTCGGGCCGGTTCGGGGTGAGCCCCGAGCGCATCCGGGCGCTGGCCCACATCTACTCCTGCCCTGACCAGAGGTTCATCGAGGCTCTGATCAGCATGGCGACCGACAAGACGTTCGGCTGGTGGGAGTCGTACCGGGAAGTCCTGCCGTCAGGGCTTCTCGACCTCGCCGAGCTGGAGCACCACGCCACCGCCGTACGCACCGCGTACACGTCCCACATGCCGGGGCTGCTCCAGACCGCCGATCACGCACGTGAAATCTTCCGGCACGTCATCCCGGCACCCACGCCACCCGAGGTCGAGCATCGGGTCTCGCACCGGATCAAGCGGCAGGGCGTGCTGTACGGGACGCATCCGATTCCGTACAGCACCGTCGTGCACGAAGCCGCCCTGCACATGCGAGTAGGCGGCCGCAATGTGGCGCGCGCGCAACTGCAACACCTGCTCGACATGGGCGAACTGGAGCACATCACCATCCGCGTGCTGCCATTCGGGGTCGGCGCGTTCCCCGGTTCCGGTCAGTCCATCAATTACCTGCGCGGCCCTGTGCCGCAGCTCGACACCGCCCAACTCGACCAGTTCCACGGCCCTGACCTCCTCGATGCCGAGGCACTCCTGGAGAAGTACCGGAACCTTCTCGACATCGTGGAAGCCATCGCCCTCAGCCCTGAGAAGTCCCGCGACCTGATCCACGCCATCGCCCAGGACCTGTGAAGGAGCCGACATGTCCCCGCACCGCTGGCAGAAGTCGTCCTACTGCCAAGAAGGCGACGCCTGCGTCCACATATCCGCCACCTCCACCTCCGTCCACATAACGGAGAGCGCCGACCCCGCCCAAACCATCCTCACCACCACCCCCACCACCTTCGAATCGCTCCTCAACGCCCTGAAGTCGCCTGGCACCTGACGCGGTCAGGGCGTCGGCGCTTCCCCCAGGTCCGCCACCACCGCCGCATGGTCCGACGGCCACACCCCGTCCACCGGACCGTCGCCCGCCCGCTGTACGGCACGTACGTGGCCCAGCCCGCCGGGCCCCGGCGGTCCCACGTGGATGTAGTCGATGCGGACGCTCGGCTCCAGGCCGGCCGCGACGTACGGGTTCGCGCGGTCCCAGGTGGCGGAGGGGGCGGACGGGTCGGCGTACTGCCAGGCGTCGAAGAAGACCTGGCCGGGCACGGTCGGCGCGGTGCGGTAGCCGCCGAAGAGGCGGATCTCGTCGGAGTCGGGCCAGGCGTTGAAGTCGCCGGTGACGACGACGGGGAAGGGCGTGTCGACCCGGTTCTCGGCGACGAACTCGGCGAGCGCGGTGACCTGGCGGCAGCGGACGGCCGAGGCGTGCAGGGCGGAGGTGAGGTGGGTGGTGAAGAAGGGGATGTCGTAGGACGGGGTGGCCAGGCGGGTGAAGAGGGCCAGGCGGCCGTCGTCGACGTCGGAGGGGGCCGGCAGTCGCAGGGTGCGTTGGGCTACGACCGGCCAGCGGGTCAGTACGGCGTTCCCGATGTCGACCGTGGGGTCCCCGATCCGCCGGCGCCAGCGCTCGGGGGCGGGTGAGGGGGCCCAGGCCCAGTGCATGCCTAGTTCACCGGCCAGCCACTCGGCCTGGTTCTCGCCGCCCGCGGCCCACACCTCCTGCAGGCCGACGACGTCGGGGCGCAGCTCGCGCAGCTCGGTGAGGATGGCCTTCTGCCGGGCCTCCCAGGGTCCGAAGCGCCACCACAGGTTCCAGGTCACGACCCGCATCCGCAGCCACCCGCTCTCGTCATGCCGCGTCGGGGACCATTGAAGCAACAGTTCGACCGTCGCGCCGTGACAGATCGCACGAGACAGCCCCGTACGACGAGACAGCCCCGCACTACGAGACAGCCCGTTCGAACAGTCCGTACGAGACAGCCGCACGAGACAGGAGACTCACCCACCATGTCCCGCCTCGCCGATCTCCGGTTCCGCGCCGCCACGGCCTTCCAGCGCCGCGTCGGCAATCCGGTGCTGCGCCGCCTTCCGCTCCAGACGGTCCTGGAGACCACGGGGCGCGTCTCCGGCCTGCCCCGGCAGACGCCGGTGGGCGGCCGGCGGGTCGGTGACTCCTTCTGGCTGGTCTCGGAGTTCGGTGACAAGTCCCAGTACGTCCGCAACATCAAGGCCGATCCGCGGGTGCGGGTACGGATCCGGGGGCGGTGGCACACCGGCACCGCCCACCTGCTGCCGGACGACGACCCGGTGGCGCGGCTGCGCTCCCTGCCGCGGTTCAACAGCGTCGGGGTCCGGGCGTTCGGGACGAATCTCCTGACGGTCCGCGTGGACCTGCACGGCTGACGCCGGTCCGGCCCCGCGTTCAGGCCACCCGCGCGTACAGCCCGGCCACCCACCGCACGACCGCGTCCGGTGCCCGCAGGGTCGGGAAGTGGTCGCAGTCGGGGTGGCGTACGAGGTGGCAGCCGGGGATCGCCGCGGCCATCGCCTCGTTGCAGCGGACCACCTCGGGCATGTCCTTCTCGCCGAGCAACAGGGCACACGGCACCCTCAGTTCACCCAGCCGGTCGAAGGCCGGGGCGTCCTCGGTCTCGTGGCCGTAGCTGCTGAACCAACCGGGGATCGCCGCCCGCAGCTGCTCGGCGGCGGCGGTGTCGGGGGCGGTGCCCGCCGCGCCCCAGGCGCGCAGGCCCAGGGCGACCAGGCCGTCCATGTCGCCGGCCTGGGCGAGCTTCCCGATCTGCTCGATCAGCTGCTGCGACTCCAGATCCGGGTAGCCGCTGACGCCCGGGACCAGCAGGCCCAGGGCGGCCACCCGGCCGGGGTCGCCCAGGGTGAAGGTGATCGACGTCTTGCCGCCCATGCTCGTGCCGACCAGCACCGCCCGGTCCAGACCGAAGTGGTCCAGGACGCTCCTCAGGTCCTCGCTCTGGGTGTACGACGTCGTCGGCGCCGGGGACCGGCCGTAGCCGCGGGCGTCGTACCGGATGACGCGGTGGCGCTCCTGCAGGGCGGGCAGCACCGGCTCCCAGATGCGGGAGTCACCGACTCCGGGGTGCAGCAGCACCAGCGGCGGGCCGTCCCCCGCCTCCCCCGAGTCGTCCGCCCAGACCTCGCCGTCCCTGACCCGCACCATCTGCTCCATGAGGCGACTGTGCCCAACTCGCCCTCCAGGCACCAGTCATCGGCCGGTCAACCGGGCCACACGATCGCCTGCACCTCGCTGTACGCATGCAGCGCGTACGAGCCGACGTCCCGCCCGACCCCGCTCTTCTTGAAGCCACCGAACGGCGCCTCCATGTTCCGGCCGACGGTGTTGATGCCGACTCCGCCCGCCCGCAGCCGCCGGGCCACGCGGAAGGCGCGGGCCACGTCGGACGACCACACGTAGTCGATGAGCCCGTAGTCGGTGTCGTTGGCGAGGGCGATGCCCTCCTCCTCGTCGCCGAAGGGGATGACGACGACCACCGGTCCGAAGATCTCCTCCCGCGCCACCCGCATGTCGTTGGCGCAGTCCGCGAGGAGAGTCGGCGCGACATAGAAACCCCGGTCCAGCGACGGCCGTTCGCCCCCGGCCACCACCACCGCGCCTTCCTTCCGTCCCGTCTCCACGTACGACTCCACCCGGTCCCGGTGCTCCGCCGAGATCACCGGCCCGACGACCGTGGACGCCTCCCGCGGATCGCCGACCTTCAACCGGCCCGCGTAGGCGGCAAGTTGCTCGACCAGCCGGTCGTACACGCCCCGCTGGGCCAGCACCCGCGTCGGCGCCGTGCAGATCTGCCCGCTGTAGAAGGAGAACGTCGTCCCGATCCCCGCCACGGCCGACCCGATGTCCGCGTCGTCGAAGACGACCGCCGCGCCCTTCCCGCCGAGCTCCATCAACTGCCGCTTCATGTCCCGCCCGCACACCTCGGCGATGCGCTGCCCGACCGCCGTGGAGCCGGTGAAGCTCACCATGTCGACGTCCGGCGACGACACGGCCGCCTCACCGACCTCCACCGCCCGCCCGGAGACGACGTTCACGACGCCCGCCGGCGCCCCCGCCGCCTCCAGCGCCTCGGCCATCCGGTAGACGGACAGCGGATCCTGCGGGGCGGGCTTCACGACGACCGTGTTGCCCATGGCCAGCGCGGGGGCGATCTTGCCCGCCGGGTTGGCCCAGGGGTTGTTGTACGAGGTGATGCAGGTGACGACCCCGACGGGCTGGCGCACGGCCAGCGCACCCATCACACCCGCTCTGCCCATCGGCCCGGCCTCGTTGATCTGCGGCGCGATCGCCCACTCGGCGGGCTCCACGCGCGCGTACCGCCGGAACCGGGCCGCGCCGACGCCCACCTGCATGCCCCGGGCCGTTCCCGTGGTCGCGCCGGTCTCGGCCTGGGCGAGAGCGGCGTACGGCGCGAAACGCTCGCCGATGATCTCCGCCGTACGCGCGAGAACCACCGCCCGCTCCTCCGGCGTCGTGCGCGACCACGGCCCGAAGGCCTCGCGGGCCGCGGCACAGGCCGCGTGCACCTGATCCCGCGAGGCCTCCGGCGCCCACCCGACGGTCTCCTCGGTCGCCGGATCGATCACGGCGTAATAGCCGCCGTCCGGCTCCACCCACGAGCCCCCCACGAACAACGGCTGACGAGCCGGACCTTGAGAGCTCACCTCGTGGCCACCGTCCTGGTGTCCCGCCCCGACCGCAGCACGCGCCCCGGTACGGCCCCGGTCACCACGTCGTCCCGGATCGCCTCGACCCCGTTGACCCAGACCGCCCGTACGCCGATCGCCTTGGAGTCCAGCCGTGGGCTGTCACCCGGCAGGTCGTGCACCAGGGTGGCCGTACCGGCGTCGATCCGCTCCGGGTCGAAGAGCACCAGATCCGCATGGAAGCCCTCCTGGATCCGGCCGCGGTCCTTCAGCCCGAACAGCTGCGCGGGATCGTCCGTCAGCATCTTCACCGCCTGCTCCAGGCTCGCCAGCCTCCGCCCGCGCAAACAGTCCCCGATGAACCGGGTCGTGTACGGCGCCCCGCACATCCGGTCCAGATGCGCCCCGGCGTCCGACCCGCCGAGCAGCACGTCCTCGTGCTGCCAGGCCTCGGCCCGCATCGCCCAGGACGCGGGGTCGTTGTCGGTGGGCATGGGCCACAGGACCGTACGCAGATCGTCGGCGGCGCAGATCTCCACCAGGCACGCGAAGGGGTCGAGCCCTCTCTCCCGCGCGATGTCCTCCACGACCCGCCCGGTCAGCCCGCGGTTCGCCTCGCTGTAGGTGTCGCCGATGACGTACCGCCCGAAGTTCGTCAGCCGCCGGAAGACACCGGCCTCCTTGGAGACCGCGTGCCCGAGCAACTCCGCCTGCACGTCCGGTTCGCGCAGCCTGGCGATCCGCTCGGGCACGGGCAGCCCGAGGACCGGCCCCCACCCGGGGATCAGGTTCAGCGCGCAGAAGGTGCCGAGCGACATGTTCATCGGCGTGAGGATCGGCATGGTGAGGGCCACCACCCTGCCGCCCGCCTTGCGGGCCTGCTCGCTCGCGAGGAGCTGCCTGGGGACCCGCTCCGGGACGGCCGAGTCGATGGTGAGGACGTTCCAGTTGAGCGGCCGCCCCGCCGCCGCGCTCATCTCCACGAACAGATCGATCTCGGCATCACTGAACTGATCCAGACACCCCGCCACGATCGCCTCGATCTGCGTCCCCTCGTGCTCGCCGACCGCCCGCGACAGCGCGAGGAGCTCCGCCGGTTTCGCGTGCCGGGAGGCGACCGGTTTGCCGTCCCCGTCGGAGTGACTGGACGACTGGGTGGTGGAGAACCCCCAGGCCCCGGCGTCCATGGCGTCGTGCAGGAGCCGCAGCATGCCGGCGAGCTGCTCCTCGCCGGGCTGCCCGCCGATCGCGTCGGGCCCCATGACGTACCGCCGGAGCGCACAATGCCCCACCATGAACCCGGCGTTGACGGCGATCCGCCCCTCAAGAGCGTCCAGATACTCCCCGAAGGAGCTCCAGCTCCAAGGCGCCCCTTCTTCGAGCGCCACCAGCGACATGCCCTCGACCTTGGACATCATGCGGCGCGTGTAGTCGGCGTCGCCGGGCCGCTCCGGATTCAGCGGCGCGAGCGTGAACCCACAGTTGCCGGCCGCCACGGTCGTGACGCCGTGGTTGAGGGACGGGGTCGCATACGGGTCCCAGAACAGCTGGGCATCGTAGTGCGTGTGGGGGTCGACGAAGCCGGGGGCGAGGATCAGGCCGTTGGCGTCCTCGCTGGTCCGGGCCTCTTCGGTGACGATGCCGATGACGGCGATACGACCGTCGCGTATGCCGACGTCGGCGGTGTAGCCGGGCGCACCCGTCCCATCAACGACGGTCGCACCCTTGATGAGGTGATCGAGCATGACGTCAACTCCTCAACTCACGTGTGGGACATGCCGCTGAGGGGCGCGGGGCTGCGTCGATATGCGGCTCCGCCGCGTGGGCGCGACCAGCCCCCACGAACCCGCAGCCGCCAACGAAGCTCAGACACCCTTCCGGAACCGCGAAGTCCGATGCACAGGATCCGTATCGATCTTCGGAATCACGTGCTCCCCGATCAGCCGAATCGTCTGCAACGTCTCTTCCTTCGGAATCCCCACCGGCAACCCGAAACTCAGCTGATCCGCCCCCGCCTGCTCCCACCGCTTGCACTGCCGCAGCACCTCGTCCGGATCCCCGCAGATCACCAGCTCCTCCTCGATGAGGACCTCGACGAACTCGGCGGTGTACTCGGGCAGCGTCTCCGGCCACACCGGGAACCCCTCCGGCCGCGGGAAGGTGTCGTGGTACCGGAAGACGAGCGACGGCAGGTAGTGCAGCCCCCCGTTCAGGGCGATCCGTATCGCCTCGTCATGAGTGGGCGCACAGATGGCCGTCGTCGTCACCATGACGTTGTCGTTCACGAAGTCCCCGACGGGTTCCGCGTCCACGATCGCCGTCTTGTACTGCTCCAGCACCCACTCCATGTCGGCGACCTTCTGCACGCTGAAGCCCAGCACCCCGAGCCCCTTCTTCGCCGCCATGGCGTACGACGACGGCGACCCCGCCGCGTACCACATCGCCGGATGCGACTTCCCGTACGGCTTCGGCAGGACCTTCCTCGGCGGCAGCGACCAGTGCTTGCCCTGGAAGCCGGCGTACTCGTCCTGGAGCCACATCTTCGGGAACTCGGCGATGGTCTCTTCCCAGATCTCCTTGGTGTAGTTCATGTCGGTGATCCCCGGCAGAAACCCGAGGATCTCGTGCGACCCCGCACCCCGCCCACTGCCGAACTCGAACCGGTTGCCGGTGAGATGGTCGAGCATGGCCACCTTCTCGGCGACCTTCACCGGGTGGTTGACCTGGGCAAGGGGGTTGAAGATCCCGGACCCGAGATGGATCCGCTCCGTGGCGTGCGCCAGGTACCCCAGGAAGACGTCGTTCGCCGACAGATGCGAGTACTCCTCCAGGAAGTGGTGCTCGGAGGCCCACGCGTACTTGAAGCCGGACTTGTCCGCCTGGATGACGTACTCGGTCTCCTCCATCAGCGCTTTGTGTTCGGCGAGCGGGTCGGTCTCGGCGCGCTTGCCCACGTATCCCTGTACAAAGAGCCCGAATTCCAAGGCGGTTCACCGTCCCCAGTAGTTTCTGACGCTTCGTCAGATAGCGACCTGCCGCCGACTGTGGCACCGGGCGCACGGATGGTCAATAGCTGACGGGTAGTCAGCTAGTGCCCGAACGGCGCTCAGATGACCGAGACGCCCGCCAGCCACCCCCCGTCGATCACGAACGGCTGACCGGTGATGTACGACGAGTCCTCCGAGGTCAGGAACAGCGCGAGGCGCGCCACCTCCTCCGGCCTCCCGACCCGCCCGAGGGGCACGAGCTTGCGGTACAGCGCGTCGAGCGCCCGGGACGTCTCCTCCAGGTCGGCGTCCGGATCCAGCTGGGCCGGGTTGGACATCGCGGTGTCGATGGCGCCGGGACACATGGCATTGACGCGGATGTGCCGGGGGGCCAGCTCGAGGGCGGCGACGCGGGTGAGGCCGACGATGGCGTGCTTGGTGGCGGCGTAGGCCCCGACGGCCGCCATGCCGGTCACCCCGGTGTACGAGGCGGTGTTGACGATCGTGCCGCCGTCGGCCAGCTCGGGCGCCACCGTCTTGACGCCGAGGAAGCAGCCGACCTGGTTCACCCGCACGACCTGCATGAACTCGTCGAGAGGCGTGTCGAGGAGGGCGTTGAAGCGCAGGATGCCGGCGTTGTTGACGAGGCCGTCGATGTGCCCGTACGCCTCCTTCGTCGCGGTGACCGCCGCGTGCCAGTCGGTCTCCTCGCCGACGTCGAGGTGGACGTACAGGGCGCCCAGCTCCTCGGCGAGCTTGCGCCCCTGGTCGTCGAGGACGTCCGCGACGACGACTCTCGCGCCCTCCGCGACGAAGAGCCGCGCCTCCTGCTCGCCCTGTCCGCGCGCTGCTCCGGTGACGATGACGACCCGTCCGTCGAGCTTGCCCATTGCGGCCCCCTGCACATGGTGGACACGGTGGACTCCGCATCGTAGCGGCATACCTGACGATGCGTCAGATGCAAGTCACCGGCGTTGCCGAGGCGAATCTCACGTGACCGGCAAGTAGGGATGTTTGACCCTGTCGGCGATCGTCAAGGGAATCCAAAATCCTCGCCATGTCCAAGCGGAGACTCAAGAACAAGAAGATCAGGCTCGTGGCTGTCGGCGCGGCGCTGGCGACCGGCGGGGTGATCGTGGCGTTGCTCCCGTCGGCGAACGCCGCCGACGAGGGGAAGACGCCCGAGGAGATCATGACGATGTGCCAGAGGGCCAAGGTGCTCGACGGAAAGCAGCAGTCGATCTCCGACTTCGGCGGCCATCCGATCGCCGGACCGAGTTTCGCGTCCGACAACTGTGATTTCGTCGAGACGAAGTTCGAGACCTTCGACGGGCCGACCGAAAAGGCCTCCATCGACTTCCCGAACTGCGAACCGAACGCCACCGAGCCGGCGAAGGTGTCGGTCACCTGGTCGGCGACGGTGGCGCAGGGCAAGGGCAAGAGCACCGTCGTCCAACAGGGCGGCAGTGGAGGGATCTTCGGGGCCTTGAACGGATCCTGGGTCAGGCACAAAGGCACCCTCGACATGACGGTCAAGTCGGCGACCGCCGGTGACACGGAACAGCGCGAAGTGCCGGTCGGCAAGGTGCTCCACATGGAGTTCACGCCGAAGATGCAGCGGATGACCGGCGAATGGCGGGTCCGGATCGACGCCCGCGAGGCGACGACCGTCACCAACGCCACACCAGAGCAGAACTTCGTGGCGCCGGAGGTCGTCGAGGGCCCCGTCATGCTCCCCGGCGCGGCGGGTGCCCCCGGTGTCGTGGACGGCACCTCCAAGGCCGTACTGACCGACTGCTGACCCTGAAACCCCCCACATCCACAGGAGAACCCCATGACCCGCGCCCGCCGCTCCAGAGCTCACCGGAGCAAGAAGAAGCGCATCACCCTCGCCCTGTCCCCGCTGGCGGCCCTGGCGATCGCCGTACCGCTGATGAACCCGGCGGGTGCCGCCACCACCTCCGAAGTGACCGCCGACTGCGCGGCGGACTCCGACAAGCTGGAGAACTGCGAGTTCGTCGACGTCCAGTTCAAGCGGGACAACCTCGGGCCCAATCAGCGGGTCTCCGCGGTGACCGACAACTGCGGATCGACGGCCACCGCCTCGAAGACCTTCAATGTGAGCGCGTCCGTCACCAGGACCATCCAGGTCGATGAAGGATTCAGCGTGGATGCCGGCTCGAAGCTCTCCAATTCCGTCTTCGAGATCGGCGTGAAGTTCAGCACCACCGAAATCAACATCACGCGCGACGACAAGACGACCACCCTGGCGTTCAGCAGGACGGACACCGTGCAGGCGGACAGCGTCGCCTTCTTCATGTGGTCCGCGAAACGCACCGACGTGAGCGGATTCCTGCGGGCCACGTACAAGGAGCCGCAGGACGGTCAGAAGGTGTTCTTCGCGCCCAGCGAGGGCGCCACGAGCATGCACGTCTTCTATCCGCAGATCCTCAAGAACGGCACGCCCGACGGGCGTCTGTGGCTGCGCAACGTGAAGTGCGGGACTCCCGAGGCCGCCGGGCTGAAGAACTCCACGCGCGCCCTCAGGTCGGAACCCGGATTCGGTGAGGGCGGCGAGAACGTCACCGACGTCGAAATACCGCTCGCCGAGATCCCGGCGTCGTAGCTCGCCGCGGAAGTTCTCAGATGCGAAGCACGGGCGCGGCTCCCAGCCACCTCAGGACCGCGTCCGTGCTGCCGCGTGCGTCGAGCTTGGCGTAGATGTTGCTGAGGTTGTTGCGGACCGTCTTCTCGCTCAGCCGTAATCGCAGCCCGATCTCCTGCGCGCCGAGCCCGGTCGACAGCAGGTCCATGATCTGCCGCTCCCGCGGCGAGAGAAGACCGCGCAGCCGCTGCGTCGCCGCGTCCCCCCTGGACGCCCGCCGGGCCTCCTCGCGCAGGGCCGCGCAGGCCGCCGGGGAGAGGTAGGTGTGCCCGATGGTGGCCCCGACGACGGCCGAGGAGAGCATGCAGGTGCAGTAGTCGCCCTCGACCAGATAGCCGGCCCCGCCGCGGAACACCTCCAACACGGTGGTGGTGTCCCGGCGCGGACTGACGACGATCAACGGAACACCGGCCGCTCCCAGCTCCCGCAGCCACTCCGACGGTTCGTCGCAGCGCAGGACGAGGACGTCCACCCGTTCGGGCACGGTGTACGGCGGCCGCAGGCGCACCACCCGCTCGACATACGGGTCGTCGGGAGCCGGCCACTCGGTGTGCGGCCAACGTCCCTCGGGGCAGGCGAGGGCGACGGTGAGTCTGCGGGAAGTGCGCACGTCATGGTGTCCTTCCGCCGAAGCCGTACGTCCGTACGTCCGTACATACGGCTGCCGACGTGGACATGTTCAAGCTTTCAAGGAAGGCGCTTACCGCAGCAGCGGCGCCACCTCCGCCCCGAACGCCTCGATCTGATCGGTGAGTTCGGCCCGGCTCCGGCACCGGAACCGCACCTGTATCTGGTGCACCCCCATGGCTCGGTAGGCACGGAGCGACTCGGCCAGTTCCTGGGCCTTGCCCGTGACGGTCCGGCGCCCGACGTCCCAGGCGGGCGTCCCGACGTACAGCGGCTCGGTGATGGCGCCGATGGTGAACGACCCCTGGACTCCCCGCTGCTCGCGCAGTCGCCGTATCCGCGCGATCTGCCCCGGCAGCCGGTCCCGCGGATCTCCCTGCGGCAGCCACCCGTCCCCCTTGAGCGCGGCCCGCCGCACCGCCGCGGGCGACGACCCGCCGACCCACACCGGAACGCGCTCCTGGGCGGGCCGCGGCCGCTGTCCGAGGCCCTCGAAGTCGTAGAGCTCACCGTGGTGCTCGGGAAACTCCTCGGGGCCGAGGGCCGCCCTGAGCGCGTCGACGGTCTCGTCCAGCGCGGAACCGCGCCGCTCGAAGTCGACCCCCAGCACCTCGAACTCCTCCCGGACGTGCCCGGCTCCGACCCCGAGGACCAGCCGCCCGCCGCTGAGGTGATCGAGAGTGGCGTACTGCTTGGCGGTGAGCAGCGGATGCCGCAGGCCCACGACGGCTACGTGACTGAGCAGCCGTACCCGCTCGGTGGCGGCCGCGAGGAAGGCGAGGGTGGCGACCGGGTCGTACCAGACCGTGCTCATCGCGGACGCGAGACGGCGCGGGATGGCGACGTGGTCGCAGCTCGCGACGTAGGCGAAGCCGGCGTGATCGGCGGCGCGGGCGACGGCGATCAGGTCGCCGGGGCCGGCGGCGGCTTCCCAGGGTTCGGCGTAGATCGTGCTCTGGGACTGGACGGGCAGCTGGATGCCGTACTTCATGCACCACTCCACAAGCCCTCGGGGGTGAGCCCCAGCAGCTCGATGGCGTTGCCCCGCACGATCCGCTCGACCACGTCCGCGTCCAGGTGGCCCATCTGGGCCTCGCCGACGTCGCGGGACTTCGGCCAGGTGGAGTCGGAGTGGGGATAGTCGGTCTCGTACAGGACGTTGTTCAGGCCGATGGCGTCCAGGTTGCGCAGGCCGAAGGCGTCGTCGAAGAAGCAGCCGTAGACGTGGTCGGCGAACAGCTCGGACGGCGGCCGGTGCACCTTGTCGGCGACCCCGCCCCAGCCGCGGTTCTCCTCCCACACCACGTCGGCGCGCTCCAGGATGTACGGGATCCAGCCGATCTGGCCCTCCGCGTACATGACCCTGAGGTTCGGGAAGCGTTCGAACTTGCCGCTCATCAGCCAGTCGACCATCGAGAAGCAGCAGTTGGCGAAGGTGATGGTGGAGCCGACGGCGGGCGGGGCGTCGGCGGAGGTGGAGGGCATACGGCTGGAGGAGCCGATGTGCATGGCGACCACCGTGCCGGTCTCGTCGCAGGCGGCGAGGAAGGGGTCCCAGTCGTCGGTGTGGACGGAGGGGAGCCCGAGGTGCGGGGGTATCTCGGAGAAGGCGACGGCACGCACGCCGCGGGCGGCGTTGCGGCGGACCTCGGCGGCCGCGAGCTCGGCGTCCCAGAGGGGGATGAGGGTGAGCGGGATGAGCCGTCCCTGGGCGGCCGGGCCGCACCACTCCTCCACCATCCAGTCGTTGTAGGCCTGGACGCACAGCAGGCCCAGCTCGTGGTCCTCGGCCTCGGTGAAGGTCTGGCCGCAGAAGCGGGGGAAGGTCGGGAAGCAGAGGGCGGACTGGACGTGGTTGAGGTCCATGTCGGCCAGGCGGGCGGGGACGTCGTAGGAGCCCGGGCGCATCTGCTCGTAGGTGATGACCTCGAGCTTGATCTCGTCCCGGTCGTACCCGACGGCGGTGTCGAGGCGGGTGAGGGGTCGGTGGAGATCCTCGTACACCCACCAGTCACCGATCGGCCCGTCATCGCCGGGCCGGCCCATGACCGGCTTGAACCGGCCGCCGAGGAAGGTCATTTCCTTCAGCGGGGCGCGGACGGTGCGGGGGCCGGTGTCGAGGTACTTCTTCGGCAGCCGGTCCTGCCACACGGTGGGCGGTTCCACGGTGTGGTCGTCGACGGAGATGATCAGGGGAAACGTCGTCTCGGTGTCGTCCATGGCGTTCACGGTAGCGCTGATCTGACGGACCGTCAGCTATGCGGCGGGCTGCAGTACGGCGGTGCCGTACGGCGGTGCCGTACGGCGGTGCCGTACGGCGGTGCTCACGAGGGCGAGCTGATCGGTTCTGGTCGGTCGTGTACGGAGATCGTGTGGGGACCTTGTGGAATCCCGCACGCCCGGGTGTGCCCTGCCTGTGATCGGTGTCTCGCCCGGCTGACGCATCCGCCCTGAACAAGGCAAACTGACCTAGTTGTTGAGGATGCCTAGGGGGACCCGATGGACGGTGCACCGCGTGTGCCCGAGCAGCGGCGTTCCGGCTCCCAGGAGCCGGCGATGCTGCGCTTCAGCGTGCTCGGTCCGGTACGCGCCTGGCGCGACGACGAGCAGCTCCCCACCGGCTCCCCTCAGCAACGTGCGCTCCTGGCCGCCCTGCTGCTGCGCGAGGGCCGTACGGCGACCGCGGCGGAGCTGATCGACGCCCTGTGGGGCGAGGACCCGCCGTCGCAGGCGCTGGCGGCGCTGCGGACGTACGCCTCCCGGCTGCGGAAGGTGCTGGACCCCGGGGTCCTGGTGAGCGAGTCGGGCGGCTACGCGGTGCGGGGCCTGGCCGAGGGCGCGCTGGATCTGGGCGTGGCGCAGGAGCTGGTGGCTCAGGCGGAGAAGGCGCGGGGCGCCGGGGATCTGTGCCATGCGCGCCAGGTGCTGGGGCGGGCGCTGGCGCTGTGGGACGGCGAGGTGCTGGCCGGGGTGCCGGGGCCGTATGCGGAGGCGCAGCGGGTCCGCCTGGAGGAGTGGCGGCTGCAGCTCCTCGAGTCCCGCCTCGACATGGACCTGGAGCAGGGCTGCCACGCCGAGGCGGTCTCGGAGCTGACGGCGCTGACGGCGGCGCACCCCCTGCGGGAGCGGCTGCGTGAGCTGCTGATGCTCGCCCTGTACCGCAGCGGCCGTCAGGCGGAGGCGCTGGCGGTGTACGCGGACACGCGGCGCCTGCTCGCCGACGAGCTCGGCGTGGACCCGCGCCCGGGCCTCAAGGAGCTCCAGCAGCGGATCCTGCAGGCGGACCCCGGCCTCGCGGAGCCCTCGGCGCCGGTGACCGAGCCGGCGGTGACCCCGGTGCGCCCGGCCCAGCTCCCGGCGACCGTCCCCGACTTCACGGGCCGTTCCGCCTTCGTCTCCGAGCTCAGCGAGGTCCTCGCCTCGGCCGAGGGCCGGGTGATGGCGGTGTCGGCGCTGGCGGGCATCGGGGGCGTCGGCAAGACGACGCTGGCGGTGCACGTGGCGCACCAGGCGCGTTCGGCGTTCCCGGACGGTCAGTTGTACGTCGACCTCCAGGGCGCGGGCCCGCGGGCGGCGGAGCCGGAGACGGTGCTGGGCTCCTTCCTGCGGGCCCTGGGGACGGCGGACTCGGCGATCCCGGACTCGCTGGAGGAGCGGGCGGCGCTGTACCGGTCGGTGCTGGACGGCCGCCGGGTCCTGGTCCTGCTGGACAACGCGAAGGACGCCGCCCAGGTACGGCCGCTGCTGCCGGGCACGGAGGGCTGTGCGGCGCTGGTGACGTCCCGGGTCCGCATGGTGGACCTGGCAGGTGCCCATCTGGTCGACCTGGACGTGATGTCGCCGGACGAGGCGCTGCAGCTCTTCACGAAGATCGTGGGCGAGGAGCGGGTGGCCGCCGAGCGGGAGGCCGCGCTGGACGTGGTCGCGGCGTGCGGTTTCCTGCCGCTGGCGATCCGCATCGCGGCGTCGCGGCTGGCGGCGCGCCGTACGTGGACGGTGTCGGTGCTGGCGGCGAAGCTCGCGGACGAGCGGCGCCGGCTGGACGAGCTCCAGGCCGGCGACCTCGCCGTGAAGGCGACCTTCGAGCTGGGCTACGGCGCCCTGGAGCCCGCCCAGGCCCGGGCGTTCCGGCTGCTGGGCCTGGCCGACGGCCCGGACATCTCGCTCGCGGCCGCCGCGGCCGTACTCGATCTGCCTCCGGACGACACGGAGGACCTGCTGGAGTCCCTCGTCGACACGTCACTGCTGGAGTCGGCGGCGCCCGGGCGGTACCGGTACCACGACCTGGTGCGGCTCTACGCGCGTGCGTGCGCGGAGCGGGACGAGTGGCCGCCGAGTGAGCGGGAAGCGGCGATGTCGCGGTTGCTGGACTTCTATCTGGCGACGGCGGCGGGGGTCTATGCGATCGAGCGGCCGGGGGACCGGCTGGTGGATCATCTGGAGCACGGGGAGTTCCCCGGTCTGCGCTTCGGCAGTCGCCATGAGGCTCAGGACTGGCTGTACTCCGAGGCGAACTGCCTGCTGGCCTGCGCGAGTCAGTCCGTGCGCAGCGGTGGCCTGCGAAGGGCTGTCGACCTTCTCTGGGCGGCGAAGGACCTGGCCGAGTCCGGCGCTGCCGCCCGTGACTACGAGGCAGCGGCGATGGCCGCCCGCGATGCCGCTCGGGCAGCGGGCGACGTCCAGGTCGAAGGCCGAGCTCGGACGACCCTGACCGACGCCCACCTGGCAGCCGGGCGATTCGCCCAGGCCGACGACGAAGTGAGCCAAGCCGCGGCCCTGGCACAGCGAGTCAGCGATCCGGCCCTCAACTGCTGGGTGCCGAATCATCGTGGTGTCATCGCGGTCTACAGAGGCCTGCATGCCGAGGGGGCCGTCCATCTCCAGGAGGCCCTCACCAACTTCCGGTCGGACGGCAACCTGGCCGGTGAGGCCAACGCGCTGTGCAACCTTTCGCGTTCGCACCTCGCCATGGGACAGACGAGCAGCGCGATCGAGCTCGCGCGCGAGGGTGTCAGCATCTACGACCGCCTGGGCCACACTCTGCGCGGCGCCAACGGCCGCTACGCCCTGGGGCTGGCGCTCGCCCAGGCCGGTGAACTCGCGCGTGCGGTCGAGCAGTTGACCGAGGCTCTCGAGGTGTTCCAGGACAGCCGCCAGCGGCTCTGGGAGGGAATGGCGATCTTCCGGCTCGCCGAGATACTGCTCAGCGAGCGAAAGCCCGCCCAGGCCGCCGCTCTCGCGGAACAGTCACTCGCCGTCCTGCGCGGCATCGGCGGGGACTGGCGGCGAGGGAACGTACTCACCGTTCTCGGGCGTGCCCTGTACGACATCGGGCAGCTCGACCGTGCGCAGGCCTGTTGGCGCGAAGCCCTGTCCATCTACGAGGATCTGGGTTCCCCGGAGGCCGCTGAGGTGCGGGGACTGCTCCTTCCCGTGGCCGCCGCGTAGTCGGACCCGGGCAGCGTTCATCGTTCGTTTATCGCCTCACGGCACGCTGAATGCCGTCGATCCGTCGCGTCGGGGGGCAGACGGATCATCGTTGCGGCCCACCGTTAAGGTGAACGGCCCTGACCAGCCCGTCCGGCGGCCCTCGGGGGAGTCGCCGGGCGGGCCTCGTGTCCCAGTCACAGGAGTTGAACAGCATGGCCGATGAGAAGAAGACCGACGGCACCGTCAAGCCGCTCGACACCCACATCACCGATGCCGACGCCGGCACGGTCAACCCGCTCGACACCCACATCACCGACGCCAAGGCCGACGACGGCACGGTGAAGCCGCTCGACACCCACATCACGAGCGAAGAGGCCTGACAGACCAGCACCCCCACGGGGATCGGCCGCGGCGGCGCGGAGGGGAGCCGCCGCGGCCGACGCATGTCCGGGACGGGCCAGGGCCTGCCCCGCGACGCCGACGTGATCCGAACGACAGGCCCTAACGCCGCCGGGCCCGCAGCTCCCCCTTCACCACCTTGCCCCCGGCGTTCCGGGGCAGTTCCCGTACGAACTCCACCGTCCTCGGCACCTTGTAGTTCGCCATCTCCCGCCGCGCCCACGCGATCAGGTCGTCCCCGGTCAGCACAGCCCCCGGCCGCCGCACCACGAACGCCTTCCCGACCTCCCCCAGCCGCGGATCCGGGACGCCGATCACCGCCACGTCGGCCACATCCGGGTGCAGCCCCAACGCCTGCTCTATCTCGGCCGGGTACGCGTTGAAGCCGCCGACGATGAACATGTCCTTCATGCGGTCGGTGATGCGGAGGTTGCCCGCCTCGTCCAGCACCCCCACATCCCCCGTCCGCAGCCACCCGCCCTCCGTCAGCACCTCCGCCGTCGCCGCCTCGTCCTCGTAGTAGCCCCGCATGACGTTGAAGCCGCGGACCAGGACCTCGCCCGGTTCGCCGACCGGGGCCTCGACGCGTACTTCCGTGCCGGGTATCGCGCGGCCCGAGGTCGACGCGATCACCGACGGGTCGTCGCCGCGCCGGCACATCGTGACGATGCCGCTGGCCTCCGAGAGGCCGTACGCCGTCAGGACCGTCTCCACGCCCAGCTCCCCGCGCAGGCGTTCCACCAGCCGCAGGGGCACGACGGCCGCGCCCGTCACCACCAGCCGCAGCGCCGAGAGGTCGTACGTGTCCCGAGCCGGGTGGTCGAGCAACGACTGGTGGAGGGTCGGCGGGCCCGGCAGCACCGACACGCGTTCCGCCGCGATGTTCGCCAGGGCCGTGTCGACGTTGAACACCGGCTGGGGGATCATCGTCGCACCCCGCATCAGGCAGGCGATCACTCCGGCCTTGTAGCCGAAGGTGTGGAAGAAGGGGTTCACGATCAGATAGCGGTCGCCCTGCCGGAGGCCCGCGAGGTCGCTCCACACCTCGTAGGCACGGAGCGTCTGCGCGTGGGTGATGACCGCGCCCTTCGGGCGGCCCGTAGTCCCGGACGTGAAGACGATGTCCGAGGGGCAGGAGCCGGACACGGCTTCCGACCTCGCGCGCACCTCCGGCTCCCCCACCCCGTCCCCGCTCGCCAGGAAGTCCTTCCAGGTACGGAAGTCCGCAGGGGCGTCGTCCGACAGCACCACCACCTGTTCCAGCTCCGGCAGCCCCGGCCCGTCCGCGACCGCCCTGCGCAGCGACGCCACGTACGACGTCCCCAGGAACGTGCCCGTCACGAACAGCAGCCGCGTCCCGCTGCGCCGCAGGACATCCACCGCCTCCCCGCCCTTGAAGCGGGTGTTCAGCGGCACCAGCACCGCCCCCGCCGACACCGCGCCCAGCGCCGCCACGATCCAGTCGAGCGTGTTCGGGGCCCAGATGGCGACGCGGTCGCCCGGCGCGATGCCGTTCGCGATGCAGGCGGCGGCCGAGCGCTCGACGCGGGCGCCCAGTTCGGCGTACGAGATCCTGGTGCGGCCCTCCACCACCGCCTCGGCGTCCGCGTACCGCTCGGCCGCGCCGCGGACGAGTTCCGGAATGCTGCCCCACTCCAAGTCACCGCGCACAACAGCCTCCAGACGGAACCCGGCGAAACCCAGTAGCTGACTGACCGTCAGATTAGCTGTAGCCTGACGCCCTGTCAGCAGCCGCTTCGTCTTGCGGAGGTGCGCGCAGCATGACCGGAGCCGTCCCAGTCACCGGCCTCAAGGACGCCACCGCGATCGTCGGCATCGGACAGACCCCCTTCGCCAAACGGCTCGACGAGGACGAGAGGACCCTCGCCTGCCGTGCCGTCCTCGCCGCCCTCGACGACGCCGGGATCGCCCCGGGGGAGGTCGACGCCCTCGCCAGCTACACCATGGAGGAGACGGACGAGGTGGAGCTGGCCAAGGCCGTCGGGTTCGGGGACCTCACCTTCTTCAGCAAGGTGGGGTACGGGGGTGGCGGGTCGTGTGCCACCGTCGCGCATCTCGCCGCCGCCATCGCCACCGGGCAGGCGACGGTCGGGGTCGCCTGGCGGTCGCGCAAGCGCGGCAGCGGGCCCCGGCCCTGGAAGAACACCACCGCCCAACTGCCCACCCCCGCCCAGTGGACACGGCCGTACGGCCTCCTGCGGCCGGCCGACGAGATCGCCATGCTCGCCCGCCGCTACATGCACGAGTACGGCGCCACCCGGGACCATCTCTTCAATGTCGCGCTCGCCTGCCGGAACCGGGCCAATCAGAACCCCGCCGCGATCATGTACGACCGTCCTCTCACTCGCGAGATGTACATGACCTCCCGGTGGATCAGCGAGCCCCTCTGCCTCTTCGACAACTGCCTGGAGACGGACGGTGCCCTGGCCTGCGTGCTGGTCAGCCGGGAGCGGGCACGGGACTGCCGGCACACCCCCGTCTACGTCCACTCCGCCGCCCAGGGCCTGCCCGCCCAGCACCACGGCATGGTCAACTACTGGAACGACGACCCGCTCACCGGACCTGCCTGGACCGCCGCCCGGCATCTGTGGAAGCACGCCGACTTCACACCACAGGACGTGGACGTCGCCCAGATCTACGACGCGTTCACGGCTCTCATACCGCTCTCCCTGGAGGGGTACGGCTTCTGCGGGCGGGGGGAGGGCGGGTCCTTCACGGAAGGGGGCGCCCTGGAGATCGGCGGGGCGCTGCCGATCAACACCGGGGGCGGGGGGCTCAGCGAGGCCTACGTCCACGGCTTCAACCTCATCAACGAGGGCGTCAAACAGCTCCGCGGCACCAGCACCGCCCAGGTCCCGGGCGCCGCCACCTGTCTCGTCACCGCCGGCGAAGGCGTCCCCACCTCCGCGCTGCTGCTGCGAAACTGAGGAGTTGATCCACGGATGCTCTCCCCCGTCACCGACCCCGACGGCGCCCCCTTCTGGCAGTACGCCGCCCGGGGCGAACTCCGCGTCCAGACCTGCGCCGACTGCCGCGAACCCCGCTTCCCGCCCCGCCCCTGCTGCCCGCACTGCCAGTCCTTCGCGAGCGAGTGGCGCCAGGTCTCCGGGCACGGGCGCGTCTGGTCCTACGTCGTCCCCCACCCGCCCCTCCTGCCGGACTACGCGGAGCAGGCGCCGTACAACGTCATCGTCGTCGAACTCGCCGACGCACCCCGCATCCGCCTCGTCGGCAACCTCGTCACCGCCCCGGACGCGCCCCTGAACTCCCTCTCTCCCGACCGGATCCGCATCGGCGCCAAGGTCCAGGCCGTCTTCAGCGGAACCGCCCTCCCGCAGTGGGTCCTGGAGCGCCCATGAGCCTCACCGTCACGACCGACAAGGACACCGGCGTCGCCGTCGTCACGCTCGACCGGCCCGACCGCCTCAACGCCATCGACCTGGACCTCAGAGACCAACTGGTCGAGTGCTGGCGGGCGTTGCGCTTCGACGACACCGTACGGGCCGTCGTCCTCACCGGTGCCGGAGAGCGGGCGTTCTGCACGGGGCTGGACCGGGATGCCGTAGTCCCGCAGCCCAACTCGCCGTACATGACGGACGATCCGCTCCTGCGCGTCGGCCCCAAGGCCAACGACCTGTGGAAACCGGTCGTCGCCGCCGTGCGGGGCATGGCCTGCGGCGGCGCCTTCTACCTCCTGGGAGAGGCGGACTTCGTCGTCGCCGACCCGACCGCCACCTTCTTCGACCCGCACACCACCTACGGCATGGTCAGCGCCTACGAGTCCATGCTCATGGCGCTGCGCATGCCGTACGGGGAGGCCGCGCGGATGGCGCTCATGGGAAGCGCGGAGCGGCTGTCGGCCCGGCGGGCCCACGAGATCGGCCTGGTGTCGGAAGTCACCGTGCCCGGCGAGGCGTTGGCCGCCGCGGCCGACTGTGCCGCCGTCATCGCCGGGTACCCGGCGGAGGGCGTCCAGGGGACGGTACGGGCGCTGTGGGCGGCCAAGGAGGCCGCCCTCGCCCAGGCGTTCGCACAGGCACCGCACCTGATCGCGCTCGGAAACCTGCCGGGCGAACGGCAGGCGCAGCTGTTCCGGTCGCGGCGCCGCGACCACCGGGTGCGGTGAGAGCCTGTTCGCAGGCTCTCAGTTACTGCGCGGTCCGCGTCACGTCGTCGAGGGTGCAGGTGACACCGCTCGTGTTCGCGCCGGTTTCCGGGACGTACACGGCGGCCACGTCCAGGGTCTCCGTGGCGCCCGGCGAGACGTACGGGATGGTGGACTCGCTGGTGCGCAGGGGCGCGCCGTCGGGGTCCTTGAAGGCCACGCCGAACTCGTAGGTGTACGTCGTGATGCTGCTGGTGTTGGTGGCCTCGACGCGGGCGACGATGCCCCGGCTGGGGTCGTACAGGCAGCTGGTGATCTTCACGTCCTCGGTGGGCGAGGCCGTCGCGGTCGCGTCGGTGCCGCCCGAGCCGCCGGTCGAGGACGAGTAGTCGTCGTCATCGTCGTCGTAGTGGGTGCTGCCGCCGGAGTAGCCGCCCGAACTGCTCGACGAGCTGCTGGAGTTGGAGCTGTCGTCACAGCCGCCACCGTGCGAGCGCCGGGCTCCGGTCAAGGCGACCACCACGCAGACGGACACGGCCACAGCGCGGACATGGCGAAGCTTCACGTCGTTCAACCCCCGAAAAAAATGTGGTGCAACCCCGTGGTGTGCATCCCCGTTGTACTGATCGTGAGCACGTCACGTTAGCAGCGGCCGCATGGCGGCAATCGCTTACCCGGCGTAGCGTCTCGTGTAAGAGCGGTGAAGATGGCCGCTCCCAACGGGACGGCCGCCGTCCGGACCCCTTCCGTGACCGGTACGACGGCCGTCACTAGGTCGCACAGCCCGCGCCTAGGCGCCGCGCGCCGTCCCGGTGCCCTTCTCCGCGTCCAATGCATACACGCACCGGTCCTTGCTGCACGCGTACACGACCCCGTCCTTCACCACCGGCGACCCGGTGATCTCCCCGCCGGTCGCCAGCTTCCACCGCAGCCGCCCGTCGTCGGCCTTCAGCGTGTACAGCAGGTGATCCGTCGACCCGAAGTGGATCCGCCCCTCCGCCACGGCCGGCGCCCCCACGATGTCGCCGCCCGCCTGGAAACGCCACTTAGGCGTCCCGGTGACCGCGTCCAGGGTGTACAGCCCCTTGCCGCTGCCGACGTGCACATGACCGGCAGCCACCAGAACCGGCTCGATCGAGGCACGGGACTCCGTGGCGATGCGCCAGCGGTCACGGCCGTCGGTGGCGTCCAGGGCGTAGACGGTGCCGAGGTAGTCGGCGAGGTACACGCCGCCGCCGGTCACCGCCGGGCCCGGCACGAAGGCCGGCGGACACAGGAAGACCGCCGGGGCCTCGAAGTGCCAGCGGACGTGACCGCTCGCCACGTCCAGCGCGAGGACGCGCGTCCCGGCCGAGACGTACACGAACCCGTCCGGCGCCTGCGCCACCCGCACCGGCACCCCGCCGCAGGAGGCCGCGTCGCCGATGGGGTACGACCAGCGCTCGTCACCGGTGCGGGCGTCCAGGGCGCGCAGCCGGGCGTCCTGCCAGACGTACACCGTGCCCTCGTGGAGCACCGGGCCCGCCTCGGGCGACTCGAAGTCGGTCTGCGACCCGGTGATCTCCCACAGCTTCTGCCCGTTCGAGGCCTCCCAGGCCTGGACGCCGCCGCCGCGGGTGCCGGTGACGACCGTGCCCCGCTCGGCCTTGAGGGAGTACACCCAGGCGTCCGTCTGCAGACGCCACAGGTCCGCGCCCTCCCTGCTCTCCAGGGCGAACAGCGTCGGGCCGTCGGAGGCGTGGATACGGCCGTCCGCGACCGCCATCGACCAGGCCACGTCCCGCGTCTTGAAGCGGCGCCGGCCCGTGGCCACGTCCAGGGCGTGCACCTCGAAGGAGGTGACGTAGACGAGGTCGTCGGCGACGGAGGGGGTGCCCCAGACGTCGTTCGACATGCGGAAACGCCAGGGGCGCCAGCCGGCCGCCGTCTCCGGGGGCGCGGGCGGCGCGGCCGGTACGGCGGGGCCCACGGCGGGATCCGTGCCGTTGACGCCGGGGCGGGGCTTGGACCAGGAGGCGACCAGGCCGGCCTCCGGCGCGGGCGCCTGCAGGGCGGAGGCGCGGGCGTCGGCGACGCGCGGGCCGGGGCCGATGGGCACGGCCGCGCCGGCCAGGCGGACGGGGCCGGTGTCGGGAGCGCCGACCGGGACGGGCGCGGGCTGCGGCGCCGGGACCACGGGGTCGTGCGGGGGCGGGGGCGGGACCGGCGCGGGGGCGGGTCCTGGGGCAGGGGCGATGCGCCCGCCGCTGCGGCCGGCGGACGACGAGGGCTTCGTCGCCGGGCGGCCGCCGCGCCGCGCCTCGATCAGGCTGACGGCCCGCTCGGGCAGCCACGCCGACGCCGTACCGCTGTCGTCGGAGCCGGAGCCGAAGAGGTGCGGGGCCAGCTGGGCCTGCAGGTCGGCGGGGTTGGGGCGGGCGGTCGGGTCCATCTGCATACAGGACTCGATGAGCGGGCGCAGCTCGTCCGGGAGGCCTTCGAGGTCCGGGCCCTCGCGCAGCAGCATGAAGACGGTCTCGACCGGGTTGGCGCCGTGGAAGGGCGGGTGTCCGGTGGCGGCGAACACCAGCATCGAGCCGAGCGAGAAGACGTCGCTGGCGCCGGTGACGCTGCGGGAGTCCTTCGCCTGCTCCGGGGACATGTAGGCGGGGGTGCCGACGGCGACGTTGGTCATGGTCAGCCGCGTGTTCGAGACACCGGAGGCGATACCGAAGTCGATCACCCGGGGGCCGTCCTCGACGACGAGGACGTTGGAGGGCTTGAGGTCGCGGTGGACGAGCCCCGCGCCGTGGATGGACTGCAGGGCCTCCGCCACGCCCGCCGCCAGCCAGCGCACCGCCTGGGCCGGGAGCGGCCCGCACTCGTTCACTATCTCCTCGAGGGAGGGCGCGGGGACGTACGCGGTGGCCAGCCACGGCACGGCGGCGCGCGGGTCGGCGTCGACGACGGCCGCCGTGTAGAAACCGGAGACCGCGCGGGCCGCCTCCACCTCGCGCGTGAAGCGGACCCGGAACAGCTGGTCCTCGGCGAGCTCGGTCCGGACCGTCTTGATCGCCACGCGCCGGCCCGAAGCCGAGCGCGCGAGATAGACCAGCCCCATGCCGCCGGCGCCCAGCCGTCCGAGCACCTCGAACGGCCCGATCCTGCGCGGATCGTGCTGAGTCAGCTGATCCACCACTCTGCCTGCCACCTCCCCGTACGGGCCCCGTCACCCACATATGTACGCGACCCCGTGCAGCGTCTCACCACCGCACCGCCTTGGCGGCACGCACCCCGATTCTTCCTGTCCGAGGGCGTGGTTGCGAACCCGAGGGCGGAACGGGGTGTCTTGGGACAAAACCACACTCTGGCGTCCGCGGAAAGCGCCGGCTCGCATAGTGGGACACCAGAGGGGCCCCTGAGGCAGAAGCAAGAGTGCCGTCAGTCTTCCGGCGCCGCCGCCCGGCGCTCCAGGACCGCGAAGGACGCCCCCTGATCGTCGGTGACGACGGCGACCGTTCCGTACGACGTTTCGAAGGGCGGCACCTGCACCCGCCCGCCGAGCCGGTTCACCGTGCCGAGTACGGCCTCGCACTCCGCCACGCGGAAGTGGACGAGGAAGTGGGGCGGCATGACCGCCGGAAAGCGCTCCGCGACGGCCGCGCGCCCGAAGTCCGGCTTCGCGTCCGGTCCGAACAGGGCGTCGTGGAAGAGACCGCCGTAGAAGGTGTTGGCGACCTCGGTGTCCCGGGCGTACAGCTCGGCCCAGCCGAAGGTGCCGACCTCGTGCCGGCGCCCGAAGCCCCGGTGCTCGCCCGCCTGCCAGAGCCCGAAGACGGCACCCTCGGGGTCGGTGACCAGCGCGACCTTCCCCAGCCCGTCCCCCACGTCCACGGGCGCGGTGACGACCTGCCCCCCGGCCTCGCGGATCCGCCGGACCAGCGCTTCCGCGTCCGGAGTGGCGAAGAACACCGTCCACACCGTGGGCATCCGCCCGTCCGTCTTGCGTGAGAGCGAGGCGACGGGCTCGCCGTCCAGCCGGGCCAGCACGGTGGTGTCGAACGCCTCCTCGAAATCCCACCCGAAGAGCTCACCGTAGAAGCGCTTGCCCGCCTCCACGTCGGGAAGCTGCGCGTCCACCCAGCACGGGACGCCCTCTCCGTATCCCGTTCCGTCTGCGGATGCCCTGTTTTCGGCCATGCCGCCAAAGTAACGGCCTCTCCCGCAACCCGCAGACCAGGCACACCAGCCTCTCGATCCCCGTGCACCCCATTTGCAGTCGGCCGAATCGCGCCTCGATCACGCCTCGGTAAGCTGACGGCATGACAGGACAAGTGCGTACCGTCGACGGCCGTGTGGCCGGCCGGCGTGGGCAGGCGACCCGGCAGAAGCTGCTCGACTGCCTCAGCGAGATGCTCAGCTCCTCCCCCTACCGGGACGTCAAAGTCATCGATGTCGCCCGGAAGGCGGGCACTTCACCCGCGACCTTCTACCAGTACTTCCCGGACGTCGAGGGCGCCGTCCTGGAGATCGCCGAGCAAATGGCCACCGAGGGCGCGGGATTGACCGAGCTCGTGGAGGGCCGCAGCTGGGTCGGCAAGGCCGGCTGGCAGACCGCGCAGGAACTCGTGGACGGATTCCTGGAGTTCTGGCGCAAGAACGACGCGATCCTCAGGGTCGTCGACCTCGGCGCGTCCGAGGGCGACAAGCGCTTCTACAAGATCCGCATGAAGATCCTGAACTCCGTCAACAACTCCCTTGCGGACGCGGTCGCCCAGCTGCAGTCCAAGGGCAAGGTCGACAAGGACGTCAACCCGGCCGCGGTCGCGGGTTCGCTCGTCGCGATGCTCGCGGCAGTGGCCTCGCACCAGAAGGGTTTCCAGACATGGGGCGTCAAGCAGGCTGAACTCAAGCCGAACCTGGCACTGTTGGTGCACCTGGGCGTGACGGGCAAGAAGCCGACCAAGTAACGCCCGGCGGCCGACGCTCCCTTATAGGCCCTCTTTACCGACCCAAGTCCTGTCTCGCAGGCGGTGGTTCACACGAGTGGACCACCGCCGTTTGCGTGTGCCGGTGTCTCGTGTCAGGCGGGGAGCGGCCGGGCCTTCACCACATGTTTCATCACCAGCGTCGACGTCAGCCGCTGCACCCCCGGCAGCGTGGCCAGCCGCTCGTCGTACAGTCGCTGGAAGGCCGCGAGGTCGGCCGTCGCCACCCGCAGCAGGTAGTCCGGCTCCCCGAAGAGCCGCTCGGCCTCCAGTACGTGCGGGATGTCGGCCAGCGCCCGCTCGAACTCGGCGACCGTGTCCCGGTCCTCCTGCCGCATGGACACGAAGACCAGCGCCTCGAAGGTCAGCCCGACGGCGGCCGGGTCCACGACGGCCCGGTACCCGCTGATGGCACCGGCCCGCTCCAGCTCCCGCAGCCGCCGGTGGCACGGCGAGACGCTGAGCCGCACCCGCGCGGCCAGCTCGGTCACGGTCAGCCGCCCGTCCTGCTGGAGCTCGGCAAGAATCTGTCTGTCCACGTCGTCCATGAGACAGATCTTCCCCCACAACCGCCGATCATGGGCAAACTTCGACAACACTTTCGGGCCATTCCCGCCTAATGTCGCCACCATGGACTCCGGGCTCCTCATTTCCTTCCTCGCCATCGACCTGCTGCTCGTCTGCGTACCGGGCGCCGACTGGGCGTACGCGATCTCCGCCGGACTGCGCGACCGCTCTCCGGTGACGGCGGTGGCGGGCCTGGTCACGGGGTACGCGCTGCACACGGTCCTCGCCGTGGCCGGTCTGGCCGTGCTGGTGGCAAGCAAGCCGGGTCTGCTCACCGCGCTGACGGCCGCGGGCGCCGCGTACCTGGTGTGGCTGGGCTGGGGGGTGCTGCGCCGGCCGGGCACGCCGGGGGCGGCCGAGGAGACCGTGGCCGCGAGCCCGGCCCGCGCCTTTCTGCGGGGTGCCACGATCAGCGGGCTCAACCCCAAGGGCCTGCTGCTCTACCTCTCCGTGCTGCCGCAGTTCCTGGTGACGAAGGGCGACCACCTGCCGGTCCCCGTCCAGACCGCCGTCCTCGGACTGCTCCACATGGCGTGCTGCGCCGCCGTCTATCTGACGGTGGGCCTCGCGGCCCGCGCGGTCCTCGGCGCCCGCCCGGCAGCGGCGCGGGCGGTCGCGCGCACGTCGGGGGCGGCGATGCTGGGGATCGGCGCGTTCCTGCTCGTACAGCGCCTGGCCACGCTGTGACCTGCGCCGGCCACGCTATGACCTGCGTACGATCCTGAAGAGCCGGATCTCCCGCTCCACCCGCGCCTGATACGTCGCGTACGGCGGCCAGAAGGCCAGCACCGCCTTCCACACGGCCGCCCGCTCCTCCCCCTCCAGCAGCCGGGCCGTGACGCGGATGTCCCGGCCCTTCCAGCTGACCTCGGCATCCGGGTGGGCCAGCAGGTTCGCGGTCCAGGCGGGGTGGCCGGTGCGGCCGAAGTTGGAGCCGATGAGGATCCAGCTGCGGCCGTTCTCCTCGGGCATGCAGGCGAGCGGCGTACGGCGGGGCAGGCCGCTGCGGGCGCCGGTCGAGGTGAGGATCACGCCCGGCAGCATCTGCGCGCTGAGCAGCACCTTTCCGCGCGTGAGGCGGTGCACGGCACGGTCGAGCGCGGGGATGACATGGGGGGCGACCTTGGCGAAGCCCCGTGTCGAGGACACCTTCTGCACCACGCGTGCGCCGATCACACCGCCACCTCCCGCTCCGCGGACGTCTCGAAGAGCCGGACCGTGTCGGCGGCGTGTGCCCGTAGGCGGTGGACGGGGCCGAAGAGGAGGTCGTCACCGGCGGCCCGTTTGAAGTACAGGTGAGCCTCGTGTTCCCAGGTGAAACCTATGCCGCCGTGTAGCTGGATGCCTTCGGCGGAGGCCGTGCGGAGCGCTTCCAGCGATTGAGCGAGGGCCAGGCGCGCCTCTGGGGCTGCCGCTGTGTGTTGTCGGGCGTCTGCGGGTGCGCTGTGGCTGGTCGCGCCCCGCGGCGGAGCCGCATATTGATACAGCCCCGCGCCCCTATGGGGCGTTGCAGCCCAGGCTGCGTAATAGGCCGCCGACCTTGCTGCTTGGACTGCCACGTATACGTCTGCCAGCCGGTGCTTCACCGCCTGAAAGGAGCCGATCGGGCGGCCGAACTGTTCCCGCTGCCTGACGTACTCCACAGTCCGCTCCAGTGCCCGGTCGGCGGCTCCCACTGCCTCGCAGGCGAGGGCTGCGGCGACCGTGGTCCCCGCCGCGGCCAGGGCACCCAGCACATCCGCACCGTCCTCCTCACCCAGCAACTCGGCCTCCACGTCCCGCAGTTGCACCCGCCCCCGCGGCCGCGTGGCGTCCAGCGCGGTCTGGCGTTCCCGTACGACCCCCGCCGCGTCCCCCGCCACCAGGAACAGCAGCGTCCGCGACCGGGCGAACCCCCCGGCGTGCGCGGCGACCACCAGGAGGCCCGCGCTGTGACCGTCCAGGACCTGGTCGACCTGCCCGTACAGCCGCCAGCCGCCAGCCGCGTGCCGCGCCTGCACGCCCCCGGCGCGTCCACCGCCGGCCCAGTCCCCACTGTTGTCGCCGGTGAGCCCGAGGGCGACGGAGAGGGCGGTGCCGGGGACGGCGAGGGCGGCGGTGAGGGTGCCGGAGGCGAGGCGGGGCAGTAGGGCGGCGCGCTGGGGCTCGGTGCCGAGGGCGGTGATCAGCGGTGCGGTGAGGACGGCGGTGGCGAGGAGCGGGGTGGGGGCCAGCGTCCGCCCCACCTCCTCGCAGGCGAGGGCGAGTTCGGTCGCCGAGCAGCCGACACCGCCGTATGCCTCGGGGAGGGCGAGCCCGGGCAGGCCGAGCTGCTCGGCGAGGGCGGTCCACAGGGTGGGGTCGTGTCCGGCGGGGGTGTCGAGGGCGGCGCGCAGTTCGCGGGGGCCGCAGCGGCTGCGGAGCAGCTCGCGGAGGGTACGGCGGATCTCGTCCTGCTCGGGGGTGAAGCTGGCGTCCATGGACTCTGCCCTCCGACTCTTCCCTCCAGATCTGACGGACCGTCATATTAGGAGGGCCGCAATGAGATGCACAGAGGTTGGAGGCCCCTCATGACTGCCGGGAGCCGGAAAGTCGCCGTGGTCGGCGTGGCCCTCTCCGACTGCGGTCGGGTGGACGACGTGACCCCGTACGCCCTGCACGCCCAGGCGGCCCGCCGCGCCCTGGCCGACGCGGGGCTGGGCCGAGAGGCGGTGGACGGCTTCGCCTCCGCCGGGCTCGGCACCCTGGCCCCCGTCGAGGTGGCCGAGTACCTGGGCCTGCGCCCCACCTGGGTCGACTCCACCTCCGTCGGCGGCTCCACCTGGGAGGTCATGGCGGCCCACGCGGCCGACGCGATAGCGGCAGGGCATGCGAACGCCGTCCTGCTGGTCTACGGCTCGACCGCCCGGGCCGACATCAAGGCGGGCCGGCGGACCGGCAACCTGTCCTTCGGCTCCCGCGGCCCGCTCCAGTTCGAGGTCCCCTACGGCCACACGCTCATCGCCAAGTACGCCATGGCCGCCCGCCGCCACATGATCGAACACGGCACGACGATCGAGCAGTTGGCGGAGGTGGCGGTCCAGGCGAGGGCGAACGCCGCCCTGAACCCCGAGGCCATGTTCCGCGACCCGATCACGGTCGACGACGTGCTGAGCGGGCCGGTGATCGCCGACCCCTTCACCAAGCTGCACTGCTGCATCCGCTCCGACGGCGGGGCGGCGGTGCTGCTGGCCGCCGAGGAGTTCGTACGGGACTGCCGTACGGCACCCGTGTGGGTGCTCGGCACCGGCGAGCACGTCTCGCACGCCGCGATGTCCGAGTGGCCCGACTTCACGACGGGCCCGGCGGCGGTGAGCGGGCGGCTCGCCTTCGAGCGGGCCGGGGTGCGGCCGGAGGAGATCGACTTCGCGGAGATCTACGACGCCTTCACCTACATGACGCTGGTGACCCTGGAGGACCTCGGCTTCTGCGGGAAGGGCGAGGGCGGGGCGTTCGTGGAGAAGGGGCGGCTGCTGGTGCGCGGCGGGGAGCTGCCGGTCAACACGGACGGGGGCGGGCTGTCCGCCCAACACCCCGGGATGCGAGGGCTGTTCCTGATCGTGGAGGCCGTACGGCAGCTGCGGGGCGAGGGCGGGGAGCGGCAAGTGCGGGGGCGGGGCGGGGAGTTGCCGCGGTTGGGGGTGGCTTCGGCGACCGGGGGATGGTTCTGCTCGTCGGGGACGTTGGTACTGGGCAGGGATTGAGACTGTCGAGAGCACATCGGAGGAAACAGGCATGGCCCTGACCCGCGAAGAGCGTGAACAGTTCCTGTCCGAGCCCCATATCGCCGCGCTGGCGGTCGACGCGGGCGCGGGGCGCGCTCCGCTGACCGTGCCCATCTGGTACCAGTACGAGCCCGGCGGCGACGTATGGATCATGACCGGTCTGGACTCCCGCAAGAACCAGCTGATCCAGGAGGCGGGCCGGTTCTCCCTGATGGTCGACCGGCTGGAACCCACCATCCGGTACGTGTCGGTCGAGGGACCGGTCATCAAGACGGTCCCCGCCACCCTGGAACAGCTCCGCGAGATCTCGGCCCGTTACCTCCCGGCCGACAAGGTCGACGGCTATGTCGACTTCGCCTGGAAGAACCACGGTGAGCAGGTCGTCGTCCATCTGCGGCCCGAGCGGTGGGTGTCGTCCGACCTGGGGCAGGTGTGAGCGGGCGCCGCACGTGACAATCGGGGCATGGGAACCGATCTTCATGAGTTGCTGAGGTCGCTGCGGGTGTGGGACCCGGCGGTCACCGAGTTGCCGGGCCTCGACCCGGCCACCGCGCCCGCCGACCCGCTCGCCCTCTTCACGACCTGGTTCGCGCAGGCGGTCGCGGCAGGGCAGGTGGAACCGCACACCATGTCCCTGGCCACGGCCGACGAGGAGGGCCTGCCGGACGTACGGACGGTGATGCTGCACGGCGCCGACGCGTCCGGCTGGTCCTTCGCGACGCATGTGGGCAGCCGCAAGGGCCGCCAGCTCACCGCCCGCCCGTACGCGGCCCTCGGCTTCTACTGGGCGGCCCAGGGCCGTCAGGTGCGGGTGAGGGGGCCGGTGACGGCGGCCCCGTCCACCGAGTCCCAGGCCGACCTGCACGCCCGCTCGACCGGCGCCCTGGCCGCCGCGCTGACCGGCCGCCAGAGCGAAGTCCTGTCCTCGCTGGAGGAGCTGCGGCGGGAGTCACAGGCGTCCTGGGACCGGGCCCAGCGCGAGCCGGACGCCCCCGTCCCCTCCTGGACCCTGTACCGCCTGCGCCCCGACGAGGTGGAGTTCTTCCAGGGCGACGCCGCGCGACGGCACGTACGGCTCGTCTACCGCCGTACGGAGGCGGGGTGGGCCAAGGAGCTGCTCTGGCCCTGAGCACCTGGGGCCAACCCCCGGCCCGATACGGCGGTGAGCCCCATGGCGCCCGCCCTCCCCCTGACGGCGACGCCCTGACGTACCAGTCCTGGTCGTTCGCCACGGAGGACGGGCGCCGTCAGGCCACGGTGGCGCTCACGCCCGACTTCCGCAGCGACCTCGACGACGCTGTGGACACGCTGTTGGACCGGGCCTTCTGCGGCTGACGATCCCGGAAGCGCCGATCACTGGAGCGACTGTCGCCGGAGCGCCGATCACTGGAAGCTCCGGCTCCTCCGGAAGCCCCGATTACCGGAAGCCCCGGCTTCCCCGGAAGTCGTACGCCGCGAAGTCGGCCACCGCCCGATATCCGATGCGCTGGTAGAGGCCGTTGCTCGTCGGGTTGGCCAGGTCGGTGAAGAGCAGCACCTCGCGGACGCCGGAGGTGAGCGCGGCGCGGCTGACCGCTGCCGTGACCGCGCCCGCGTAGCCGCGTCCGCGCAGACGGGCCGGGGTGTAGACCGGGGCGACCCGGACCTGGCCGGCGACCACGGGGGTCACGCCGGCCATGGAGACGGGGGTGCCGTCCTCGCTCTCCCAGAAGGTGACGCCTCCGTAGGCGATCCGCGAGTCGGCCCAGCCGGCGGCGTTGCGGGCGGCGTGGTCACCGACGGCCTCGACGAACTCGTGGTACCAGCTCTTCAGTTGCTCCCGGTCCTCCTTGCCCGCGGGGCGGGCGCGACCCGCCGGGAGAGGCTGCGGAACGGTCAAGTTGCCTAGCCGGTACAGGCGTTGACGCTGGCTGACGATGCCCCGGCCGCCCGCGTGCCGACGCCAGGCGGCGGCGAAGGCCTCGGCGGTCTCGCGGGTCGCGATGACGCCGGGGACCGAGTGGCCGAGGGCGACCAGGTGGGCGGCGAGCGCGTCGGCCTGGTCGGCGGTCAGGGGGGTGACGTTCAGCCGGTGGGGCGGGGTGCGGAAGTAGACGGCCCGCACCTGTCCACCCAGCTCCAGCACACCGAAGACGGGCGCCTCGTCGCCGTACACGCGCAGCCCGCTCGTGCGCAGCGTCTCGGTCACCGTCAGGGCGACGGTGTGCAGGTCGGGCCGTGAGCGCAGGAAGCCTCCGGCGTGGGTGAGGAAGCCGGTGAGGTCCTGGGTGCAGTACCAGTCGTCCGGGCGCATACCTCATGATCCCGCGCCTGCGCGGAGGTTGTGCACCGTTTGCCGCCGTGGACACGAAGCCGATACAGGTCCCCGGTGCCGGGCGGGGGTTGGCCGGCGCCGGGTTGGCGGGCGCCGGGTTAGGCGGGCGCCGGGTTCGCGACCCCGCGGCCCTGCGGCCCAGCAGCGCTAAAGGTTGACGTCCGGGTCCGGGTCCGGATCCGGATCCGCCGCCAGCCGGGCGTGCAGATGCATGTCCCGGTACGCGTCGTGCCGCCCCGCCTCCCACATCGCGCCCCGCAGGGTCCCCTCGTACCGGAAGCCGCACCGCTCGGCGATGCGGCAGGAGGAGTCGTGGCCGACGGCGTGGTCGAGTTCGAGGCGGTGCAGGCCCAGGCCGCCGCCCGGCTCGGTGAGGGCCCAGCGGGCGGTGAGCGCGAGCGCGCGGGTGGCCACGCGCCGGCCGCGGGCCTCGGGGAGCACCCAGTAGCCGACGCGCCCGTAACCCATGAGCGAGTTGATGACATTGACGCCGATGTGGCCGAGGAGCGCACCGGTCGCCGCGTCGGTGACGCAGTACGCCGCCGCAGTGCCGTCCGCCGAGCTCCGCACCGCGTCCCGCAGCGAGTCCCGGGCACTCTCGAGATCCGTCGTGATCTTCAGCGGGGTGTTCCAGCGCTGGAACTCCGGGTCGGTACGCCCCCGGAACCAGGCGTCGACGTCGGTGTCGGAGTCCGCGTCCCAGGGGCGCAGGCGCAGGCCGTGGCCGTGCAGGTCGGGGTGGGGATGGGCGGGGGGGCGTATGTCGGCATGGAGGTCGGCGTGAGTCATGCCGCCATTGAAACCTGCCTCGGTCACCTCGCAGGGCGGAACACCGGCACCCCGTCACGGAAGACGACCTCCAGGTACATCCCGGCCCGCAACCGCCCGGCGTCCGTGCACTCCACGACCTCGGTCATCATCCGCGGCCCCTCGACGAGGTCGACGACCGCGGCGACGTACGGCGTCCGCGCCCCGAAGGGCGGCAGGTCGTTGCGGTGGACGACGGACCAGGTGTAGAGGGTGGCGCGGCCGCTCGCCGACTGCCACGCCACGTCCTCGCTCCAGCAGTGGGGACAGAACTCGCGGGGGTAGTGGTGGGCGCGTCCGCAGGACCGGCACCGCCGGACGAGCAGCGTCCCTTCGGCCGCCGCGTCCCAGTAGGTACGCGTGAAGGCGTCGGGCTCGGGGACGTCGAAGCGCGGGCCGTCCGAGCGCGGATCGTCGGAGCGCGGATCGTCGGAGCGCGGATCGTCGGAGCGCGGATCGTCGGAGCGCGGATCGTCGGAGCGCGGATCGTCGGAGCGCGGGCCGTCCGAGCGCGGGTCGCCGGAGCGCGGGCCGTCCGAGCGCGGGCCGTCGAAGCGCGGGCCGTCGGTGTTCCGGCCGTCGCCCTGTCGCGCGCCGGTCATCAGAACAGCCCCAGCGCGCTGTCCACCGACCACGACTGCCAGGACATCCCGAACAGCGCGACCAGCGAGATCAGCGCCATCATCGAGTTCTGCCCCTGCTCGGCCCAGTCGTGGATCATCAGCGCGAAGTAGAGGCCGTTGAGCAACAGCCCGCCGACGAGCGCGATCGGAGTCAGGAACCCCAGGACGAGGCCGAGTCCGAGGGCGAGTTCGGCGTACAGGACGACGTACGCCATGGTCCGCGGCCGCGGCGTGACGACGACCTCGAAGCCGGACCGTACGGCGTTCCAGCGGTGCTTGGCCGCCACGTCCGCCGCCCAGGCGATCCCGGCCCCTTCGAACCAGCTCTTCTTGTCCTTGTGCCGCCAGCTCTCCAGCCACCACAGCCCGAGGCCGATACGGAGCACGGCCAGCCATTCCGCACCTGTGAGCCAGATCGCGTCCATAGATCTGACGGTACGTCAGATCAGAGCGGCCTGACAATCGCCTGTGCGCCCATGATGAGTTCGGATCGGCGCGACCGCCGGAGTCGCGGCGGTCGGCGGGATCACACTCGGCGCGCAGGCGTCCGAGGACACCTCCACCTCGTCGTCGTCCTCGCGGCCGACTTCCTCACCCACGTCGGCGCCCGCAAGAAGAACACGCCGGCCTTCGACGCCTTCGTAACTCCGGTCGCCGCCACACGACGCCGACCCCGGCGCAGGTCAGGAGCCGGGGTTCGGCGTCGTGCCATGTCCGGGGTGGTGTCGTGCCATGTCCGGGCTCGGCGTCGCGCAACCTCCAGGCTCGACGTCGCACCATCTCCGGACTCGTCGCCGCACCATGTCCGGGCTCGACGTCGTTCAGCCCGCCCGTTTCACGGAGCCGATCGCGGCGGAGACGCCGGCGGTCACCACAAGGCTCCCCACCATGACCATCCCCACGCCGACCATGAACAGGCCACTGGCGTCGTCCGACCAGTCGTAATAAGCCGCGACGGTGAGGCCGATAGTGGTGCCGAGCACGGCGCCCGCGCCGTAGCGCCGGGATGCCGCCCAGATCACCGGTATCAACAGGGTCAGCACCAGCCCGATCACCTGCCACGCCTCGTACGGGCCGGTCGACGAGCCGTCTGGATGCACATCCCGCTGCTGATCCCACCCCAGCCAGGCGGCCCACCCCGCCAGCGACAGCCCGGCCGGCCCGAGGATCGGCAACAGCTGGGGAACGCGATTCCGTAGTCCTTGACTCATGCCCCAAGCGTTCGCGTCCCGCCACCTCTCCGGCCAGAGCGCGCGTACTCAACTCCAACCGAGTACATGAGCCGAGCTCAGGATTCGGCACCCAGGCTGTAGAGCGTGTTGCAAGGGGCCATGAGCGCAGACAGTAGCTACCAAGTGGCCAGTATCGCCGAACCTGTTGCCGCCACCTTGCCCTCTCCGATAGAGCGCAAAGCGCACATATCACTGCCCTGCTCGCGGCTAGCGACGGTGACGTGCTCAGGTGTTGCTTCGGGCGGGTGTGCCCTCCGGCAGCACCACTCCATGCCCTCGGACGCGTGTACCGAGGGTGACCCAGAGGGGGGTGCCACCGAGCTGGTGATGAGTAGGGGTAAGAAGAGATGGTTCGGCATTGCCGCACTGGCTGTCGCGTTGCTGCTCCTTCTACTGAGGTCGTGCGGCGAGGACTGCGAGGACAAAAAGGTGGCGACGCCTCGCGCGACAGTCACCACTACTGTCACGGCGACGCCGAGCCCGATCGGAAGCCAGATTGGGGAGCCGGTCGACGCCGTCCTCGATCGGGTAAAGCAGACCGGCCTGAACTTCGGCGTGCACGATGCCAGCGAGCGGGACGAGACGCCGGGCAGCGACTGGACGGTGTGCTTTGAGAAGGTGACCTTGAGCAAGGTCGAGTTCGCCGCCGTGCCGCACGGGGCGCCATGTCCGAGCAAGGACGGCAAGCGCATCCCTTGGCCCAAGATGCCCGACGTGAAGGGCACCACGTACGGCGAGGCGGTGCAGATGCTTGCGGACGACGCCGGCCACGTTGTGCTTGAGACGGCTTATCAGGATGAGCACGCCTCCGACCAGGACAACGAGTCCGGTGACTATGCGGACTGGAAGATCTGCTTTCAGAGCATCAAAGCCGGACGGGCGCTCACCCGTGAACCGGAGATCATCCTCCATGCTGTCCAAAACGGGGAGGCCTGCCCGTCGGTCAAAGGGCTCTACAAGGACCCCACCAACGACCCCGACTACGTCGAACCTGCCCCCGACTCCGACTATGACTCCGGATCGTCCGACGATGACTGGAGCAGTACTGGGGGGAGCGGTAGCGAGGAGAACGACTACTACCCAGGGGACAAGGGTGGATGCCCACCTGGCGGCTGCTACAACCCCTGTCCCCCTGGGGGCTGCCGATGACGCACAAAGGGAGACCTCGCCGTCTCAGTTTCCATCTCATTCAGTACCGTTCACGGCCCGTTCAGTGGACACGTACGCCCTACGCACGTCTCCGTTCACCTCAGACGACGTACCGAGGCCACGAGGACCACCGCGATAGCATCCCGCATGCCCATTCCTTGGCGGTCCAGCACCGACGTGTTCGCGCGGATCTTGAGGCAGCGTGGAGTCGAGCCCGACGCCGTACGCGAAGTCGAGGCCGCGTGGGATGCCTTCGGCGAGTTTCTCCAGATCAGGGTCGAAGGGATCGAGGAGCCCGAGAACGACGGGGACGGTTTCATCGTCCAGTGGGGTCGGTGGAGCTGGAACGGCGACCAGCCTGCGCTCTCCTTCGGGCGGCAGCTTGCCGTCACTGAGGCCGGCGAGCACGACGATCCCTATTGGCAGCCGGAGCACTGGCAGGTAGAGCTGCAACTCATCTTCGGAGAAGACCCGGCCTGGGCTGATCTCGGCAGCCTCGGCCATCAAGACACCGGGTTCGACTTCGACGAGGTCGGCACGCCCAGGACTGCCGCGCTCGCAAGGATCCGCCGCTTTGTCGAGTCCTACCCCCAGCTGGCGGCCATATGGCGAGCCGAGCCCATCCGCAGTGGCTTGGCCCTTGAACGAGTGGGGTAGCTGCCGCGCCCGTACAGCACGGAAGTGCAGCAACCGTTGCTGCCGACATAGAGCTGCAGATCAGAAGTGCGGCCGTGATGTGCGCACACGACCGCACCACAAGCGCACGCATCGAGCGGGGAGCAGCGGGGGATCACGGTGAAAGCCGCCGAGCCCGACGGTCGGTACTCGGCTGTTCGCCCAGGTCAGCGCCCGAGCCAGCCACAAGTGATCGCAGCTTCCCAAGCTGAGCGGCTCCCGCCACTGTCCGCGTACCCAGAGGAGTCAGAGAAGATCCCGCCAGAAGGGGGTCGTTGCTCGCGGCTTCCAGCTCTCGTCGACCTCGCCCCGCACCTCGTCGAATTCCTGGTGCATGTAGTCGGCCAGGTCCAGGCCGTAATAGATGATGTCGGTCTGCCATACCGAGAGCACTGGATGCCCAAAACTTCCCCGGCCAGTGGGCAGGTATCGGTGGGCGTACACAGGGACCAGGACCGGCACCTCCGCCAGTTGATGCCGCGCCGCATCCAGTGCCGCCGTCCCGTCGGCGGGACGCTCACCCCAGCCCTCGTACCAGAACCCGTTGTGCTCGACATCGAGCAGAACACCCTCGACCGGCCAGTCGAGCTGTCGACGCAGGCTGCCCAGATCGCCGCCGCGCCAATCCGGCCAGGGTCTGGACCAGGTCTGTCCGTCCTCGGGAGGGACGTTGACCGGGAGCCCGGCCGCAAGGAATGCTCGGTGGTCGTCCGCGAACTCGAAGCCGTACTCGCGCTCGATGCGCGTGAACTCTGCGTCCGTGAGCCCCGGCTCGAACTCATAGAGGCCTGTCTGGGCCAGGCGACGTGCGGCCTCCGCACCCAGGCGCACTCCCTCATTGCTGATCACCGCCGCACGCTAGCGCCGGCCACAGCCAACCGTCACCCGAATTCTGCGGGGCTCCGTCGCAGTCAGCAGCGTTCATGCTCGTTCAAGGGAGACCCGCCCGGGCACACGTCCTGGCAATCAGCCGCCATGAACGCAGGTGGCACCCCAACGTGCCGACGCGATGCCAAGGTCGCCCCCTTGCCGAAGCCAGGCGCACGTCTCCACCCCACCCCCACAACCAGGAGACCTACGCCACAGCGCCCGCTCACTCCTCCTACAGCCGTGATCGATCCGCAACCAATTCCGGTCTTGACCGAGACCCATCAAGCGGCTGCGTGATTACGCTCCGGACCATGGCCGACACCCCCCAGCACCCGGACCACCCCGCCACGGACCACCCCGCCACGGACCACCCCGCCACCGACCACCCGGTCTACGTCATAGGCGGCGGCCCCGGCGGACTCTCTGTCGCGTATGCGCTGCGCGCCCGGGGCCTGCGGGCCGTCGTGCTGGAGAAGTCGGACCGGGTCGGCGCCTCCTGGCGGCGCCACTACGACCGGCTCCATCTGCACACCACACGACGGCTGTCGGGCCTGCCCGGGCTGCCGATGCCGCGCCGCTTCGGGCGCTGGGTGTCGCGGGACGACGTGGTGCGGTACCTGGAGAAGTACGCAGAGTTCCACGACCTGGAGATCGTCACCGGCGTCGAGGTCTCCCGCGTCGAGCCCGCGCCCGACGGCTCCGGCTGGCTGCTGCACGCCACCGGCGGCCGTGAACTGACCGGCGCCGCGGTCGTCGTGGCCACGGGCCACAACCACACCCCGCACATCCCGGACTGGCCGGGCCGGGACACCTACGGCGGCGAGTTCCTGCACGCCGGCGAGTACCGCAACCCGGCGCCCTACACCGGCCGCGACGTCCTGGTCGTCGGCGTCGGCAACACCGGCGCCGAGGTCGCCGTCGACCTCGTGGAGGGCGGGGCCGCGCGGGTGCGGCTGTCGGTGCGGACGGCTCCGCACATCGTGCGCCGCTCCACCGCCGGCTGGGCCGCCCAGTTCACGAGCATTTTGGTACGGCGGCTGCCGGTCGGCCTCGTCGACCGGCTGGCCGGGCCCGTGGCGAAGCTCAGCGTGCCGGACCTGTCGGCCCAGGGGCTCCCACGTCCCGACACCGGTCTCTACAGCCGGGTCAAGGAGGGGGCGATCCCGGTCCTCGACGTCGGCCTCATCGACGCCGTACGCAAGGGCCGCATCGAGATCGTGGCCGCCGTCGACGGCTTCGAGGACGGCAAGGTCATCCTCACCGACGGCACTCGCGTCTCGCCGGACGCCGTCATCGCGGCCACCGGGTACACCCGCGCACTGGAGGACCTCGTGGGCCACCTCGGCGTACTCGACGCCCGCGGCAAGCCGGTCGTCCAGGGCGCCCGCACCCCGGCGCACGCCTCCGGCCTGTTCTTCACCGGCTACACCAACCCCATCAGCGGCAACCTCCGCGAGATGGCGATCGACGCCCAGAAGATCGCGAAGGCCATCGCCGGTGACCGCAGCCGACGGGTCTCCCGGCTGCCGGTGACGTAGACACCTCCAACGCCCTGATGACATCGGCGCCTCCAACGCCCTGCTGACATGGACGCCTCCAACGCCCTGCTGACATGGACGCCTCCAACGCCCTGCTGACATGGACGCCTCCAACGCCCTGCTGACGTAGACACCCTCAACTCTCTTACGTATCTCTCTTGTTACTTGCGGGTCAGTTGTGACGGGAGAGCTGTACCGCGCTGCCGCACGGGGCCAGAATGTGAGCACTGTTCAACTTTTCTGCTCCACCCCCTCTCGCCCCGACGGAGGACGCACGTGGCAAGCGAAAGACAGCTCCCGCGGACCACCCGGCCCGCCCAGAAGACCCCCCGGCTCTCCCGCCGTTCCCTGCTCGGCGGCGCGGCCGCCGCGGCCGGCGCCGCAACCCTCACCGCGACCGGCACCGGCGCGGCCTCCGCGGCGACCGCCCGGGACGCGGACGTCGCGATCGTCGGCGCCGGCCTGGCCGGGCTCACCGCGGCCCGCGATCTGGTGGCGGCCGGCAAGTCGGTCGTCGTCCTGGAGGCCCGCGACCGCGTGGGCGGCCGGGTGATGGGCCTGAACCTGGCGAACGGCGGCGTCACCGAGGGCGGCGGCGAGTTCATCGGCCCCACCCAGGACCGCATCAAGGCCCTCGCCGACTCGCTCGGCGTGCGGACCTTCGCCACCTACAACGCCGGCAACAACCTCCTCTACAAGGACGGCAAGAAGACCCCCTACGCCACCGACGGCATCCTCGGCTCGGTCCCGCCGATCGACGCGGCCGGCCTCGCCAACGCCGCGATCGTGCAGGCCACACTCGACGACCTCGCCAAACAGATCCCGGTCGACGCACCCTGGACCGCCGCCAAGGCCGACGAGTGGGACCGGCAGACCTTCGAGACCTGGCTGCGCGCCAACGCCGTCATCCCGTCGGCCAAGTTCCTCTTCGACGTGGCCTGCACCTCGATCTTCTCGGCCGAACCCCGTGAACTCTCCTTCCTGTTCGTCCTCTTCTACATCGCCGCCGCCGGCAACGCCTCCCACCCCGGCACCCTGGAACGCCTCACCGAGACCGCGAACGGCGCCCAGGAACTGCGCTTCGTCGGCGGCTCCCAGCTGGTTCCGATCAAGCTCGCCGCCACGCTCGGCGACCGGGTGGTGCTGAAGGCCCCGGTCCGCACGATCGCCCAGTCCGGCGGCAAGTACGTCGTGACGGCCGACGGCATCACTGTCACCGCAAAGAAGGTCGTCGTCGCCGTACCTCCGCCGATCGCGGCCCGCATCACCTACGACCCCGTCCTGCCGGCCGCCCGCGACCAGCTCACCCAGCGCCTGCCGATGGCCTCGGTCGGCAAGGCGATCGCGATCTACGACACCCCCTTCTGGCGCGCCGACGGCTTCAACGGTCAGGTCGTCAGCGACACCGGCGTGGTCAGCTCCACCTTCGACAACTCCCCTCCCGACGCCTCCTACGGCGCGCTGATGGGCTTCATCGAGGCCGACAAGGCCCGGGCCTACGACGCGGCGAGCGAGGCGGATGTCAAGGCGGCCGTACTGAAGGACTACGTGACCTACTTCGGCGAAAAAGCCGCCTCCCCCACCTCCTTCGTCCTGCAACGCTGGAACAACGAGACCTACATCCGCGGCGGCCCCGTCTCCATCGCCGCGCCCGGAGTCCTGACCCAGTACGGCCCGGCCCTGCGCCGACCCGTCGGCGGCATCCACTGGGCCGGGACGGAGACCTCCACCCACTGGATGGGCTTCATGGACGGGGCGGTGCGGTCGGGCGAGCGGGTGGCGAAGGAGGTGCTGGGGGTGCTGTGAGCGCGCCCTCCGAGCGTGTTGCCGCCCAACTTTGCGTGCACAGCCGTTCCTGACACAGCGTCAGTTCCTTTAATCTGACACTGCGTCAGTTAATCGCTGTCACACAGGAGCGGGCGGACCGATGCTTGGATCAACCCACGGCACCCTCACCACCGACTCCCGCCGGGCCCGGGTCATCGCCTGTGGCGAGCAGCCCGGGCCCGCCGTCCACGGCCGGCCGGCCGAGGTCGACGATCTCGACGTCAGCGGCCGTCCGCTGTACTCCCACGTACCCGATCTGGACCGCTTCTTCCGGCCGGAGTCGGTCGCGGTGATCGGCGCCTCGGACGCCGAGGGCCGACCGAACACCGGTGTCACCCGCCAGCTGATCGCCTGGTCCGAGCGGGTCGGCGCCCGGCTCCATCCGGTGCACCCGAACCGCCCGTCCGTCTTCGGCATCCCCTGCTCTCCCTCCGTCGCCGACCTGCCCGAGCAGGTCGATCTCGCCGTACTGCTGGTCGCCGACCCCCTTCCGGTGATCGAGGAACTGGCCGAGGCCAAGGTGAAGTTCGCGGTCGTCTTCGCCTCCGGTTTCGCCGAGACCGGCGAGGAGGGTGCTGCCGCACAGGACCGGCTCACCGCCGCCGTCGAGCGGTCCGGGATGCGGCTGCTGGGCCCCAACACCAACCTCAACGCCTTCGAACGGTTCCGGGACGACCTGGACGGTCCCGCGATCGCCCTGATCACCCAGTCCGGCCACCAGGGCCGGCCCGTCTTCGCCCTCCAGGAGCTCGGCATCCGCCTGAGCCACTGGGCGCCGACGGGCAACGAGGCCGACCTGGAGACCGCCGACTTCATCTCCTACTTCGCCGAGCGGCCCGAGGTGGGCGCCGTCGCCTGCTACGTCGAGGGATTGAAGGACGGGCGGGCCTTCCTCCTCGCCGCCGACCGCGCCGCCCGCCGCGGGGTGCCGGTCGTCGCCGTCAAGGTGGGCCGCACCGAGACCGGCGCGCGCACGGCCGCCTCACACACCGGCAAGCTGACCGGCGCGGACGCGGTGGTGGACGCGGCGATGCGGCAGTACGGGGTGATCCGGGTCGACGGCCTGGACGAACTCCAGGACACCGCCGCCCTGTTGGCCCGTGCCAAGCCGCCGCGCGCCGACGGCGTCGTCGTCTATTCGATCTCGGGCGGCACGGGCGCGCACTTCGCCGACCTGGCGAGTGAGGCGGGGCTTCGGCTGCCGGTGCTGTCGGAGGCCAAGCAGGCCGAGCTGCACCAGTGGATACCGGAGTACCTGAGCGTGGCCAACCCGGTCGACAACGGCGGTCACCCCGTCGGCGACTGGCGCGGTCGGAAGATCATCGACGCGATCCTCGACGACCCCGAGGTCGGAGTGCTGATCTGCCCGGTCACCGGCCCCTTCCCGCCGCTCAGCGACCGGCTGGTCCAGGACCTGGTGGACGCGGCGGAGCGGACGGACAAGCTGGTGTGCGTGGTGTGGGGCTCGCCCGTCGGCACCGAGCCCGCGTACCGCGAGGTGCTGCTCGGGTCCTCGCGCGTGGCCACCTTCCGCACGGTGGCGAACTGCATCACCGCCGTCCGGGCCTACCTCGACCACCACCGCTTCGTCACCGGCTACCGCTCCCCCTTCGACCGGGCGCCCCGCACCCCGTCCCCGTCCTTCCGCAAGGCGCAGCCACTGATGCGCCCGGGTCAGCAACTGAGCGAGCACGCGGCGAAGCAGCTGCTGCGGGCGTACGGCATCCGCGTACCGCGCGAGCAGTTGGTGACCAGCGCGGCGGCGGCCGTACGGGCCGCGGGGCTGGTCGGCTACCCCGTGGTGATGAAGGCGTCCGGCGCACGGATCGCCCACAAGACCGAGCTGGGCCTGGTCAAGATCGGGCTGACCTCCGCCAGCCAGGTCCGCGACGCCTACCGGGAGCTGACCGACATCGCCCGCTACGAGGACATCTCGCTGGACGGCGTCCTCGTCTGCCAGATGGTCGAGCGCGGTGTCGAGATGGTCGTCGGCGTCACGCACGACGAGCTGTTCGGGCCGACCGTGACCGTCGGGCTGGGCGGAGTGCTCGTGGAGGTGCTCGGCGACACCGCCGTACGCGTGCCGCCCTTCGGTGAGGAGCAGGCGCGGGACATGCTCGCCGAACTGCGCGGGCGGGCCCTCCTCGACGGGGTCCGGGGGCGCCCCCCGGCGGATCTCGACGCGCTCGTCGAAGTCGTCCTGCGGGTGCAGCGCATGGCGTTGGAACTGGAGGACGACCTCGCGGAGCTCGACATCAACCCGCTGATGGTGCTGCCGAGGGGGCAGGGCGCGGTGGCGCTGGACGCGTTGGTGGTGTGCCGCTGAGATGCCTGCCGACAATGAGATGAAGGATGAGATGGACATGCCCGGTTCCCCCCGTGTACCCGGAAATTCCGTCGATTCCGTCGATTCCGTCGATTCCGTCGATGCCGTTGATTCATTGGTACAGCAGGCCACTGACAATCAGGTCTGCCGCATCACCCTCAACCGGCCCGAGGCACTCAACGCCATCACCCCTGACCAGCGAGAACGGATCATCCAACTGCTCGCCGACGCCTCCGCGGACCCCGGTGTCCGGGCCGTCGTGCTGACCGGAACGGGCCGGGGTTTCTGTGCCGGGGCGGATCTGCGGGGCGGGTCGGCGGCCGGTGAGCGGGTCCCCGGCGATGTCGCCCGCACGATCCGCCTCGGCGCCCAGCGCCTCGTCGCAGCCGTCCTCGACTGCGAGAAGCCGGTGATCGCGGCGGTGAACGGCACGGCGGCCGGCCTCGGTGCGCATCTGGCGTTCGCCTGCGACCTCGTACTGGCCGCCGAGTCCGCGAAGTTCATCGAGGTGTTCGTCCGCCGGGGCCTGGTCCCCGACGGCGGCGGCGCCTATCTCCTCCCCCGCCTGATCGGCCCCCAGCGGGCGAAGGAGCTGATGTTCTTCGGCGACGCACTCACCGCGCGGGACGCCGAGCGCCTCGGTCTGGTCAACCGGGTCGTGGCGGACGGTGAGTTGGACAAGACGGCCCGCGAGTGGGCCGAACGCCTCGCCACCGGCCCGACCCGCACCCTCGCCCTCACCAAACAGCTCGTCAACGCCTCCCTCGACACCGACCGCACCACCGCCTTCGCGGCGGAGGCGGCCGCGCAGGAGATCAACATGACGACGGAGGACGCCCGGGAGGGGGTGGCGAGTTTCGTGGAGCGCAGGAGCGCCGAGTACCGGGGGCGGTGAGGCCGGCACGAGGTGGAGTGCGGAGTCCGGGTCTGCTACCCGGGAAAGGTCCAGGTGACCGTGGCCAGCACCCCGCCCACGAAGACGAGCAGGAACAGCCCGACGGAGGCGAACAGGGAGGGCAGCCACACATCCAGGAATCCCCGCGGTCGCCCCGTGACCCGAGTACGCCTGCGCAGGTGCGCGAGGCCGAGCACCGGCAGCACGCCGAGAGCCGCGAAGAGCGATGCCGTGCCGGTGAACGGCCAGCCCCACGCCGTAGCGGCGACGGCCGCCCAGCCCACGCCGATCGCCGTGCTGCACACCAGGTGCCAGGCCCATACCGGCCCGCGCGCGTGGCGCACGACGAAGCGGGCGAGAAGGTCGGCAGGCACGATCTGGACGGCCGCCTGCGCGATGCCGGCGAACGGCGCCGCGATCGGCGCCACGACGAGCAGGCCGGCCAGGACGAGAGCGGCGATGATGTCGTATCCGCTGCTGCCGTAGTCGTCACCCAGTGTGCCGATCCACCAGATCAGGCAGATCACCGGGTACTGCGCCGCGCACAGCGCGGCGGCGGCGTTCGCGTCGACGTACGGTCGCATCGCGCCGTCGGGCCTGTCGCCCTCCGGGCCGTCGGCCTCGTCTCCCCACCCCATAGGCGCAGCGTACGCAGGGGTCTTCCGCGCCCGGCACACCCCTTCCGATCTGACGCCCCGTCAGCTTCAATGGGTGGTGTGATGGGACACGCAGGGATGGCGGCCGCCGCCGTCCGCTACCTCAGGTCGGTCAGGGCAGCCCCCGAACGGGAGCCCGTCGAAGTGCTGCCGCGCCCGGAGTTGCGGTGCGTCGGCGAGGACGAGCGGGCTCCGGTCGGGCAGGCCGAGTTCCGGCGCGTCCTGGGGAACTTCGCGACGGGCGTGGCCGTTGTCACGGCACCGGCCACCACAGGTGCCGGTGCCCCTCAGGAGCCCAGCACCACCGACGACCCGCAAGCCAGCCCCACCGACCACGCACAAGCCGCCTCCACCGACGACCCGCAAGCCGCAGCCCCCGCCGGTTTCGCCTGCCAGTCCTTCTCCTCCCTCTCCCTCGACCCGCCCCTGGTCGCCTTCATGGTCGGCCGTACGTCGACGACATGGCCGCGCATCGCCCGCGCGGGCGTCTTCTGCGTGAACGTCCTGAGCGCCGGGCAGAGCGAGCTGTGCCGCGCCTTCGCGGTGAGCGGCGCGGACAAGTTCGCGGGTGTCGCCTACGACGCGGCTCCCGTGTCCGGCTCCCCACGCCTCGCGGGCACGCTCGCGTGGATCGACTGCACGATCCACGCGGTGCACACCGGGGGTGACCATCTGATCGTGGTGGGCCGGGTGGAAGCCCTGGGGGCGAGCGACGGGGACGAGGCGCCGCTGCTGTTCCACAAGGGGCGGTTCCTCTAGGACGGCGTCCGCCGGGGCCCGGGCGTCAGGAGGGCGACCGGCCTCCTGGCTCTGTCCGGCCGCCGCACCCTGCTTCCGGCGGAGCGTTCAGGCCGCCATCGCCACCGGAGCCGTACGCCGCCGGATCACCAGCGACATCAGTGCCGCCGCCGCGCACAGCGCCCCGGACGCGTACCAGACCATGTCGTACGTACCGAAGACGTCCCGCGCGACCCCGCCGAGTACGGCCACCAGGGCGGCGCCGACCTGGTGGGAGGCGAGGACCCAGCCGAAGACGATCGCGCTGTCGTCGCCGTACTGCTCGCGGCACAGGGCGACGGTGGGCGGGACGGTGGCGACCCAGTCGAGGCCGTAGAAGACGATGAAGAAGATCATCGGCGGGTGGACGCTCGGGGCGAGCAGCATCGGCAGGAACAGCAGCGAGACGCCGCGCAGGGCGTAGTAGACCGCGAGCAGCCGGCGCGGCTCGAAGCGGTCGGTGAGCCAGCCGGAGGCCACCGTGCCGACGACGTCGAACACGCCGATGACCGCGAGCAGCGAGGCGGCGGCCGTGACGGGCATGCCGTGGTCGTGGGCTGCGGGCACGAAGTGGGTCTGGACGAGGCCGTTGGTGGAGGCGCCGCAGATCGCGAAGGTGCCGGCCAGCAGCCAGAAGGGGCCGGTACGGGCGGCGGAGAAGAGGACCTTCACGGCCCTGCGCGCGGCGCCCGGCACCGGGGCCGGCTTGGGCACGAACTCCGTGGCGCCGTACGGCTTCACGCCCACGTCGGCCGGGTGGTCGCGCAGCAGCAGCCAGACCAGGGGGACCACCGCGAGGGCCGCGAGGGAGACCGTGACGGCTGCCGGACGCCAGTCGTCCAGCCTGGTGATCATCAACGACAGCACGGGCAGGAAGATCAGCTGGCCGGAGGCCGAGGCGGCGGTGAGGATGCCGGTGACCAGGCCGCGCCGCTCGGTGAACCAGCGGTTGGTGACGGTCGCGGCGAAGGCCAGCGCCATCGAACCCGTGCCGAGGCCCACGAGCAGGCCCCAGCACAGCAGCAGCTGCCAGGCCGCCGTCATCCACACGGTCAGGCCGGAGCCGATCGAGATCAAGGTCAGCGCGGCCGCGACGACCCGCCGGATGCCGAAGCGGTCCATCAGGGCGGCGGCGAAGGGGGCGGTGAGGCCGTACAGGGCCAGGTTGATGGAGACGGCGGCCCCGATCGTGCCGCGCGACCAGCCGAACTCCTCGTGCAGCGGGTCGATGAGCAGACCCGGCAGGGAGCGGAAGGCGGCGGCGCCGGTGATCGTCACGAAGGCGACGGCGGCGACGAACCACGCCCGATGCAGCGACATTCTGCGGCTCCGCCACGGGCGGTGCTTCCTGATCGGCCGGTTGTCCTCTGCGGTGGCTGCTGCCTCGGTTGTCTGGGTCACGACATAGAGCTTCGGGCCTGCGGTGACCCGAAACGAGTGGCCCGAGGGACAGCCTTCGCTAGGATCGGGCCATGCATACGGATCGGGACACGCCTATGGATTCGGACGCCCCTGGCGATCGGGCCATGCCTAAGGGTCGGGACATGGACACGGATCCGGCCATGCCTACGGGCCGGGACATGGACACGGTCGGCAGCGCGGCACGCGCCGCGCAGGAACCGTTCCGTCCGCATCGCGTCGTCGTCCTCGCCCTCGACGGCATCCTCCCGTTCGAACTGGGCATCCCGCACCGCATCTTCGGCCGCCCCAAGGACGCGCAGGGCCGGCACCTGTACGAGGTCGTCACCTGCTCGATCCGGCCGCCGGGCCCGGTCGAGACCGACGCCGACTTCGCCATCCACGTCGGCAACGGCCCGCAGACCCTGGCCACCGCCGACACCGTGATCGTCCCGGCGTCGTACGAGCTCGGCCCGGTCTTCGAGGAGGGCGTGCTGACCGACGAACTGGCCGCCGCGCTCGCCCACATCCGCCCCGGCACCCGGCTCGCCTCCATCTGCACCGGCGTCTACGTCCTCGCCGCCGCCGGCCGGCTCGACGGCCGCCCGGCCACCACGCACTGGGCGGACGCCGAGCACTTCCAGGAGCTCTTCCCGAAGATCGAGGTGGACCCGGACGTCCTGTTCATCGACGACGGCGACGTGCTGACCTCGGCCGGCGTGGCGGCCGGGATCGACCTGTGCCTGCACATGGTCCGCCGCGACCACGGCACGGCGATCGCCAACGACGTGGCCCGCCGCACGGTCGTACCGCCGCACCGGGACGGCGGCCAGGCCCAGTACATCCACCGCCCGGTCCCCGACCTCCAGCAGGCGTCCACGACCACGGCCCGCGCCTGGGCCCTGGGCCGCCTCCACGAGCCGATCCAGCTGCGCGACATGGCGGACCAGGTGGCCATGTCCGTACGGACCTTCACACGCCGCTTCCGCGAGGAGGTCGGCGTCAGCCCCGGCCAGTGGCTCACCCAGCAGCGGGTGGAACACGCCCGGCACCTGCTGGAGTCGACCGACCTGTCCGTCGACCAGGTCGCCCGGGACGCCGGCTTCGGCACGGCCCAGTCGATGCGGCAGCACCTACAGGCGGCCCTCGGCGTCACACCCACCAGCTATCGGCGCACCTTCCGCGCCGGGGGCAACGCCGACGGCCGGGTCCACAGCGGCACTTGAGCGATCCCGGCGGGTCTCTCCCCACCAGCCGAGCGCCGTCAGCAGCAGGGTCAGCAGCACTCCGGCCACCATCGCGGTGGACGGCGCCACCACCTGGAGCAGGCCACCGGCGAGGGAACCCGTCGCCGCGTAGCCCGCGCCCGCGGCCGCGTACATCACGGAGTAGCCGGCGGACAGGGCACCCGGCGGCACGGCGTCGCGCAGGGACAGGTTGCGGGTGATGAGCGCGCCCGCCTGGAGTGTGCCCGCCAGGACGAGGGCGGTCGCGATCCCGGCCGCACCCGGTATCAGCGCCGCGAGGGTCACGAAGGCCGACATGCCGCACATCAGCACCACACTGCGTGTGTGGAGCCGCCCCGGCCACGGCCGGAGGCCGTACAGGAACGCCCCGAGCCCCGACCCCACCGCGAGTCCCGCCAGCATCGGCCCGGACCAGCCCACACCGATGCCGCGCTGTTCGAGCAGAGCGGGCAGGGTGAGTTCGGCGAGGCCGAGCAGGGTGATGCTGGCGGCGCCCGTGACGTACACCGGCCAGGCGCGTATCAGCATGCGGGGCCCGAGCCGCCGCTCTGCCTTCCCGTCCTGTTCCTCCTTCGCCCAGTCGGCGGGCAGCAGCCAGTGGCCCGCGATCGACGCTGCCATCAGGGCGGCAGCCAGGAGCAGCGGCACCCGTGGCGCCACCCCGAGGGCGAGACCGGCGACGGCGACCGGGGAGACGGCCCATACGCCGGACATCAGCATCGACTCGGTGGACAGCGCCTGCGCCACGGCTCGCTCCGGGACCAGTGAGGTCAGCAGCGCCCGCTGTCCGCCGGCTGCCGCGGCCGGTGCCGCACCGGCCAGGAACGCGAACGCCCCCAGCACCACGGGATGCGCCCCGGCCAGCACCCCGAGCCCCGCGAACCCGACCGCCCCGCCCACGAGTCCGAGGGCCAGATGCCGCCGACCGCGCGCCGGGTCCAGCCGTACGCCGAGGACCGGGGCCCCGATGATCTCGCCGAGCACATAGGCCGCCGCAAGCGTCGCACCCAGGGTGTAGCCGCCGGGCCGCTCGCGCACCAGGAACACCAGGGCCAACGGCGCCATGGCGACCGGCATACGAGCGGCGACGGCGGTGCAGGCCCAGATCAGGACCTGCTTGGAGGCGACGTCTCGATAGGTCATGGAGATGACGGTAGGCGCCGCCACTGACAGCACGGCAGCCACTTTTCCGGGCCTGTGGAAAACTCGCCGGAGCCCTCGGGAAGAGCCGGAACTCCTAAGGCCCTTGGACCTCTCCCCCGAGGCCCTTCGGCCCTCAGAACGTGAGCACTCCGCGAGCCACCTTCCCCGCCTCCGCATCCGCCGCCGCCCGCTCGAACTCCTCGACCGGATACGTCTGGGTCACCAACTCGTCCAGCAGCAGCCGCCCCTCCCGGTACAGCTCGGCGTACAGCGCGATGTCCCGCTGCGGCCTCGACGAGCCGTACCGGCATCCCAGGATCGACTTGTCCAGGTACATGGAGGACACGACGAAGGACGCCTCGGCGCCGGCCGGAGGAACCCCCAGCAGAATCGCCTGTCCGTGCCGGTCGAGCAGATCGACGGCCGCCCGGATCAACTCGACGCGGCCCACGCACTCGAAGGCATGGTCCGCCCCCGTGGGCAGCAGCTCCCGCACCCCCTCCACCGAGGTCAGGAAGTCGGTCGCCCCGAACTGCCGCGCCACCGCCTCCTTCGCCGGATTGGCGTCGACGGCGACGATCCGCAGCGCACCGGCGATCCGCGCACCCTGCAGGACGTTGAGCCCGATCCCCCCGGTCCCGATCACGAGCACGCTGTCCCCGCGATCCACCTTCGCCCGGTTGAGCACGGCGCCGACCCCGGTCAGCACCCCGCACCCGATGAGCGCGGCCGAGGGCAGCGGAATGTCCTTCGGGATCCGCACCACCTGCACGGCCTTCACCACGGTCCGCTCCGCGAAGGCGGAGTTGGACGCGAACTGGAAGACGGGCCGACCCGCTCGCTCGAACGGCTTCCCGGGCCGTCCGATGGCCTGTCGGCACATGGTCGGCCGCCCCCGGTCGCACTCGGCGCAGGTACCGCAGTTGGCGAGCGTGGACAGGGCCACATGGTCCCCCGGCACGACATGGGTGACCCCCACACCCACCGCCTCGACCACCCCGGCCCCCTCATGCCCCAGCACCACAGGAACCGGAAAAGGTATGGTCCCGTCCACCACGGACAGGTCGCTGTGGCACAACCCCGCCGCCGAGATCGCGACCAGCACCTCACCCGAGCCCGGGTCCCGTACCTCCAGGTCGTACGCGACCTCGACCCGCTTCCCGTCGAACACCACGCCGCGCATCACACAACCCCCTTGGGTTCCCTCGGCAGTCCGAGCACCCGCTCGGCGACGATCGTGCGCTGGATCTGGTCCGACCCGCCGTAGATGGTGTCGGCCCGGGAGAACAGGAACAGCTGCTGCGCCTCGTCGAGTTCGTACGGCGCCGAAGGCGACCAGGCCACCGGCCCGACCCCCGCCTCCGCGCCGCGCACCTGCATCGCCAGCTCCCCGAGCCGCTGATGCCAGCCACCCCACAGCAGCTTGGCCACACTGGCTGCCCCGGCGTCCCCCGACCTCCCCAGCGTCCGCAGGGCGTTCCACCGCATCACCCGCAGCTCGGCCCACTGCCGCACGAGCCGCTCCCGCAGGACGGGATCGCCCACGGCACCGGACCGTACGGCAGCCCGCACGACCCTCCCCAACTCCGCCGCGAAGCCGATCTGCTGGGCGAGCGTGGAGACCCCCCGCTCGAACCCCAGCAGACTCATCGCCACCTTCCAGCCCGCACCCTCGCCCCCGACGACGTGCTCCACGCGCGCGTGCGCCCCGTCGAAGAAGACCTCGTTGAAGTCGCTCGTCCCGGTCATCTGACGAATCGGCCGCACGTCGACACGCCCCGGCTGATCCATGGGAACCAGCAGAAAGCTCAGCCCGTGATGCCGCCGGGACTCCGGCTCGGTACGGGCCAGCACAAAGCACCAGTCGGCCTCGTGCGCCAGAGAGGTCCAGATCTTCTGCCCGGTGACGCGATACGTCCCGTCCGCCCCGAGCTCGGCCCGCGTCCGAATCCCCGCTAGATCCGACCCCGCACCGGGTTCGCTGTACCCCTGACACCAGAGCTCGTCCCCCGCGGCGATCGGCGGCAGAAAGCGGGCCTTCTGCTCTTCGGTGCCGTGGGCAATGAGAGTGGGCGCCAGGAGATTCTCACCGATGTGCCCCGAGCGCGCAGGCGCGGCCGACCGCGCGTATTCCTCCGCCCAGACGACCTGTTGGGTGAGGGTGGCGGTTCGATTCCCGTAACCGGACTCGGCCCACCCCAGCCCGATCCACCCGGCTTTCCCGAGGGCCCTTTCCCAGCTACGCCGATCCTGAGCGTCCTCGCCATGCTCCTCGAGCCACGCCCGAGCTTCCGCACGAAAAGCCTCGTCCTCAGGTGCAAACCCGAAATCCACGGCATCCTCCTAAGCGACGGTCAGGTCTCCAACCTCAGGGGCGCGGGGAACTGCGCGACCAGCCACAAACCACCCGCAGCCGCCGTACAACCGCCCCCCGAGCTCTCAGGCGTTAGGTCGCGCCCCCTCGGCGGCAGCCCTCCGCATCGCCTCCACCCGCTCCAACATCGGCATCGGATCCACCCCCACCGCCCCCGGCAGAAACGCCGCAATCCGTTCCGGCGTCCAGGAACCCTCGGCATACGCGGCCCGCAGCTCCCGCGGCTGAGCCCAAACCGCGATCTTCGCCCCGGCGACGGTGTAAACCTGCCCGGTAATACCCTGCTCTTTCGCCCCGTCGGACAGCAGATACGCCACGAGCGCCGCAACGTCCTCCGGCTCCCCGATCTCCGCCAACTCCATCGGAACGTTCGCCGACATCCGTGTACGAGCCACCGGCGCCACCGCATTCGCGGTCACCCCGTACTTGTGCATCCCCAACGCGGCGCTCCGGACGAGCGAAATGACCCCACCCTTCGCCGCGCTGTAATTCGCCTGCGAAACCGACCCTTGATGATTCCCGCTGGTGAATCCGATCAGGGCCCCCGACCCCTGCTTCCGCATCACCGCGGAGGCGGCCCGGAACACCGTGAACGTCCCCTTCAGATGCGTGGCGACGACCGGATCCCACTCTTCCTCGGTCATGTTGAACAGCATCCGCTCCCGCAGAATCCCGGCGACGCACACGACCCCGTCGATGCGCCCATAGGCCGACACCGCCGTGTCCACGACCCGCTGCCCACCGGCCATCGTGGACACGTCGTCGGCCACAGCAACGGCCTCCCCGCCCGCCGCCTCGATCTCCTTGACCACGCCCTCGGCGACCTCGCTCGTGGGCGAGACGCCGTCCACGGACACCCCGTAGTCGTTGACGACCACCCGCGCCCCCTCGGCCGCGGCGGCCAGCGCCACCGCCCGCCCGATCCCCCGCCCGGCACCCGTCACGGCGACGACCTTGCCTGCCAAGAAGTTCCCCATGCCCCGGCCCCTTCCCGCAGTTTCTGACGGTCCGTTAGATTCGACTCGATTCTACGACCCGTCAGATACACGGAGACAACCCCCGGGGAGGACTCATGTCACTGCCGGACGCGTTCCACGAGATCGCCAAGCGTGTGAACAACTGGGGCCGTTGGGGGGACGACGACGAGATCGGCACCCTCAACCTGATCACCGACGAGGTGGTCCGCGAGGCGGCCGCCTGCGTACGCACCGGTCGCCGCGTCCCCCTCGCCCTCCCCCTGCAACAGGACGGCGTCCAGACGGGGATGATCCCCGGACGCGTCAACCCGCTGCACGCCATGGTGCAGATCAACCAGGAGCTCTTCGGCCCGGGAACCGTCGCCTGCAGCGACGACATCGTGACCATGGGCCTGCAGGCGGCCACCCACTGGGACGCGCTCACCCACGTCTCGCACTCGGGCCGGCTCTACAACGGCCGCCCCGCCGACACCATCACCCCGCACGGCGGCGCCGAGTTCAGCGGCATCGACAAGGCACGGCACATCGTCTCGCGGGGCGTCCTGCTCGACGTGGCACGCGCGCGTGGCGTCTCGCGGCTCGACGGCGGGCATGCGGTCACCCCGGAGGACCTGGAGGCGGCGGAGGAACTCGCGGGCACGCGTGTGCGCGCCGGCGACATCGTGCTCGTACGGACAGGGCAGATCCAGACCCTTCTCGCCGGCGACAAGCACGCGTACGGCTATCCCTCAGCCGGTCTGTCGATCCGTACGCCGGAGTGGTTCCACGCGCGCGATGTGGCTGCCGTGGCGAACGACACCCTCACGTTTGAGATATTTCCGCCCGAGACAGAGGATTTGTGGCTGCCCGTGCACGCGCTCGATCTGGTGGAGATGGGCATGCTCCAGGGCCAGAACTGGAATCTCGAAGAGTTGTCCACAGCCTGTGGAGAAGAGGGCCGTTACACATTCCTGCTGTCGGCGATGCCCGAGCCCTTCGTCGGCGGCACGGGGACTCCCGTCGCACCCGTGGCGGTGCTCTGACAAGGTCGGCTGGCGGCGCGGCTCCCCGCTCTCGAACTACGCTCGAGCGGGAGGTGCCCTGTCCGCCCGAGCACGGCACCGCGCCACCATCCGACTCCGGCGTACCCGCCCCGGTTCCTCGACTCCCCCAGCCCTGAGAGAACCGACGCCGAATCACGACCCACACTCGGCAAGGGCCTCCGTCACCGAAACCCTCGTCGTCCCCTCGCGGCGAATCGCTGACCACAAGCGTGATCAACCGGACACGTCGCGTCAACACCCACCCGGGGATTTGTTACTTAAGCCCTATTTGCAGCAGGCGCGCACAGAAGCATGCCCGGGCGCATCAGTGCCTGCCCGAGCAGAGGGAGACAGCGCTTTCTGCAACCGTGCACCGAATCCGGCGCAGTTGTCGAGCCGTGCGCCCGCCAGGACGCTTCACACCGCCTCGTACGCCAGCCCCTCGTACGCCGACGCCCCGCTGCCGTAGGCGGAAGAGGACCTCTCCGACTCCGCGGCGCGGTCCAGTTCGCACCAGATCCGCTTGCCGGCACCCTCGGAGCTCCAGCCCCAGCGGTCCGCCAGACCGTCGACGAGCGCGAGGCCCCGGCCGCCCGTCGCGTCGCCGTCGGCACACCGCGGCACCGGCGCCCGGTCGCTGCGGTCGGCCACCTCGAGCCGTACGGTGGTGGACTCCTGCGCCACGCCCGGCAGGGAAAGCCTCAGTACGGCCGGACAGCCGGTGTGCACCACGGCGTTGGTGACGAGTTCGGAGACGAGCAGGATCAGTGTCTCGGCGAGCGGCTCGTCGACCCCTATCCCGGATCCGGCGAGCCGCGAGCGGGCCCACCGCCGGGCTCGCCCCACCTCAGCGGGGTCGGGCCGGATCTCCAGCTGCACTTGAAGCACCTGCACCGTTCACACCATCCGAACCGGCGGACACATAGCCCCGCGCCTCACGAGGGCCACGATCCTAGCCATTTTTTTCATGGCCAGAACAATGGCCAAAGCCAGGGTCACAGAACGTGAATCCCTTAGCTGACAGCATGGTTGACGTACAGTCACCCCAACAAGCGCTTCGGGCATATTCCAGCGCGAAGGAGTACCCGTGCGGCATACTGTGCGACGCTTGTTGTGGAGAGTCGAACAGGCGGGGGCAGAAAGCCCTCTCGCCCTGCGAGGAACGGCGCGCACCGCCGGATCCGGAGCCGCCTCAAGGGCAACTCCGGCATGGCTCGTGCTCGGAACCACTCGCATCTCACACAAGGTACCGGAGCGGACCGCCGACTCCAGGCCGTGACGAGTCACGCGTAGGACACAACCCGATATCAACGCTCCGTAATTCCGGTATGCCACAATCCGCGACATCCGTGCGGGCGTGATCGGTGACATTGCAGACCAGGGGCCTTCAGGCCGATTCAGCGAGAAGCTCGGCAGCCAATCGATCTTCACTCTCCGTAATTGCGCCCGCACGATGAGTTCGCACCCACGCGCGCTTCAGATGCAGGTGCACCTCGAACTCCCAGGTGAATCCCATGCCGCCGTGCACCTGGAGGCAGTCACGGGCACCCTGCACGGCCGCCTGGTCCGCGAGCAGCCGGGCGGTGTCGATGTCGGCCGGGTCGGCGGTGACGGCCGCCGCGTAGACGGCCGCGCGGGCCGTCTCCGTCCGTACCAGCATCTCCGCGCACAGATGCTTCACCGCCTGGAAGGCGCCGATCGGCTGCCCGAACTGCTCACGGGTCCGGGCGTGTTGCACGGCCAGCTCGCACGCGCGTGTGGCGCTGCCCAGTTGTTCGGCCGCGGTGAGGAGTACGGCGACGGGGTCCACGTCGCGGGCCACGGGAACCCGGTGCAGGGGCGTCAGCGGGTCGGCCGACCGCAGCGGTACGGCCCCCGCAGCGTCGCCCTGTACGACGTCCGCCTCCGCGAGCCACTCCACCAGCCCGCTGCCGACGGCCGTGACGACGACCTCGCCCGTGGCCGCGCCGAGCACCGTCCCCGCCGCGAGGTGCGTGGCCACCAGGGGCCCGGGCAGCAGCGCCCGTCCGGCCTCTTCGAAGGCCAACACCGCCTCGGGGAGGCCGAGTCCGACGCCGCCGTCCGCCTCCGGCAGCCGCAGCGCGAAGAACCCGGCCGCACCGAGCTCGCTCCACAGTTCCCGGTCCAGGCGTCCGGGCTCGTCGAGGGCGGCCCGCAGCGCCTCCGGCCCGAAGCGCCGAGCCAGCAGCTCGCGCACACCGTCCCGCAACGCGCGCTGGTCTTCACTGAGTTGGAACCGCATCTGGAGAGATCACCGCCCCTTCGGCAGCCCGAGGATCCGCTCGGCCACGATGTTCCGCTGGATCTGCGAGGTGCCGGCGGCGATGGTGTACGACAGCGAGGACAGCCGGTCGAGGACCCACGGCCGGTCCAGGTCGAGCGAGTCCGGCCCCAGGACGTCGGCCGTGGCGTCGTAGAGCTCCTGGCGGGCGTGCGAATACCTCAGTTTGAAAACCGAACCCCCGACTCCCGGCACCCCGCCCGTCAGCTCGGCCTCGCTCACGTTCCACTGGGTCAGCCGCCACAGCGCCCGGAACTCGGCGTTCAGCCGTCCCAGCCTCCGCCGCAGCGCAGGGTCGTCCCAGCGGCCGTTCTCACGGGCCTCGGCGGCGAGTTCGCGCAGCACGCGCCGACAGGCGACGACCTCGCCCACGAAGGCCGTGCCGCGCTCGAAGGACAGGGTCACCATCGTCACGCGCCAGCCGTCGTTCTCGTCCCCGACCCGGTTGGCGACCGGCACCCGCACCTCGTCCAGGAACACCTCGGCGAACTCGGCCGACCCGGCGAGGGTCCTCAGCGGCCGTACGGTGATGCCCGGGGCGTCCATGGGCATGGCCAGCCAGCTGATGCCGCGGTGCTTGGGCGCCTCGGGGTCGGTGCGCACCAACAGTTCGCACCAGTCGGCCACTTCCGCGTGGGACGTCCAGATCTTGGACCCGCTCACCACATAGTCGTCGCCGTCCCTCCACGCGCGCGTGCGCAGCGCCGCGAGGTCGGAGCCGGCGTCCGGTTCGCTGAAGCCCTGGCACCAGACCTCGTCCCCGCGCAGGATCGGCGGCAGCCAGCGTGCTCGCTGCTCAGGCGTTCCCTCGGCGGCGATGGTCGGCCCGGCGTGCAGCAGCCCGACGAAGCCCGCGCCCACATAGGGAGCGCCCGCCTTCTCGGTCTCCTCCAGGAAGATCAGCCGTACGGTCGGGGACGCGTCCCAGTGCACATCGGCGTACCCGGCGTCGTACAGCCTGCGCTGCCAGCCGAGGTCGTAGGCGCGGCGCCCGGGCCAGTCGTCGGGGGACGGCTTCGGCGGGAGCACCGGGAGGACCTCGCCCAGCCACTCCCGCAACCGCGCCCGGAACTCCTCCTCCTCGGGCGTGTACGTGAGGTCCATCCACCACCTGCCTGACGGTCCGTCAGATTCAGCAGCAGGCTAGCCCCGCACCCCTGGACCGACAAGGCGTCGGGCCCTACGCTCTCCGCACGATCTGACAGACCGTCAGCCAGAGGGGGTTGTCGTGAACGACACCGCACACGCCCTGGGTTCCTCGCGCACACTCTGGGAACTGGTCGCACGCCGTGCCGAACTGACCCCCGACCGCCCCGTCCTCCTCCAGGACGACCGCTCCCTGTCCTTCGGCGCTCTACGCGCGCGTGCCGAGCGCGTGGCGGCCGGCCTGTACGACATGGGCGTACGCCCCGGCACGGTCGTCGCCTGGCAGCTGCCCACCCGCATCGAGACGGCCCTGCTGTCCTTCGCGCTGGCCCGCCTGGGCGCCGTACAGTCGCCGGTCATCCCGTTCTACCGGGACCGTGAAGTCGGCTTCGCGCTGCGGGAGTCGAAGGCGGAGTTCTTCGCCGTGCCGGGCGAGTGGCGAGGCTTCGACCACACGGAGATGGCGCGGCGACTGGGCGCGAAGGGGATCTTCGAGGCGTACGACACCCTGCCGGACGGCGATCCCTCCGTGCTGCCCCCGCCGCCCGCCGAGGGCACCTCCGTGCGCTGGATCTACTGGACCTCGGGGACGACGTCCGACCCCAAGGGCGTCCTGCACACCGACCGCTCGCTGATCTCGGGCGGCTCCTGCCTGGCGCACGCGCTGCGTCCGAGGGCCGACGACATCGGGTCGATCGCCTTCCCGTACGCCCACATAGGCGGCCCGGACTACATGGTGATGCTGCTGCTGTACGGCTTCCCCGCGGTGATGTTCGAGCAGTTCGCGCTGCCTCAGGCGCTGGAGGCGTATCGCCGGCACGGCGTGACGATCGCCGGCGGGTCGACGGCCTTCTACTCGATGTTCCTGAACGAGCAGCGCAGGCAGCCGCGCGGCGCGAAGGCCGTCCCCTCGCTGCGGCTGCTGGCGGGCGGCGGGGCGCCGAAGCCGCCGGAGCTGTATCACGCCGTGGTCCGCGAGATGGGGGTGCAGCTCACGCACGGGTACGGCATGACCGAAGTTCCGATGATCACGATGGGGGCGCCGGACGACACGGCGGACAACCTGGCGACGACGGAGGGGCGGCCGCCGGAACAGATGGAGATCCGGATCGTGGAGGGGGAGGTGCGGCTGCGCGGGGAGGCGGTGTGCCGGGGCTATCTGGATCCGGCGCAGACGGCGGCGGCCTTCGACGAGGAGGGGTTCCTGCGCACCGGTGACCTCGGGTATCTGACGGACAGCGGGCATCTGGTGCTGACCGGCCGCCTCAAGGACGTGATCATCCGCAAGGGCGAGAACATCTCGGCGAAGGAGATCGAGGACCTGCTGCACCGGCATCCCGCGGTCGGCGACGTGGCGGTGATCGGACTGCCGGACGCGGACCGCGGGGAACGGGTCTGCGCGGTCGTGGAACAGCCGGACGGCGCCGAGAAGCTGACCCTTCAGGCCGTGACGTCGTATCTGCGCGGTGAAGGGCTGGCGACGCACAAGCTGCCGGAGCAGCTGGAGGTGGTCGACGCCCTTCCGCGCAACGAGACCCTGCGCAAGGTGCTCAAGTACAAGCTCAGGGAGCGCTTCTCGGGAACGGCGTAGGTGTCACTGGGGAGCAGGTGTCACTCGGGAACGGTGAAGTAGCGGGCGAACGCGGTCACGATGTCGCCCTCCGCCACCTTGCCGTCGCCGTCCGGGTCGAGGCCGGCGGCGGCCGCCCGGGCGATGTCCTCCTGGACACCGAGGCAGACGAGCACGCGGGCGGTGTCGCCGACGGTGGCGGCGCCGTCGCCGTCGGAGTCGGCCAGGTCGAGGGCGGCGTGCAGGAAGGGGCGGGCGATCTCGGCGAACCGGTCTGGGTTGTCGCGCAGCCGCTTGACCGCGCCGTTCACGAACTCCTCGCGGGTGATGCGCTGGTCGCCGTCACGGTCCGCGATCCCGGCCATGCCCTGCCAGAACGCCTCGGCGCCGACGTACAGCGCCTGGCCCTTGTCGGACCGGGCGGCGATGCCGAACTCCGCGAGCAGCGCCTTGGCCGCCGTACTGAAGTCCTCGCGGTCGATGTAGCCGTTGCCGTCCTGGTCGAAGGTGGCGAACCGGGCGGCGATCCTGCGCTCGTACTCGCTGCTGACCATTTCTTATCGGGCCGCCTTACGTCACGTGGGGTGTATCTCGCACGGAGCGTACGACGGCGGGCGCCGTGCGGGCGCGAGAAAGCGGCGGTTGTGCCAAGACCGGGGGAATTTTGGGACAACGGTGTGGCACTCGCAGAGGAATCGGGGACCGTCCGGCCGGCATACGGTCAGGCCGACAGCGGTCCGGCGTCCTCCGCGACCGCCGCCGCGACGTCCGGGTACACCTCGAACAGCCGGCGCACGCCGAGCGCCCCCAGGACCCGGTTGACGTGCGACCCCTCCGCCGCGCCCTGCGCCGGAAGTATCAGCCGCAGGCTGCCCTGGCAGGAGCGGATCAGGCGGCGGGAGGCGATGAGGACGCCGACGCCGCTTGAGTCGCAGAACATGACCTCGGAGAGGTCCAGGACGAGGCTGTGCCGCCCCTCGGCCACCGCGTCATGGACGTGCTGGCGCAGCGCCGGCGACGTCACCAGGTCCAGCTCGCCCGACACCTGGAGCACGGCCCAGTCGCCCCGCTCACCGCCGGTCACTTTCAACGTCACCACCACGCCCCTCGCTCGCCGGACTCGCCGAAACGGAAGCGTCTCCTACGCTTCCTTGCAGCGCGGCTGCCCAGCGGCTGTTCCCTGAAACACCTTCCAGAAAACGGTGACCGATCAGGAAAGGCTTGTTTCAATCGCATTCGATCCTGTTCGATCGAGTCTGATCACACGGCGGCCGGGTAACCGAGCGGGTGCGAGGCCGACGCGGGTCGAATGCGGGTCGTACACGGCTACGACGGCGAGGCCCCCTATCACGAGTGCGAGGTGTGTCACCAGCGATGGCTCTTGGAGGGGCGCACATTGCGACAAAGGGGCGTGCGCTGTCAGACGTGCCGACTACATTCGGGGAGACGGAGGACGCAGGCTGGGCAGGACGGACCGGTGAGGGGGGCCGTATGGCGACGAAGGACGCACCGCCCCGCTGGGACCGCAAGATGCAGCAGCGGCTCGCGCGGGGAGAGGCGGCCGCTCTCGGCGAGCTCTACGACCGGTTCGCCTCGCTCGTGCACGGACTCGCGCACACCGTGCTGGGCGACGAGCGTGCCGCCGACCACATCACCCGTGATGTCTTCGCCCACGTCTGGGAGCACCCGGACACCTACGACCCCAAGCAGGGCCCGCTGCGCTCCTGGGTCGCCGCGCTGACCCACCGCCTCGCCGTGCAGCGGCTGCGCGCCGACGAGACCGCCGCCCTCGTGCAGGCGGGGCAGGGCTCCACCGAGGAGTTGGAGCGCAAGGTGCGGCACGCCTCGGTCGCCGCCCGCGCCGACTACATCGTCCAGTCCATGCCCGTCCCGCTGCGCGCCGCCCTGGAACTCGCCTATTTCCAGCGCCGCGACTACCGCCAGACCGCCGCCGACCTCGGCGTCACCGAGGACGAGGCCCGCCGCCGCCTCCGTCTGGGCCTGCAACTGCTCTCCACGGCCCACGACGCCGGAGCCGCCCCCGGGGCGTCGCCGGGATACGGGGGTGCGGTGTGAACGAGGCGGGGCGGTCCGAGGTGTACGACGAGCACGAGGGACCCGGGGGACACGAAGGGCACGGAGGTCAGGAGCCGTACGACCACTCCCAGGACAGGGACAAGGACAGGGAGACGGGCAAGGAGAAGGACAGGGAGGAGCACGGCCCCGAGGACCCCACCCCCGGAGCCGACGGCATGAACAGCGGCCACGGCGACGGTCACGACCCCGCCACCCCGAAGCCGGACCCGGACCAGCCACCCCGCATACCGCTCCCCCGCGCCTCCGTCGAGGACACCGGACGCCCCCTGCCCGACCTGGAGGACCTCGCCGACCCGGCACCGCGCCGCGCCCCGCTCGTCCTCGAACACCGGGTCCTGAAGTCGCTGCTCGGAGCGTGGGCGCTGGCCGCCTGCTCGCCGGAGGAGACGGCGGCCGTCGAGGAGCACCTCGGCACGTGCGGCCTGTGCGCCGACGAGGCACGCCGGCTGCGTGAGGCCGTCGGCCTGCTGCACCCCTCCGAGACCCTCGACCTGGACCCGTCCCTGCGCACCCGCGTCCTGGAGGGCTGCCTGGAGCGGCGCCCGCCGCGCATCCCGGTGCCCGAGTGGGCGACACCGTACGACGCCGAGGCGGCCCGCCTCGACGCCCTGCTGCAGGACTTCGGCGACGCCGAGTGGCATGCGCCCGTGCGGTTGCGGTGGTTCGAGAAGGACGAGCCGACGAGCCGTCGTACGACCGTCGCCGGGGTCATCGCGCATCTGCTGACGGTCGACGGGCTGGTGGCGATCGCGCTGGGCCTGGACGACCCGATGGGCGACGTGACCGCGGACCGCCCGACCCCGTCCGCGCGGACGGAGGCCTACTGGCGGGCCTCGCACTATCCACCGACACGCGCCGTCCGGGCGCCCTGGCGCGAGCAGACCCACGACCTGGTGCGCACCGTGTCCTTCACGGGCGGCGGCACCGGCAGACTCGCCGTGCCGTACGGCGACTTCGAACTGCCGCTGCGCGACGCGATGCTGGACCGCGCCTTCGAGTGCTGGGTGCACGCGGAGGACATCGCCGAAGCGGTGGACTACCCGTACGAGCCGCCGTCCGGCAGCGACCTGCACCAGATGGTCGCCCTGGCGGCCCGCATGCTGCCCTCGGTCCTGGCGGCCCGCCGCCGCGACGGCCTGGCGGCGCCTTCGCCGGGTCCCTACCGCCACCTGGTCCCTGCCGGGGAGCCCGGCCGCAGCCTGCGCCTCGAGATCGAGGGGTCCGGTGGTGGCGAGTGGCTGATTCCGCTGGACTCCCCGGCGGCGATCGGCTCCGCGGAGCATGAGGTGGCCCATATCGCCCTGGATGGTGGGGAGTTCTGCCGCTTGGCCGCCGGCCATGTCTCGCCTCAGGAGGCAGCGGCAGGGCAGATGGGCGACCGGGAGGCGATCAGGGATGTGCTGTTCGCGGCGGCGAGCTTGAGCCGTATGTAGGGGCGGGTTGCTGCGAAACGGCGGCTGCGGGTGCGTGGGGGCTGGTCGCGCCCACGCGGCGGAGCCGCATATCGATACAGCCCCGCGCCCCTGGAGGTACGTCCACTGCACGTACTTAAGGGGCGCGGGGAACTGCGCGATCAACCACACACAACCCGCAGCCGCCCCACAACAGATGGGCCCGAGCTACTAGGCGAAAACCACCGTCCGCCGCCCGTTCAGCAAAATCCTCCGCTCGGCATGCCACTTCACAGCCCGAGCCAGCGCCTGGCACTCCACGTCCCGCCCGATCGCCACCAGCTGATCCGGCGTGACGTCGTGACCCACGCGCTCGACCTCCTGCTCGATGATCGGCCCCTCGTCGAGGTCGGCGGTCACATAGTGCGCCGTCGCCCCGATCAGCTTCACACCCCGCGCGTGCGCCTGGTGATACGGCTTCGCACCCTTGAAGCTCGGCAGGAACGAGTGGTGGATGTTGATGATCCGCCCACTGAGCTGCTTGCACAGATCGTCGGAGAGCACCTGCATGTACCGGGCGAGAACGACCAGCTCGACGTTCTCCTCGCGCACGAGCTCGAGGAGCCGCGCCTCAGCCTCCGGCTTGTTGTCCTTCGTCACCGGAATGTGGTGGAAGGGAATGTCGTACGACCCCACGAGCTCGGCGAAGTCGGTGTGGTTGGACACCACGGCGGCGATCTCCACAGGAAGCGCGCCGATCCTGGCCCGGAACAACAGGTCGTTCAGGCAGTGCCCGAACTTGCTGACCATCAGCACGACCCGCATCTTCTCCTCGGCCCGATGGATCTGCCAGTCCATCTGGAAGGAGTCCCCGATCGCCGCGAAGCTCGCCCGCAGCTTGTCCACCGTCACCGGCGCCTCCGCCGAGAAGTGGACGCGCATGAAGAACAGTCCCGTGTCGCGGTCACCGAACTGCTGGCTGTCCTCGATGTTGCAGCCGGTCATGAACAGGTAGCTCGACACGGCGTGCACGATGCCCTGCTTGTCGGGGCAGGAGAGCGTGAGGACGTACTGGTCGGAAGGGACCGCGGCTCGGGTGGACTGCTCGTTCATGCAGCACAGGGTCCCATACCCGACGCCCCCGGTGGACAGGCGTCCCGTTACGCGGACCGCCTACGCGGAGCGCGTCATGATCCGCAGCACCTCGAGCGTGCGCGGCGGGGCGTCCGGGTCCTCGCCGTCGGCCATGGCCATCCGGACATGCGCGTCCCGCGCCGCCCGCACCGCCTCCGGCCACCCCTGGTTCTCCAGGTACGCGGAGACCGGCGCGTCCGGGCCGACCTGGTGCATGATCCGCAGCACCCGCAGTACGGCGGTGTCCACGAGGGCCGCCTCCTGCGAGTCGCGGAATATGGTGCCGACGTACTTCTCGGCGGACCAGTTGTCCAGCCAGGTGTCCTCGACCAGGCGGTACACGGCGTCGGTGACGTCGCCGTACCCGTCGACGCCGGCCAGCCAGACGTCCCGCTGGAACACCGGATCGGAGAGCATGTGCAGCGCCGAGCGCACATTGCTGCGCCAGCGCCACCACGGCATGTCGTTTACGGGCATGCCGCCCATGGTGGATGAGCGACGGCCGCGACGGGAAGAGCTATCCGAACCTTGCACGGTCATCGATCGTACGTTCCCCCTCACAGGCGCCCCACCGACCCCCGCAATTCACCTTCTCGTCACCGAAGGATAACCAAGGGTCACGCTCGGGTTAGCGGTGTGGCGGAATCGTGCATAGCCATGACCGGCAGGCGACGCACCCGCAGCACCGTCCTCCCCACGTTCACCAACCGGCCCGGCCGAGCCGCCGCACGGACCGCGGCGGCCGTGGTGGCGTGTGCGTCGCTCGCCGTCGGATGCGGGGTCATCCCCGGAACCACGGGGGGTTCCGGGGATGGCCCGATCACCGTCATGACCTGGGCCCCGGAGAACACCAAGGCCACCAACAAGCCCGGTATGCCCGCCTTCGCCCAGGCCTACGCCCGCTGGATCAACGCCCAGGGCGGTATCAACGGCCGCGAGCTGAAGGTCCTCACCTGCAACGACCGCAACGACAGCGTGGTCGCGGCGAAGTGCGCCGAGCGCGCGGTCGACGAGGACGTCGTGGCGGTCGTCGGCTCCTACAGCCAGTACGGCGACACCTTCCTGCCCTCGCTGGAGGGCGCCGGCATCCCGTACATAGGCGGCTACGGCGTCACCAGCGCCGAGTTCACCAGCCCACTGTCCTACCCCGTCAACGGCGGCCAGCCCACCCTGCTGGCCGGCCTCGGCAAGGAGCTGGCCGGCCGGTGCGGCCCCGTCGCGCTGGTCCGCCCCGACAGCATCGCGGGCGACGAGCTGCCGCCCCTGCTCAACTCCGGCCTCAAGGCGGGCGGGCACCGGGCCGCCGGCGACCAGCTGGCCGAGGAGGACTCCACCGAATACAGCCAGCAGGCGGTGCGCGCGCTGGGCTACGCCGCCGACGACCCGACGGACACGGGCTGCGTGGTGCCCGCCCTCGGCGACCGCACCACCACCTTCATGGACTCCTTCCGGCGCGCCCGCCAGGACTACGCCGATGTGCGCACCGCCACCGTCCTCGGCAGCGTCGACCAGACCGTGATCAACGCCAACGGCGGGGCATCGGGCCCGTACGAGGGGTCGTACATCAGCGGCTGGTACCCCGTCGCGAGCGATCCTCGCTGGGACGGCATGAAGAAGGTGATCAGCGAGCAGGCCTTCGGCGACAACCGCATCGACCCCGCGGACGCCGGCGTGCAGACCACGTGGATCGCGTACACGGTGTTCAAGAAGGTCGTCGAGTCGCTCGGCGACGGCGAGGTGACCGCCGACTCCGTGGCGGAGGCTCTGGACCGGGGCCTGAAGGTCTCCACGGGCGGGCTCACCCCGACCCTCCAGTGGAAGTTCCGCGACGTCCTGGCCTCCGTCGGCTTCCCCCGCCTGGCCAACCGCAAGGTGACCCTCCAGGTCGTGCGGGACGGCCGGCTGGTGGCGGCCCGCAAGGGCTTCATCGACGTGACGAAGACCCTGCAGAACGCCGAACCGAACTGACCGCCCGGCCGCCCTACAGCTGGGTCGGCTGGCGCTCGGTCAGGCCGTACTTCTTGGCGATCGCGTTCCACAGCTGGGCGGCCGTCTTCTTCTGCTGGCTTGCGGTGCCGCTGTCACGGTTGCCCGCCTGGGTCTGGCCGGTGGCGCGGGCCTGGCCGCCCTTGCAGAGCTTCTTCTTGTTGCCGGCCACCTGGTCCGCCCACGCCGCGTAGTGGTTGTCGGCGGACGCCGACGCCTGCCACGCCTTGGTCAGCGCGGTGGTCAGCTCCGTGTGGTTCGGGAGCTGGTCGACGGAGAGCTTGGACAGGTCGCTGACCAGCTGGTTGCGCTGCTTGGCCGCGCCCCGCAGATCCTGGGCGGCCTGAGCGAGGTTGCCGCAGGACTTCACGGCGGCCACCGCGTTGATCACCGCGGTACGGCTGTTGCCGCTGTCGGCCAGCAGCTTGTCCAGGGCGACCGCCTGCTGCTCGGCCGGGTCGGCGGACGGCGAGGAGGAACCCTCGGTCGCCGGGGCCGTGGCGGACACGGGTTGGTTCTTGTCGCTCTTCTCGTCGTCCCCGCCCCCACCGGCCAGCAGCGCGCCCGCGCCGATGCCGAGGACGGCGATGCCGACGCCGACGGCGGCGATGAGCGGCAACCGGGAGCCCGTACGGCCGCCGCGGCCACCGTCGTCGTCCGGGCCGTAGGAGCTGTGCGGGCCGTTCGGGCCCGGCGGGAAGTACCCCTGCTCGTGCGCGCCCTGCGGCTGCGGCTGCTGGAAGCGCGGCAGCTGCTGCGTGGCGCCGGCCGGGGACTCGCCGCCCGGCTCGCTGCGGAAGAGGCTGTCGAAGTCGGAGAGCGGCTGCCGCTGCGGGCCGCCGTGCGGCGCCGCGCCCGGCTGACCGGTCACGGGCGGTATGTAGCGGGTGGCCTCGGCGTCGGGCCCGGACGCGGACGGCATCGGTCCGGCGCCGGCTCCCTGCCGGGCCCGCCCCAGGATCTGCGTGCTCTCGTTGGACACCTCGGGCGGCAGCGCCCCCGGCCCCACGGGCGGGATGTACTGCGTGGCCCCCTCGTCCACCGGGGACGCCGAGGGCGCGTCGGCCGGGCCCGTCGGACCGACGGGCGGTATGTAGCGGGTGGCCTGCTCGTCGGCACCCGCAGGGGCGGCACCGACCGGCGGCATGTACTGAGTGGCGCCTTCGTCGGCCGGCGGCAACGGGGCTCCGAAACCCCCGGCACCGGCGTGCGGCAGGGGCGCATGGGGCGTGCCGTGCGCGGCGGGCGGCAGCGGCGCGCTCGGGGCGCCCTGCTGGGCGGGCGGCAGTGCGCCACCGGAGCCACCAGCACCGCCGTACGCGCCCCCACCGGCGGGCGGCAGCGGCGCGCTCGAGCCGTCCTGCTGGGCAGGCGGCATCACACCACCGGAGCCGGGCACGCCGTACGTCTCCCCACCCGCGGGCGGCAGCGGAGCGCTCCCACCGGAAGCCCCGTACGCCTGCGCACCCGCGGACGGCAGCGGTGCCGAAGCAGGACCGCCCTGCCCGTACGGCGGCTGCGACGCGGGCATCGGTGAGCCGGCCGGGGCACCCTGCCCGTACGACGGCGTGCTCGCCTGCGCACCCTGTACGCCCCCGCCATGGGCGGCGTCCTGCGGCGGCGGGGACTGCTGGGGCGGTACGCCCCCGGCGGCGTCCGGCGCCGCGCCCCACGGGGCCGGTGTCGGCGTCTGCTGCTGGTACGGCTGTCCCTGGTACTGCTGCGGTTCCTGCCCGCCCCAGGCCTGGCCGGACTGCGCCCCCCAGGGCTGACCCGGCGCGGCCGGCGGCGGGGCCGGGTGCTGGTCGGGTCCCCAGGGGGTGCCCCATGCCTGACCCTCGGGCGGTGCCGAGGGCTGGGGTGGAGCCGGCGGCGCGGCCGGTACCGACGTCGGCCGGTCGCCGCCCGTCATGCCCGGCAGCAGCGGCTCACCACCGTCGGAGGGCAGCACGATGCCTTCGCGCGCGGGCCGCGCCGAGGGCTCCTCGCCCTGTCCACTCTGCGTCACCGGGACTCCTACGAATGGGGGACCTTGTGAATCGTCGGCTCACGCTACCGGCTCCGCCGATCCCCGTGCCACGCAGCCCAGGACGTGACCTGCGTCCCTGTGACCGCGGTAACAGCTTCGGCCCCCAATCCGCTCTATATGCCCTCCCATCACCCCGGAGCCTTCGTTTCCCTGCCGTTCACACCGCCGTACCCACTGGTTTCACGCCGCGGCCTGAAGGTCCAGCCGCGCCCCGAACTCCCTTACCACCGGCTCGTCCCGGTACGGATCCAACCGCTGCTGGAAGTCCTCCAGATACTCGGCGCCCCGGTTGGAACGCAGGGTCTCCAGCAGCTCCACGGCCTTCAGCCCGGTGTGGCAGGCCTGTTCGACCTCGCGCTGCTGCACCTGTGCTGTGGCGAGCAGCACATAGCCGATCGCCCGGCGTCGCGCCTTCGTCTCCGGGAGCCCGGCCAGTGACTCCTCCGCGCGCCGCGCCGCCGCCTCGGCCTGGCCGAGGTCGCGGTGGCAGTGCGCCAACTCGTCGGCGAGATAGGCCTCGTCGAAGTGCGCGATCCAGGGCGGGTCGTCCCCGGACTCCGCATCCGCGGTCTCCAGCGCGGTCACCGCACGCCCGGACGCCACCTGGGCGGCCCGCACATCACCCATCAACGCGTGCCCGCGCGCCTCGGCCGCATAGAACATCGACTCCGCGCGCGGGGTCACGCGCCCGCGCGCCCCCTCTTGCGCCGCCCGCGCCAACTGCGCGATCTCGCGGGGGTTCCCGAGCTGCGCGGCGAGGTGGCTCATGGAAGCGGCCAGCACATACCCGCCGTATCCGCGGTCTCCCGCCGCCTGCGCGAGGCGCAGCGCCTGGATGTAGTACCGCTGGGCGAGCCCCGGCTGCCCGGTGTCGATGGCCATGTACCCGGCGAGCTCGGTCAACCGCGCGACGGCCGCGAAGAGTTCACGCCCGACCGCCTCCCGGTACGACCCGGCCAGCAGACCGGAGACGACGCTGTTCAGGTAGTGCACCACGACCGGCCGCACATGCCCGCTGCCGTACTGGTGATCAAGGTCCACGAGCGCCTGCGTCATCGCGCGCACGGCCGCCACGTCGGACTGCCCCACCCGCGGCCCCGCCGAGCGCGCCACCTGTGAGTCGGGGGACGAGATCAGCCAGTCACGGCTGGGCTCGACCAGCGCGGACGCGGCGACGGACGAGCCGGACAGGAAGTCCCTGCGCCCGACGTCGCTGCGCCACAGCTCGCAGACCTGCTCGATGGCCCCCAGTACAGTCGGCGAGAACTGGAGGCCGACGCCGGACGCGAGATTCTTGCCGTTGGCCATGCCGATCTCGTCGATCGTGACCGTACGGCCCAGCTTGCGGCCGAGCGCCTCCGCGATGATCGCCGGCGCCCGTCCCCGCGGCTGCTGTCCGCGCAGCCAACGGGCCACGGACGTCTTGTCGTAGCGCAGATCGAGGCCGTGCTCGGCGCCGCACATATTGACCCGGCGGGCCAGCCCGGCGTTCGAGCAGCCCGCTTCCTGAATGAGCGCCTGCAGCCGTTCGTTCGGCTGTCGCGCGACGAGAGGCCTTGCGGCCATGGCGTACCCCCTGTGGCTGCGGTGCCTGCCCACGCACCGAGTTGATGTGTCTTCCACCACCGAATCCGACCCCGGGGCACTGGCTGTGCACCGCAAGGTTCCGGCCGTGAAGATCAATGCCCCGTCGGCATACCGAAAATGCGAGGCTTGCGAGGATTGCCGGGGTAAAGGCGGAAGCCGACCCCACAGGTGGCTACCCAGCTCGGGCCATGGTTCCCCCCACGCGCCCCCACACATGCACCCATGCGCCCCAGATGAGAAATCAGTGCTCCTCCCCCGCGCGCGCTTCGGCCGTAACCCGAGGTGGGTGCGGGAGTTGTGTTCAGCGTGGAAGAGACGATCCCGGCCACCGAAGCCGCACAGATTCCGAAGCAGCGCGGCGAAACGCTGCTGGAGACCGCCGTTCGCTACGCCGAGGAGCGCCACTGGGACGTGTTCCCCGGGACCTGGCTGGAAGCCGTCGACGGCGTACAGCACTGTTCCTGCGGCGACACCGCATGCCCCGCGCCCGGTGCGCACGCCACGCGCCCCGACTGGGCGAGTCAGGCGACGGGAAGTGCGACGGTCGCGCGCCGCATGTGGCAGAAGCAGCCGAACGCGTCGATCCTGCTGCCGACGGGGCGGACCTTCGATGCGATCTCCGTCCCGGAGACCGCGGGGTTTCTCGCGCTGGCCCGTATGGAGCGGATGGAGTTGTCGCTGGGGCCGGTGACGTTGACGCCGGACGGGCGGATGCACTTCTTCGTGTTGCCGGGGGCCTCGGTCAAGGTGCCGGAGCTGGTGCGGAAGCTCGGGTGGTCGGTGGCGTCGCTTGATCTGGTCACCCTGGGCGAGGGGGCGTATGTGGCTGCGCCGCCTACGCGGTTCGGGTCTCGGGGGGCTGTGCAGTGGGCGTGCCGGCCTACGCCGGCCAATCGGTGGCTGCCGGATGCGGAGGAGTTGATCTCGCCGCTCGCGTATGCCTGCGGCCGGGACCGGTAATTCGCCGGTTCATCTGCCTGGTTGATCGTCGTCGGCGGCTGCGGGTCGTTTGTGGCTGGTCGCGCCCACGCGGCGGAGCCGCAAATCAGACACAGCCCCGCGCCCCTTAGGGTTGGCGTCCATGACGTCGGCCGTGTGTGTGCGTGGGCTCTGGAAGCGGTTTGGGCAGCAAGTCGCCGTTGCCGGGATTGATCTGGAGTTGCCTGCGGGGAAGTTCATCGGGCTCGTGGGGCCCAATGGGGCTGGGAAGACCACCACTCTCTCCATGGTGACCGGGTTGCTGCGGCCCGATCAGGGGTCCGTCGAGGTCGTCGGGCATGACGTCTGGCGGGACCCCGTCGCGGTGAAGGCGCGCATCGGGGTGCTGCCCGAGGGGCTTCGGCTGTTCGAGCGGCTCTCCGGGCGGGAACTGCTCGCGTACTCGGGGCGGTTGCGGGGGCTCCCCGGGGCCGAGGTCGACAAGCGGGCTACCCAGCTGCTCGACGTACTCGATCTGGCGGGGGCCCAGCACAAACTGGTCGTCGACTACTCGACCGGCATGCGCAAGAAGATCGGGCTCGCGGCCGCGCTCCTCCACAATCCCGAAGTGCTGTTCCTGGACGAGCCGTTCGAGGGTGTCGACCCCGTCTCCGCGCAGACCATCAGGGGCGTCCTGGAGCGCTACACCGCCTCCGGCGCGACCGTCGTCTTCTCCTCCCATGTCATGGAGCTCGTCGAGTCGCTGTGCGACTGGGTCGCCGTCATGGCCGCCGGACGCATCCGTGCCCACGGCCCCCTCGCCGAGGTGCGCGGGGAGGCGGCCTCGCTGCAACAGGCGTTCCTCGAACTCGTCGGCGCGAACGGCCGCGACACCGGATCCCACCTCGACTGGCTGGGCGGCGGGGCCCGATGAGCGCGGACGTGACAGCGGTCGTCGTACGGCTGAAGCTGTCGCTGCTGAGGAACGGGCTGCGGCAGTCCGGTGGGCGGCGGGCCGCCTATGTCGCCTCGGCCGTCGTGGTGCTCCTCTTCGCCGCGCTGCAGCTCCTCGGCCTGATCATGCTGCGCGGCAACGCGCACGCGGACTCCGTGGTCGTCCTGCTGGTGGCGGTGCTCGCGCTCGGCTGGGCCGTGATGCCGCTGTTCTTCCCCGGCGGGGACGAGACCCTCGACCCGACCCGGCTCGTCATGCTGCCGCTACGGCCCCGGCCGCTGGTGCGGGCCCTGCTCGCGGCCTCGCTGGTGGGGATCGGCCCGTTGTTCACGGTGTGCCTGTTCGCGGGGTCGGTGATCGCGGTTGCGCGCGGCGCTGTGGCCTACGTCGTCGGTGTCATCGGCGTCGTCCTGGCGCTGCTGGTGTGCGTGGCGCTGGCACGTGCTGTCGCCGCGGCCAACATCCGGCTGCTGACCAGCCGGAAGGGGCGCGATCTGGCGGTGCTGAGCGGGCTGGTCATCGCGATCGGGGCGCAGCTCGTGAACTTCGGGGCGCAGCGCCTCGGTTCGGCCGGGCTCGGCCGGCTCGACCCGGTGGCGGACGTGCTGCGGTGGGTGCCGCCGGCGTCCGCGATCGGGGCGGTGGAGTCGGTGAGCGAGGGGTCGTACGGCATCGGCGTCCTCCAACTCGCCCTGAGCGCATGCGCGTTGGTGGCATTGATCGCCGTATGGTCACGGCACCTGACGCGCCTGATGACGTCCCCCGACGGCTCCACGCTCCAGGCGGTCACCGAGGCCGCCGTACGGGAACGGACCTCGACCGGACCGGCCCGCCTCCTGCCGGCCGGGCGGACCGGCACGGTCATGGAGCGCAGCCTGCGCTATGTCTGGCGGGACCCGAAGACCAAGGCGGCCTGGGTGACCTCGCTCGCCATCGGCCTCATCGTGCCGCTGTTCAACGCCCTGCAGGGCACCGGCTCCATCTACTTCGCCTGCTTCGCCGCCGGGATGCTCGGCATCCAGATGTACAACCAGTTCGGCCAGGACACATCCGCGTTCTGGATGGTCGCGATGACGATCTCGTCCCCCAGGGACGCCTACGTAGAGCTGCGCGGCCGAGCCTTGGCGCTGCTCCTGATCACCCTGCCGTACGCCACCCTCGTCACCGTCCTGACGACAGCGCTCCTCGACGACTGGCCCAAGCTCCCCGAGGTCCTCGGCCTGTCCTTCGCCCTCCTCGGCGCGATGCTGGCCACGGGCGCCTGGACGTCGGCCCGCTTCCCGTACTCCATCCCGCAGGAGGGCTACAAGAACGTCGCTCCCGGTCAGGCGGGCCTCGCCTGGATCTCGATCTTCGGCGGCATGGTCTCAGCGGCCCTGCTGTGCGCACCCGTCATCGCGCTCACGATCTGGCTGAACGTCAGCGAGGGCGGGGAGGCGTGGAGCTGGCTGCTGCTGCCGGTGGGCGCGGCGTACGGGGCGACGGCCACGTGGCTGGGGCTGCGGCTGGCGGCTCCGCGAACGGCGGCCCGACTACCGGAGATCCTGACGGCGGTGAGCAAGGGATAAGGGGGGCCTGCAACGCCCTGAGGGGCGCGGGGAACTGGCGAGCAACCACAGACAACTCGCAGCCGCCGTCACACAGAAGCCACCGAGCTCATGGGCGCAAAGTCACCCCATCCTCACCGAATCCAAGAACGGCTCGATCGCAGCCCGCCACCCCTCCGGCTGGTCGTAATGCACAAGGTGACCCGCGTCAGCCACCTCCGCATACTCCCCCCGAGGCAACACCCGCACCATCTCCTGCGCCTCGGCCCGCCCCAACTCCCCATCGAGCCCACGAACGACGAGCGCCGGGCACCGCACCTGAGCCAACTCCTCCCAGTGCGCGTCGTACACCCACGTCTCCCGGGACGCGAGCATCTGGTCCGGCTCGAACACCGGCCGCCACCCGTCCTCGTACTCCTGCATCACCTCGGCGTAGAACTCGCCCCGCGCAGGATTGGGCCGCTCGACCCACGGGTCGTCCTCACCGAACCACTTCCGCACATCGGCGAGCGTGGCAAAGGGAACGGGCCAGGACTTGAACCAGTCCGCCCACTCGCGCTGGGACGCCGCGCCGAGCGCGGAGGCCCGCATGTCGCAGATGATCACGCCGCGCACCAGGTCGGGCCGCTTGGCGGCCAGCTGCCAGGCGGTCAGCGCGCCCATGGCATGGCCGATGAGGACGGCCGGGGCGAGGCCGAGCTGCTCGAGGGCGGCCTCGGCGTCGTCGACGTACGCCTCGCGCGTGAAGGCGGCCTGCGCGGGCTTGTCGCTACGGCCGTGGCCGCGCTGGTCGAGTGCGACGGCACGGTGCCGTTCGGAGAGCCAGCGGGCGGTGGAGGCCCAGTGTGAGGCGCGGCCCATCAGGCCGTGCAGTAACAGGACCCCGGGCATTCCGTCGGGCTCTTTGGCGGGGTCGGTCTTGGGAGGGTCGCCGAACTCCCAGGCCGCGAGACGTACGCCGCCTGTCCCGGTCACGTCGATGCGCCGCGCCATTGGTCCTGGCACCCCCCTAGCTCCGCTCGGACCGCTCGCTCCCGCTCGAGCCGGCCGATCCTGTGAACCGCGTCCTGCCTGCCGTATCCGCTGCCTCTCACGCGAGCATCGCGCGCCACCTGTGGCACACGGGGCGTCGATGCCCTCGCACGCGATGTGCATGTCCTGTGTGTCTCACGTGATCTTATGCGCACATACCTGAAGCGCACGTTCCGCGTGACCCGTCACCCCGCAGACTATCGAACTCTTATTCGAAAATGCGGGCTCGGCGGCCAACACCCCTCGTTCGAGTGACCCCCCTCAAGGATTGATCGCCACTGCCGAGGGGAGACCTTCACCGGGAGGCGGGCCGCTCGGGGAAACCGGTCCGCGGGGAATGACCCTGAGAGCTCGGGGCTCCGGGTCAGCACAGGGGAGGACAGGTCCCGGCGCCGGCAGGCGCCGGGACCCTCTCCACGATCACGGCACATCCGCCCGCCCCCTCACCGGCCGGATCGCCTCACCGACGATCACGGCCAAGAGCCCTCAGGTCATATGCCTCACGCGACAGCCTCGCACGCGAAATGTCGGAGCGCTGCGATTTGACGCACTGGATCTTTGATTCGACGCGATCGGCGGACCGCCACAACTCCCTCTCCCTTACCGGGACTTACACCGGAGGGAACCCGAGATGGACAGCTGACGATGGTTCAGCGCTTGGCGACGAAAACATGGGAGGCCACGTCCGCCTCCAGCTCGGCCGCCTCACCACCGCTGCCCACGAGCACACCACCCGCCGACTCGGTCACGCTCACCACCGAGCCGGGCTGCACGCCCGCCCGGCGCAGCGTGTACATCAGCTGCGCGTCGGTCTGGATCGGCTCGCCGATACGGCGCACGACGACCGTCTTGCCCTCGACGCCCGGGTCGAGGTCGGCGAGCGAGACCATGCCCTCGTCGAGGAACGGATCGGCGCCGTCCTTCTCGCCGAGCTCCTCCAGACCCGGGATGGGGTTGCCGTACGGCGACTCGGTCGGGTGCCGCAGCAGCTCCAGCACGCGCCGCTCCACGGCCTCACTCATCACGTGCTCCCAGCGACACGCCTCCGCGTGCACCTGCTCCCACTCCAGCCCGATCACATCGACGAGCAGACACTCGGCCAGCCGGTGCTTGCGCATGACGCGGGTGGCCAGCCGCCGGCCCTCGTCCGTGAGCTCCAGATGCCGGTCACTCGCCACGGACACGAGCCCGTCACGCTCCATCCGCGCCACCGTCTGGCTGACGGTCGGCCCGCTCTGGTCCAGCCGCTCGGCGATCCGGGCGCGCATGGGGACCACACCTTCCTCCTCCAGCTCGAGGATGGTGCGGAGATACATCTCCGTGGTGTCGATCAGTCCGGACATACGTGCCCCTCGATTAGCTCTGCGATTAGCTCAGCCGGAAGCGAGACAGCTCCACGGCGCGTGCGCTGGCCCTGCACTCAATTCTGCCGGATACCACCGACAACCGTGCCGCGCCGTGGAAACGAGCGGGTTGTCCGGACCTCCCCAAGGCGGCGCACACCCACGGACCCGCAGTCGCCGACGGCGGGAAGGGGACGTGCCGGGGGGTGTCCGCCCGCAGTGGCCGGAGTCAAGAAACAGCACCTCACTGCCCAACCCCAACCGCCGGAGGCACGTCGTATTGACACCGCACTGGTCCAGACCGCACGGTGATCCGCGACACACCCCCACCCGACCATGCCACCCCCGGAGGGCCCCGCATGAGCGACAGCAAGCCGGCCGACCAGTTCTTCGACGCCGCGATCGCCCTGCTCCAGCGGGCGCGTGACGAGGAGGCCGAGAACATCGAGGCAGCCGGCACCCTGCTCGCCGACACCGTCGCCACCGGCGGCCGGCTCTTCGCCTTCGGCGCCGGTCACTCCTCACTCGCCGCCCAGGACATCGTCTACCGCGCCGGCGGCCTCGCCCTGATGAACCTGCTCGCGGTCCCCGGCGTCGTAGGCGTCGACGTCATGCCCGCCACCCTCGGCTCCGCCCTCGAACGCGTCGACGGCCTCGCAGGCGCGGTCCTGGACAGCTCCCCCCTCCGCGACGGCGACGCGCTCGTCATCATCTCCCTCTCCGGCCGCAACGCCCTCCCCGTGGAGATGGCCACGCACGCCCGCGCCCTCGGCGTCAAGGTCATCGGCGTGACCTCAGTGGCGTACGCCTCGGAGACGAAGTCCCGCCATGTCTCCGGCACCTACCTCAAGGACCACTGCGACATCGTCCTCGACTCGAAGATCGCGATCGGCGACGCGGAACTCACCCTCGACACGATCCCGGCCCCCTTCGCCCCCGCCTCCACGGTCGTCACCACCGCGCTCCTCCAGGCCGTCATGGCCACCGCGGCCGCGTCCCTGGCCACCCGCGGCATCGAGCCCCCACTCCTGCGCTCCGGCAACGTCGACGGCGGCCACGACTGGAACAGCCGGGTGTTCGAGAAGTACGGCGACCGGATCTTCTACCGGCACTGAAGCTCGCGCCGCCACTGACCCACGGACCGGCACGGAGCCGCGTACCGCGACTGACCCAGTCACCGGCCACTGAGTCTCGTACCGCAACTGCCACACGCACCGGTACCGGCACCGGCACCGGCACCGAGCCGCGTACCCCCACTGATCCCCACACCGGCACCGAGCCTCTTACCCGCACCGAATCCACGACCGGCAGCGCTGCGGCATCCCGCACCGCCGCCGCACCGGCCGCCCGTCACTCCGAGCCCAGCGCCCCCGCCAAGTCCAACGCGGCAGCGATCCGCACCGCCACGGCCTCCGCGTACACCGCGTCGCTCCGCTCGAACGCACTCCGCCCGGCGCCCCGCAGAAACGTGACGACCCCCAACGTCCGCCCCCGGCTCCGCAACACGGCGCACAGCGCGTGCACCGCGTCAGCCGGCCACTGCCGCCCCACCGCCCACTCACGCGCCCGCTCGGCCGGCACATCCCCCGCGTCGGCCCGCACCGACCCGGCCCGCGCCACGCACTGCAACGCCGGATGCCCCTCGCCGTACCGCACCGGCAGCCCGGCCTCCCCACCGAGCAGACTCGGCCCGGGCGCCCCGGAGGGTGTCACGGCGACCCGAACCAGCCGTACCGCCTCCGCCGCGCCCGCATCCGCATCCGCGACCGCCCCACCCGCGACCCGGTCGATCAGTGCATGATCGGCGAACCCGGCCAGCGCGAAGTCCAGATGCACGGTCGCCGCCTCCACGGGGTCCTCGCACTCCGCGGCGGCCCGAGCGGCCCGGTGCAGCTGATTCGTCCGGAACCGCAGCAGCGCCGCCTCCTGCTCCCCCTGCTTGCCCGCCGTCACGTCCTGGAAGAGCCAGCCCACCCCCAACGGCACCGGCTCCTCCGCCAGCGGCGAGGCCAGCCGTACGAAGCCACACCGCCAGCACCGGCGCCGCTCGCCCTCCGGCGTCCGTACGCTCACCCAGATCTCGGCCGGCGCGGGCGGCGCACCCTCCGCCAGCACATGCGTGAGCGCGCTCTCCAGTTCCTCGACACCCTGCGCGAGCAACTCCCCCAGCGGCCGCCCGAGCACGGACGTACGCCCGATACCCAGGGCACGCGCCGCATGCGCGTTCACCACCGCCGGCCGCAGATCCGCGTCGACCAGCACCACACCCCACGACGCGTCCTCGAACAGCGCCTCGCTCAGCGCGATCGACCGCTCCAGATCGATCTGCGCATGCACCTCGCTGAAGGCGCAGTACACCCCGGCGGGCTTCCCCTCGGGCCCGCGCACCGCCGCCGACTGCGTCCGTACGAGAACCCGCCCGCCGTCCTTGGTCAGCAGCGCGAACTCATGCACCTGACGCCCGGGAGCCTGCATGGCGGACATCAGCCGGCCCTCGACCTCCTCGGCGTCGGCCTCGCGCACCGCCCATCCGGCGAACCCGTGCCGCCCGACGGCCTCCGCCGCACTCCACCCCAGGATCCGCTCCGCCTCACGGTTCCAATGGGTCACGACCCCGTCCGCGTCGAAGGCGCACAGAGCCGCGTCCATCCCGTCCAGCAGCGCGGCCAGCAGATCGGACCCGCCTGCCGAACCGTCCGGACCACCTGGACCACCCGACGAACCCTCCGGACCGTCCCGCTCGGGCTCGTCCGGCCCCAGCTCGTCGGTGGTCCCACTACGCCGGGAAGCACTCACCTGGACCCCCTGCCAAGCTGCGTCCGCACGTACGACGCGTCGGTTCGCTCACTTGTAATCATCTAACTGGAACGTGATGCAGCACACACCGTGTTCCCCAAGATTGAAGGAATCGTTGTACGAGCCGCGGTGGATCTACGCGGACTTACGCGGATCACTCCAGCCGCAGGTCCACCCACAGATCGCTCTCACCGTCCAGCACATACCGATCGACCTCGACGAACCCACGCGCCTCCGCAAACCGCAGCCCGTCCTCATTGGCGGCCAGCACACAGGTCTCGATCACCCTGGCGCCCTGCACGCGCGCGTGCGCGAGCCCGTCCTCGTACAGCGCCGAGCCGTACCCGCGCCCCCGGAACCCGGGCAGCACGCGCGCGATGACCGTCGCCACCGCCTCCTCGCCCGCCGGCGGCCGCACGGTGGAACAGCCGACGAGGACATCACCGACGTACGCGTTCCGCAGCCGGTACCGCCCGCTGCGCTCGCGCACCTCGTCGAGATCCATGGCCGCGGGCGGAACGATCACGTTGTGGACGTACCGCCACTCCTGCAGCATGACGTCACCGTCGACCGGCGCGACACGAAACTCAGACACCCGCATGGCCTGCTGCTTTGTCATGCACGGAACGCTAGGTGACCAGCGCAGATGGATCCAAGGAAAAAAGTGGTTGATCGGGGCCGGGCCGCTTCTTAGGGTGTGGGGCACACGAGAAGGGAGGTGGTTCGGCAGATGTATGGAAACCGGACGCGTGAGGTGGCTGCGGGCTAGCGGCCCGTCGCCCCACCCAGTGCGGTGCCGGACCAGCACGTGACAGATGCGTGCAGCCGGCCCAATCCCAAGCAGTCACCCGACCCGCGAGCTCGCCGGTACGTCCGGCCGGCTCCCCCGCCCCGGCGGAGGGACCCGAGCTCGCGGGTCGTCTGCTTTCACTGCCCTCGTAACGGCCGGCTCACGGACTGAGCCGCTCCACCCGCCAGCTCCCGTCCTGCTCCGCCACATACCGCAGCCGGTCGTGCAGCCGGTTCTCCCGCCCCTGCCAGAACTCCACCGTCTGCGGGGCCACCCGGAAACCGCCCCAGTGCGGGGGCACCGGCACCTGCTCGCCCTCGGGATAGCGTGCCGCCAACTCGGCGTACGAGGCGTCGAGTTCGGCGCGGGACGGGATGACGGTGGACTGGGCGCTGGCCCAGGCGCCGAGCTGGGAGCCGTGGGGGCGGGTGCGGAAGTAGGCCGCCGTCTCGTCGCGGCCGGTGCGGCGGGCGATACCGGTGACGATCACCTGGCGGGCCACGGGATGCCAGGGGAAGAGGAGCGACACGTACGGGTTGTCGGCGAGGTCGCGGGACTTGCGGGAGTCGTAGTTGGTGTAGAAGACGAAACCCTGCTCGTCGAACTGCTTGAGCAGCACCGTACGGGAGCTGGGCCGCCCCTCGGCGTCCGCGGTGGAGACGATCATCGCGTTCGGCTCGAAGAGGTGGGCCTCCGCCGCGGCCTGCTTGAACCAGCGCGCGAACTGCTCCACCGGAGTGGCGGCCAGGTCCTTCTCGGCGAGGCCCTCGGCCCGGTAGTGCTTGCGCATCGCGGCGGGGTCGGGGAGGGGCTCGGCGGGATCGAGGGGGACGGCGTCTCGGTCGGTCACGCGGTCATCTTGCCGTATGCGGCGGGCGCCGTCCGGCACGGTGTCCTTGGTCACTGCATGGCACTCAGTGCCGCAAGACCTCCCCAAAGGTGACACTCGGGGATATCGTTTCTGATGTCGTTCCGGTTGGGTGACCGCCGGCCGCACGGGGCATCACAGGGTTACGCCCCGGACCGCGAGTCCGCCGAGGCTCGGAAGCCTGCAATCCCGGATTCCGAGTCCGTGACCGTGGATCCACCGGCCTGTGTCCCGATCTCTGCCGACTGACATGTGGTCGTCCCATCCACAACCCCACCTGTCGCACACATCACGAGGAGCCGCCTGATGTCCGACTTCGTACCCGGGCTCGAAGGAGTCGTCGCGTTCGAGACGGAGATCGCCGAACCGGACAAGGAGGGCGGCGCCCTGCGATACCGGGGCGTCGACATCGAGGACCTGGTCGGTCACGTCTCGTTCGGCAACGTGTGGGGGCTGCTCGTCGACGGTGCCTTCCGGCCCGGTCTGCCGCCCGCCGAGCCCTTCCCGATCCCCGTGCACTCCGGTGACATCCGTGTGGACGTCCAGTCCGCGCTCGCCATGCTCGCGCCCGTGTGGGGACTGAAACCGCTCCTGGACATCGACGAGGAGCAGGCCCGGGAGGACCTCGCCCGAGCCGCCGTCATGGCTCTGTCCTACGTCGCCCAGTCCGCGCGCGGTCAGGGGCTGCCGATGGTCCCGCAGCGCGAGATCGACAAGGCCCAGTCCGTCGTCGAGCGCTTCATGATCCGCTGGCGCGGCGAGCCCGATCCCAAGCACGTCGCCGCCGTGGACGCCTACTGGACCTCCGCCGCCGAGCACGGCATGAACGCGTCCACGTTCACGGCCCGCGTCATCGCCTCGACCGGCGCCGATGTGGCCGCCGCCCTCTCCGGCGCCGTAGGAGCCATGTCCGGCCCGCTGCACGGCGGCGCGCCCTCCCGCGTCCTGCACATGATCGAGGAGATCGAGCGCACCGGTGACGCCGGGGCGTACGTCAAGCAGACCCTCGACAAGGGCGAACGCCTCATGGGCTTCGGTCACCGCGTCTACCGCGCCGAGGACCCCCGCGCCCGCGTCCTGCGCCGCACCGCCCGGGAGCTCGGCGCTCCCCGCTTCGAGGTCGCCGAAGCCCTGGAGAAGGCGGCCCTGGAAGAGCTCCACAACCGCCGCCCCGACCGCGTCCTGGCCACCAATGTCGAGTTCTGGGCGGCCATCGTCCTGGACTTCGCGGAGGTCCCGGCGCACATGTTCACGTCGATGTTCACCTGCGCCCGTACGGCCGGCTGGTCGGCGCACATCCTGGAGCAGAAGCGCACCGGCCGCCTCGTCCGCCCGTCCGCGCGCTACATCGGCCCGGGCCCGCGCAACCCGCGCGAGATCGAGGGCTACGCGGACATCGCGCACTGATTCCGATGCGTACGGGATCCCGTCCTGTCGTACGGGATCCCGGCCTCTCCGGACAGGTCATCACGCGGGGCCGAGCAGCCCCGCGTGATGCCGCTCGGCGACTCTCGCCACCCCGGAGACGACGGCATACGGAACGTGACTGATCCACTTCGCCAGTATGCTGGGTCGGCTGCGGCACCCCCCACCATCTCCCGTCCCCACACGGCGAGTTACGGCCTGCGGCGACCGAAACGTCTCACGGCATGAGGATGAGAACTGGTGCTGATAGCGGGCCGCTACCGGCTGAGCGAGTCGATCGGACGCGGTGGGATGGGGGAGGTCTGGCGGGCCTACGACGAGATGCTCGCCCGGCCGGTGGCCGTCAAGCTCCTCCTGCCCCAGGACTCCGACCCCACCGCCGCCACCCGCTTCCGCCTGGAGGCGCAGACCGCGGCCCGGATCGACCACCCCAACGTGGTCGGCGTCCGGGACTTCGGCGAGTACGACAACCGGCTCTTCCTGGTGATGGAGCTCGTCCAGGGCGACAACCTCGCCGGGGTGCTGGCGCGGTCCGGCGCACAGCCCGCCGAACGCGTGGCCCGTATCGCCGCCCAGGCCGCCGCGGGACTGGCCGCCGCGCACCGGCAGGGCATCGTCCACCGGGACATCAAGCCCGGCAACCTGCTCCTGGACGCCGACGGCACCCTCAAGATCGGTGACTTCGGCATCGCCCGCTTCCTCGACGACCCCGGAGCCGCGCTCACCGCCACCGGCCAGATCGTCGGCACGAGCCTCTACCTGGCCCCCGAGCGTGCCCTGGGGCAGCCGGCGGGCCCGGCCTCCGACGTCTACGCCCTGGGCTGTGTGCTCTACCAGCTGCTGACCGGCCGCCCGCCGTTCCAGGCCGACAGCGCCGTCGCCATCCTGCACCAGCACCTCGACGCCGCCCCGGTGCCGCCCCGCGAGCTGGGTGTCCCCGGCCTCCCGCCCGCCTTCGAGAACTACCTCCTCGGCCTCCTGGCCAAGGACCCGGAGCACCGGCCCACCGCCCAGCAGGCCGCCGACTGGTTCGCCGACGGTGCCTGGCAGGGACGCCCCGAGCCATTGCCCGACGCGACCGCGCCGTCCCGGCGTCCGCCGGTCGCGTCGGCGCCCGCCCCCGGGGCGCAGCAGGTGGGTGAGACCAGCACCCCGACCACGTACATGCTGCCGTCGGCCCGAGGGACGGCGTCCGTCGGCCGCCCCGGATCCAGACCCGGGTCCCGGTCACGGACCGGGTCCGTGTCCCGGACTGCGACACGGCGCATGGTCGTCACGGCCGCCGGAGCGGTGCTCTTCGTGGCTGCGATGCTCCTCGGCATGCTGTGGTTCTCGCCGGACAACGCCGGGGCGGAGGGCACGAAGTCCGAGGCACCGCCCGGCACGGGTGCCTCCGCATCCGTGTCCCCCGTGAGGTCGAGCCCGTCCCCGACCGCGTCCCCGAGTCCGGCGGTGGGGACGAGCGCCGGTGGGGAAGAGTCGGACGAGGAGAAGAAGGGGGCGAAGAAGCTGGACCAGCAGAAGCAACGCGAGCTGCAGCAGGACGTCGAGAGCGGCGAGGACGACTGAGGGTCAGAGCTTGCCCCACACGTAAGCCGTGCGGTGGCCGTCCAGGAGCTCGGATATTCGGGTGCGGAACTCCTCGGTGAACGGGGGCCAGTTCCAGAACTCGAAGCCGAAGTGGGCGAAGGCGAAGTAGTCGTCGGTCCAGGTCCAGTCGGGCAGGGGGACGGCTTCGGCGCAGGACGGGCAGTCGGCCTGGGCCTCGCCCGTCTTGTGCCAGGCGTCGATGGCCTTGCTGAACGGTGCCCAGGCGTCGTCGATCAGCTCCCACTCGTCGGTGATCAGCCGGGTGGTGACCCCGCAGCGCGGGCAGGTCACCGCCTCCGGCTCGCCCTGGCCGCCGTGGAACACGGTGCGCCCGGTGTACACGGCGAGGCCGTCCGAGGGGTCCCGGTCGGCGTCGTCCGGCCCCACGGCCCGTTGCCAGTGAGGGCCCGGAGGATGGCCGAGCGGCTGCCCGAGGACGCAGTCCGTGCGCTCGGCGAGCACGATTCCCTCGGCCACCAGCCACTCGACCACGCGCTCGGCGAGGTGTGGCGCCTGCTGCGGGCTCGCGTCGCGGTCGACGATCGTCTGGAAGTGATCACCCATGCCCGAACAGTAAGTCCCGCCACTGACAACGCCCTCAGCCCAGCGCCTCCTCCAGCAGCGCCGCCCACTGCGCGACCACACGGTCGCGGCGGGCGGTGTCGTCGGTGAGGAGGTTGGCCAGGCCCAGGCCGCGGGCCATGTCCAGCAGGCCCTGGACCGTCTCGCGTACGCCCGGTCGGGACTCGTCGGCGCCCAGGAGGTCCACGGCGATGCGGTGGGTCTCGCGGCCGACGCGGGCCTCGAGTTCGGTGACCCTCGGCCGTAGCTGCTCTTCGTTCGACGCGGCCACCCACAGGTGCAGGGCGGCGCGGAACAGGGGGCCGGTGTAGAGGTCCACCAGTGCCGACACCACTGCCCGGCGGTCTCCCGCCGCGCCCTCGGGGAACAGGGCCCGCAGTGCCGTCGAGCGTTCCTCGGCGACGTACTCGACGGCCGCCGTGAAGAGGTCCTCGCGGGTCGGGAAGTGGTGCTGGGCGGCGCCGCGGGAGACGCCGGCGCGTTCGGCGACGACGGACACCGTGGAGCCCGCCCAGCCGTGTTCGGCGAGGCAGGCCACGGCGGCTTCCAGGAGCCGTTGCCGGGTGGCACGGCTGCGGTCCTGTTTGGGCACGCGGTCCGCTCGGTCCACGCGGTCGCCGACTGCGCTCACACCACCCATTGCGGATCCCGTCTTTCGAGGAAGGCCGTCATCCCCTCGCGGGCTTCGGCGGAGGAGAACAGCCGGGCCGAGAGCGCGGTCAGGTCGGCCGCGTCCCGGTCGAAGGTTTCCAGCACCTTAGCCGTGAGCAGCGCCTTCGTCTCGGCCAGGGCCTGCGGAGAGGCCCGGCGCAGGCCGTCCAGGACGGGGGCGAGGGTCTCGTCGACGTCCTCGCCCTGCGTCGTGAGCAGGCCGATGCGGGCCGCCTCCGGGGCGGTGAAGCGTTCGCCGGTCAGGTAGTAGCGGGCCAGGGCGCGGGGGTCGGTGCGCGGGAGGAGGGGGAGGGAGATGACCGCGGGGGCGACGCCTATGTGCACCTCCGTGAAGGCGAAGGTGGACTCGCGCGTCGCCGCCGTGATGTCGCAGGCCGCGAGCAGGCCCAGGCCGCCCGCGCGTACGTGGCCGGTGACGCGGGCGACGACGGGCTTGGGCAGCTCCACGATCTGCCGGAGCAGTGCGACCAGTGCGTCCGGGTGCGGCGGGTCGCGCAGGTCGGCGCCCGCGCAGAACGTGTTGCCGGTGTGGGTGAGGACGATCGCGCGGACGTCGGTGTCCTTGGCGCAGTCCGTCAGCGCGTCGGTGAGCTCGCCCACGAGTGCGGCCGAGAGCGCGTTGCGGTTGTCCGGGGAGTCCAGGGTGAAAGTTTCCACGGCACGCGCGCGTGTGCGGCCGATCAGGGTCATGTGCCCTCCTTGAGCGTGCTCTCGGTGCGGGCGCTCTCCTTGAGGGCCCGCAGTTCGCGGCGCAGGATCTTGCCGGAGGCGGCCCGTGGGACGCCGTCGATGAAGGTGACCTGGCGGATCCGCTTGTAGGGGGCGACGCGTTCGGCGACGTACATCATGACCTCTCCTTCGGAGAGGTCGGTGGCGGTCGGCTGGCGGACCACGTACGCGTGCGGGACTTCGTTGTTGTCGTCGTTGTAGACGCCGATCACCGCCGCGTCCGCGATGCCGGGGTGGGTGAGCAGGAGTGCCTCCAGTTCGGCGGGGGCCACCTGGAAGCCCTTGTACTTGATGAGCTCCTTCACCCGGTCGACGACGAACAGCCAGCCGCCTTCGTCCACGTGTCCCACGTCGCCGGTGTGCAGCCAGCCGTCGGGGTCGATCATCGCGGCGGTGGCGTCGGGGCGGCCGAGGTAGCCCTTCATGACCTGGGGGCCGCGGATGAGGATCTCGCCGGACTCGCCGACGTCGAGGTCCTTGTCGGGGTCGTCGAGGGAGACGATGCGCATCTCGGTGCCGGCGATGAGCCTGCCGACCGTTCCGGGGGGCGCGTCGTGCATGGCGTCCAGGGGGACGACGTGGGTGCCGGGGGACAGTTCCGTCATGCCGTACGCCTGGCCGACCGGCGGCAGGCCGAGGCGCTGCGAGCAGGCGGCGGCGAGCTTGGCGTCCAGGGGTGCGGCGGCGCTGACGATGTACCTCAGGGACGACAGGTCGTACTGCTCGACCAGTGGGTGCTTGGCGAGGGCGAGGACGATCGGCGGGGCGACGTAGAGGCCGGTGATGCGGTGGTTCTGGATGGCCTTGAGGAAGGTCTCCAGGTCGAAGCGGGGCAGGACGACCACTGTGGCACCGACCCGTAGCGGTGCGTTCATGAGGGCTGTCAGGCCGTAGATGTGGAAGAAGGGCAGTACGGCGAGGATGCGGTCGCCGGGGCCGGCCGATATCGCGGGTTCGAGCTGGGCGAGGTTGGTGGCGATCTGGCGGTGGGTGAGCATCACGCCCTTGGGGATGCCGGTGGTGCCCGACGAGTAGGGCAGGGCGGCGACGTCCGCGACGGGGTCGATGGCGACCTGCGGTTCGGTGGCCGCCGACGCCAGCATGTCGATGAGCGACCGGTGTCCCGGCGCGCTGTCGCACACGAAGATCTCCTGCACCCCGCCGGCGAGTTCGGCGGCCCGGCGTGCGGCCTCCAGCAGTGGTGAGACGGTGACGATCCAGCGGGCCGCGGAGTCCTTGAGCTGCTTGGCGAACTCCTCGGGCGTGGCGAGCGGGTGCACGGTCGTGACAGAGGCACCCGCGCGCGTGGCGGCGTAGAACGCGGTGGGGAAGGCGACCGTGTTGGGGCTGTGCAGGGCGAGGACGTCGCCCTTGCGGACGCCCGCCTCGGCGAGGGCGGCGGCGATGCGCCGGTGGAAGCGGTCCAGTTGTTCGTACGTGAGGGTGGTGCCGTCCGTGCCGTCGACGAGCGCGGGCGCGTCGCCGAACTCGGCGGCCCGGCCCAGTACGGCCTCGTGGATGGGGAGTTCTACGGCCGGGACGTCTGCGTACTCGCTGCGGAACATCGTTCCTCCTCGCGACCGGCACGACACGGTGCCGGTCAGTACGACTTGGGCAGGCCCAGGGTCTGGTGGGAGACGTAGTTGAGAATCATCTCCCGGCTCACCGGAGCAATACGAGACACGCGCGCGGCGGTTATCAACGAGGCGAGGCCGAACTCGCGGGTGAGCCCGTTTCCGCCCAGGGTGTGCACGGCCTGGTCGACGGCCTTCACGCAGGCTTCCCCGGCCGCGTACTTGGCCATGTTGGCGGCCTCGCCCGCGCCGACGTCGTCACCTGCGTCGTACAGGTAGGCCGCCTTCTGCATCATCAGGCGGGCCAGTTCGAGATCGATGTGCGCCTGGGCGAGGGGGTGCGCGATGGCCTGGTGGGCGCCGATGGGGGCGTTCCATATGGTGCGGTCGCGCGCGTACTCGACGGCACGCGTGAGGGCGTACCGTCCCATGCCGATCGCGAAGGCGGCCGTCATGATGCGTTCGGGGTTGAGGCCGGCGAAGAGCTGGAGGAGGCCCGCGTCCTCGTCGCCGACGAGGGCGTCGGAGGGGAGCCGTACGTCGTCCAGAGTCAGCTCGAACTGCTTCTCGGCGGCGTTGAGTTCCATGTCGATCTGGCGGCGTGTGAAGCCCTCGGCGTCGCGCGGGACGATGAAGAGGCAGGGCTTGAGGCGGCCGGTGCGGGCGTCTTCCGTGCGGCCGACTATGAGGGTCGCGTCCGCTATGTCGACGCCGGAGATGAAGACTTTGCGGCCGTTGAGCACCCAATCGAGGCCGTCTTTGCGTGCCGTTGTCGTGATGCGGTGGCTGTTGGAACCGGCGTCGGGTTCGGTGATGCCGAAGGCCATCGTGCGGGTGCCGTCGGCCAGGGCGGGCAGCCACTGGCGCTTCTGCGCGTCGGTGCCGAAGCGAGCGATGACCGTCCCGCAGATCGCCGGGGAGACGACCATCATGAGGAGGGGACAGCCCGCCGCCCCCAGTTCTTCCAGGACTATGGAGAGTTCCGAGATGCCGCCACCTCCGCCTCCGTACTCCTCGGGGAGGTTGACGCCCAGGTAACCGAGCTTCGCGGCCTCGGACCACAGTTCTTCGGGGTGGCGGCCCTCGCCGACGATCCTGGTGATGTAGTCGCGTCCATACCGCTTGCCGAGCTGGGCGACGGCGGCACGCAGCGCTTTGTGCTCGTCCGTTTCGATGATGGCGCTCATTGGTCCTCCTCAACGACGGCCAGCAATGCGCCGACCTCCACCTGCTGGCCGGGCACGGCGTGCAAGGCGCTCAGCGTCCCTGTGACAGGCGCCTGAATCTTGTGCTGCATCTTCATCGCCTCCAGCCACAGCAGGGGCTCTCCGGCCTGCACAGGCGCTCCTACGGTCAGGCCCTCGGCGACTCGTACGACCGTCCCCGGCATCGGCGCGAGCAACGAACCCGGTGCGTGCTGGGCTGTCGGGTCCGGGAAGCGGGGCAGTGCCGTGAGGTGTGTGGCGTTCACGTGGATCTCGTTGCCGTACCGCGCGACCTCAAAGTTCCTTCGCACGCCGTCCACTTCCAGCACGACGAGACGTGCGTCCGCGTGGACGACCCGGACCCCGTCCGCCGCCAGGCCCTGCCGCGTGTGCCGGTAGTGGACCTCGATCTCCTCGCCTGCCATGACATACCGCTTGACCTGCGGCTGGGACGGCACGTTGCGCCAGCCGCCGAAGCGGGAGCGGCCGTGGGCGTCGGCGAGGGCGGCGGCCAGGGGGGCGTAGGGGTCCGGGGTCGGCTCGGTCAGGTCGGTGAGGTGGCGGTCGTAGAAGCCGGTGTCCATGCGGGCGGTGGTGAACTCCTCGTGGCGCAGGGAGCGGACGAGGAGGTCCCGGTTGGTGACCGGGCCGTGGAGCGTCGCCCGTTCCAGGGCGCCCGCGAGTTTGCGGATGGCCGCCGCGCGCGTGGGGGCGTGGGCGACGAGCTTGGCGAGCATCGGGTCGTAGTGGACGCCGATCTCGTCGCCGTCGGTGAAGCCGGTGTCCAGCCGCACGCCCTCGGGTACGGCGAAACGGTGCAGGGTGCCGGTCTGCGGGGCCCAGTCACGGGCCGGGTCCTCGGCGTAGAGGCGGGCCTCGATCGCGTGGCCACGCGCGCGTGGCGGGTCGGCGGCGAGGGCGTGGCCTTCGGCGACGCGGATCTGTTCCGCGACCAGGTCGAGGTCGAGGACCGCTTCGGTCACGGGGTGCTCGACCTGGAGGCGGGTGTTCATCTCCAGGAAGTGCGCCTTGTCGCCGGCCACCAGGAACTCGACGGTGCCGGCGCCGACGTAGTCGACGGCGCGGGCGGCCCGTACGGCGAGGGCGTGCAGCTCGTCGGTGAGCGCCTCGGAGAGCCCGGGTGCCGGGGACTCCTCGATCACCTTCTGGTGGCGGCGCTGCAGGGAGCAGTCGCGGGTGCCGAGCGCCCAGACCGTGCCGTGGGTGTCGGCGAGGACCTGCACCTCGACGTGGCGGCCGTGCTCGATGTACGGCTCGACGAAGACCTCGCCGTCCCCGAAGGCGCTCGCGGCCTCGGCACGCGCGCTCTGCAACGCGCCGTCGAGCTCCTCCAGGCAGCGCACGATCCGCATCCCGCGCCCTCCGCCGCCCGCGGCGGCCTTCACCAGCACGGGCAGGTCGGCCTCGGTGACCTCGCCCAGGGGCGCCAGCCCCATCAGCTCCTTGGCCCGCGTCTTGGACGCCATCGCCTCGATCGCCTCGGGGGGCGGGCCGATCCAGACGAGTCCCGCGTCGAGGACGGCGCGTGCGAAGTCGGCGTTCTCGGAGAGGAAGCCGTAGCCGGGGTGCACGGCGTCCGCGCCGGCCGCCACGGCCGCCTTCACGATCAGGTCGCCGTCCAGATACGTCGCGGAGGGCGCCGCACCCGGCAGCCGTACCGCCGCGTCCGCCACGCGCGCGTGGAGGGCGTTCTCGTCGGCGTCCGAGTACACGGTGACCGTCCGGATTCCCAGCTCACGGCAGGTGCGGAAGACACGGCAGGCGATCTCGCCCCGGTTGGCGACGAGCAGAGTCGAAATCATTTGCCTCACATCCGGAAGACGCCGAAGCCGCCCCGCGCGCCTTCGTAGGGGGCGGTGTGGATGGCGGACAGGCACAGGCCCAGGACGGTGCGGGTGTCGCGCGGGTCGATGACGCCGTCGTCGTACAGCCGCCCCGACAGGAACATCGGCAGCGACTCGGACTCGATCTGCTGCTCGACCATGGCGCGCAGGGCGGCGTCGCCTTCCTCGTCGTACGGCTGTCCCTTCGCGGCCGCCGACTGCCGGGCGACGATGGAGAGGACGCCGGCGAGCTGCTGGGGGCCCATGACGGCCGACTTGGCGCTGGGCCAGGCGAACAGGAAGCGGGGGTCGTAGGCGCGGCCGCACATTCCGTAGTGGCCGGCGCCGTACGACGCCCCCATGAGGACGGAGAGGTGGGGCACGCGGCTGTTGCTCACCGCGTTGATCATCATCGCGCCGTGCTTGATGATGCCGCCCTGCTCGTACTGGCTGCCCACCATGTAGCCGGTGGTGTTGTGCAGGAAGAGCAGGGGGATGTCCCGCTGGTTCGCCAGCTGGATGAACTGGGCCGCCTTCTGGGACTCCTCGCTGAACAGGACCCCTTGGGCGTTCGCCAGCACGCCGACCGGATAGCCGTGCAGGGCCGCCCAGCCGGTGGTCAGGCTCGTTCCGTACATCGGCTTGAACTCGTCGAAGTCGGAGGCGTCGACGATCCGGGCGATGACCTCACGGGGGTCGAAGGGGGTCTTGAGGTCGCCGGGGACGATGCCGAGGAGTTCGTCGGCGGAGTACTTGGGCGGTTCGGCGGGGCCCGGGTCGCCGTACGCCTTGCGGTGGTTGAGGCGGGCCACCACGCGGCGTGCCTGCCGCAGCGCGTCCGGTTCGTCCACCGCGAAGTAGTCCGCGAGGCCCGACACGCGCGCGTGCATCTGAGCGCCGCCCAGCGACTCGTCGTCGCTCTCCTCGCCGGTCGCCATCTTCACCAGGGGCGGGCCGCCGAGGAACACCTTGGCGCGTTCCTTGACCATGATCACGTGGTCGGACATGCCGGGGACGTACGCCCCGCCGGCCGTCGAGTTGCCGAAGACGACCGCGATCGTGGGGATCCCGGCTGCGGACAGCCGCGTCAGGTCCCGGAAGATGGCGCCTCCGGGGATGAAGATCTCCTTCTGGGACGGCAGGTCGGCGCCGCCCGACTCGACGAGGTTGATGCAGGGCAGCCGGTTGGCGAGGGCGATGTCGTTGGCGCGCAGGGCCTTCTTCAACGACCAGGGATTGCTCGCTCCGCCGCGCACGGTCGGGTCGTTGGCGGTGATCAGGCACTCGACGCCCTCGACGACCCCGATACCGGTGACGAGGGACGCGCCGACCGTGTAGTCGCTGCCCCAGGCCGCCAGCGGGGACAGCTCCAGGAAGGGCGTGTCGGGGTCGAGGAGCAGCTCGATGCGCTCGCGGGCGAGGAGCTTGCCGCGCTTTCGGTGCCGTTCGACGTACTTCTCCCCGCCCCCCGCGAGCGCCTTGGCGTGCTCGGCGTCGAGGTCGGCGAGTTTGGCGAGCATGACCTCGCGGTTGGCCGCGTAATCGGGGCTCTGCGTGTCCAGGGAAGAGGCGAGGACGGTCACAGGAGGGCCTCCGGGATGTCGAGGTGGCGGCTGCGCAGCCATTCGCCGAGGGCCTTGGCCTGCGGGTCGAAGCGGTGCTGGGCGGCGACGCCCGCGCCGAGGATGCCGTCGACGACGAAGTTGAGGGCGCGGAGGTTGGGCAGGAGGTGTCGGGTGACCTTCAGCCCGCGGCTTTCGGGGATCAGCTGCTGGAACCGGTCGGCGGTGAGCTCGTGCGCGAGCCAGCGCCAGGCGTCGTCCGTGCGCACCCAGACGCCGACGTTGGCGTTCCCTCCCTTGTCCCCGCTGCGGGCGCCTGCGACGAGGCCGAGGGGGGCGCGTTGCGTGGGCCCGTCCGGCAACGGCTCCGGAAGGGCGGGCTCCGGAAGCGGCGGGACCGGCGGCTCCGGCACCTCGTGGAGTACGGCCGTGTCGTGGGCCGGCGGCACATGGGCTGCCGAGACATGGGCTGACGGCACATGGGCCGGCGGCACAGGGACCCGGCGTCCGTCGTGGAGGACGGCCACATGGTCGACGGCACCATGGGGGACGTACACATCCTCGAAGACCCCATAGGGCGAGCCCTTTCCGGGTGGCGCCAGCACATGGAAGCCGGGGTAACTCGCGAGTGCCAGCTCCACGGCGGCCCCGCTCAGCGTCCGCCCGACGACCTCCTGGTCCGGGTCGCGTACGACGAGCCGCAGCAGCGCGCTCGCCGTCTCCTCGGTCGGGGCGTCCGGCCGGTCGGTGCGGACGAGATCCCAACGGACGTCGGAAGGCGGCGACTTGGCGAGCGCGTCCGTCATCTGTGCGCGCACGAGGGCGGCCTTGGCCTCGATGTCGAGGCCGGTGAGCACGAAGGCGACCTCGCCCCGGAAGCCGCCGAGGCGGTTGACGCCGACCTTGAGCGTCGGGGGCGGTGCCTCTCCCCGTACGCCCTCGACGCGGACGCGATCGGGGCCGTCCTGGGTGAGCCGTACGGTGTCCAGGCGGGCGGTGACGTCCGGCCCCGCGTACCGGGCGCCCCCCGTCTCGTACAGCAGCTGGGCCGTGACCGTGCCGACGTCGACGAAGCCGCCGGTGCCGGGGTGCTTGGTGATGACGCAGCTGCCGTCCTCATGGAGCTCGGCGAGCGGGAAGCCGGGGCGGCGGACGTCGCCCTCGGTGAAGAACGCGTAGTTTCCGCCGGTCGCCTGCGCCCCGCACTCCAGCACATGCCCGGCGACGACAGCGCCCGCGAGCCGGTCGTACTCCCCCGGCCGCCACCCGAAATGAGCGGCGGCGGGCCCGGTGACCAGGGCCGCGTCCGTCACCCGCCCGGTGACGACGATGTCCGCGCCCTCCCGCAGGCAGGCGGCGATCCCGAAGCCGCCGAGGTAGGCGTGGGCGGCGAGGCTGTCCGGATACCGGCCCTTGAGGTCGTCGCCCTCGACGTGGGCCACCCGGACGGGGACGCCGAGACGGTCCGCCAACCTCCGTACGGCGTCCGCGAGTCCGGCCGGATTCAGGCCGCCCGCATTGGCGACGATCCTGACGCCCCGCTCGTGCGCGAGCCCGAGGCACTCCTCCAGCTGCCGCAGGAAGGTACGGGCGTATCCCGCGCCGGGGTCCTTCAGCCGGTCCCGGCCGAGGATCAGCATGGTGAGCTCGGCGAGGTAGTCGCCGGTGAGGACGTCCAGTTCGCCGCCGGTGAGCATCTCGCGCATGGCGTCGAAGCGGTCGCCGTAGAAGCCGGAGGCGTTGCCGACCCGCAGAACCGGCGCGGAGGGCGGGCTGGGCCGGCTGGGTGGGGTCACTGCGCCGCACCCTTCGGTGCGCGGCCCTCGCCGGGCGGCCCCGCGAAGACCTGGGCGATGTCGAACCAGCGGTCGGCGTCCGGGCCCTCGGCGCGCAGGGCGAGGTCGGAGCGGTGGGCGCGCTGGGTGACCAGGAGACAGAAGTCGAGCGCCGGGCCGGTGACGCGCTGCGGGGCGTCTTCGGGGCCGTATGCCCACACCTCGCCGGACGGCGACACGAGTTCGACGCGGAAGTCGTCGAGCGGTGCGGGAAGTCCATGGATGCCGAAGGCGAAGTCCCGGGTCCGTACCCCGATCCACACCACATGCCTCAGCCGCTCGGTAGGTGTGCGCACCACACCGAGTGCGTCGGCGATGTCCAGACCGTGGGCCCAGGTCTCCCTAAGCCGGGCCGTGGCCATGGAGGCGGCGGACATGGGCGGGCCGTACCAGGGGAACCTCGCGCCGGGGGATGCCTCGCGCAACGCCGCGTCCAGGGCGGCACGCCCTTCCCGCCACCGCGCCAGCAGCTCGGCAGACGCCAGCCGGGCCCCCTCCTGCGCTCCCTCGTCGACGAAGGAGCCCGGGGCCTTCAGCGCCTCCTCCACCAGCGCGTGGAAGGCGTCCACGTCGGTCACCGCCAGCAGGGCCGAGTGGTCGGTCCAGGCGAGGTGGGCGACCTGGTGGGCGATCGTCCAGCCGGGGGCAGGGGTCGGGAGCGCCCACTGTTCGGGGCTCAACTCCGCGACGAGGCTGTCGAGTTCGTCGCTTTCGGCACGCAGGTCGTCGAACACGGGCGTGGGGTCGGCCATGGGGGGAGCATGGCAGCGGGACCAGAAACAAGCAAGCATGCTTGCATTAATTTGTTCGGGCCGGGGTGACCGCCCTGCACGGGGGTGCGCCCCCCCGAGAACCGGCCGCAGCCGGCTTCACCAGGGGAAGGCGGCCGAGTTCTGGAGGGAGAGCAGGAACCAGACGACCAGGGGGAGCACGACGATGAACACGAGCCAGGCGAGAACCTTCGCCCAACCCGCGGTCTTCCCACGGTTCTCGGTCCGCATGACGGCTCGCCCCCCTTCCTTCACGGCGCGGTGGAGGATCTCACGGGCGCCGCCCCGAAGGGGTCAGCCGGAGGGCCGGGCCGAGCCCCTGCTCCCCACCTGCGTCCGCACCGCCCCCATGCTCGCCGCGATCACCAGGGCGATCGCCAAGGCCTGTACGGCCGTGAGGGCCTGGCTGAGGATGAGGAAACCGGCGGTCGCGGCGACGGCCGGCTCCAGGCTCATCAGGATCGCGAAGGTCGGCGCGGGCATGCGGCGCAGGGCGAGGAGTTCGAGGGTGTAGGGGAGGACCGAGGAGAGGATCGCCACGGCCGCGCCCAGCCCGAGGGTGACCGGGTCGGCGAGCTTCATGCCCGATTCGGCGATCCCCAGGGGCAGGAACAGGACGGCCCCCACCGCCATCGCGAGCGCCAGCCCGTCGGCCTGGGGGAAGCGTCGGCCCGTACGGGCACTGAAGATGATGTACGCCGCCCACATGGCGCCGGCCCCCAGGGCAAAGGCGACACCTATGGGGTCGAGGGCGCCGAACCCCCCGCCGCCGAGAAGGAAGACGCCGGCGAGGGCGAGTCCGGCCCAGACGACGTTGATCGCGCGTCGCGAGGTCAGGACGGAGAGGGCGAGCGGGCCGAGCACCTCAAGGGTGACCGCGGGGCCCAGGGGGATACGGGCGACCGACTGGTAGAAGAGGCCGTTCATCGCGGCCATCGTGATGCCGAAGACGATCACCGTGCCCCAGTCGGTACGGGAGTGACCGCGCAGCCGCGGCCGGCAGACCAGCAGCAGGACGACCGCCGCCACCAGCAGCCGCAGTGCCACCACCCCGAGCGCCCCGGCCCTCGGCATCAGGCTCACCGCCAGGGCGCCGCCGAACTGCACCGAGACCCCTCCGGCGAGCACCAGGCCGACGGGGCCGAGAGAGCCCCAGCGGCGCGGGGCGCCCGCCGTCGACTCGGGTACGGACGCCCGGGTGCGGGTCGGCGAGGGTGTGGCGGCGGTGGCATCGGGGGTGCTCACGGGCGTTCCAGGGGACTCGGCTCTTCGCGGGGAGGATGTTCATCATGCTGTACTGCCGAGTCCAGGGTAGTAGACCTCGTCAGGCGTGTGAACCCATGACGCCACTGTCCCGGAGTGTGGACTGTCGCCGCGCAATCGGGCCTGGGCCCCGCGCCATGTGGCCTGTCCCCGCCCCATGTGACCTACCGCCGCGCCATGTACAGATCCAGCGCCTTCTGCAGCAGCCGGTTGAGCGGGAAGTCCCACTCCCCCAGGTACTCCACGGCCTCACCCCCGGCGCCCACCTTGAACCGCAGCAGGCCGAGCAGATGGTTGGACTCCTCCAGGGTGTCCGTGATGCCGCGGAAGTCGTAGACGCGGGCACCGAGTTCATGGGCGTCGGTCATCATCCGCCACTGCAGGGCGTTGTTCGGCTGGACCTCGCGCTTGCGGCTGGTGGAGGCGCCGTAGGAGTACCACACATGGTCGCCGACGGTGAGCATGGTGGCGGCGGCGAGGGTGTCGCCGTCGTGGTGGGCGAGATAGAGCCGCATGCGGTCGGGGTGCTCGGCGGTGAGCGCGGTCCACATGCGCTGGAAGTAGGTCAGGGGGCGCGGGAGGAAACGGTCCCGCTCGGCGGTCTCGGCGTAGAGCTCGTGGAAGACGGGCAGGTCCTCGTAGCCGCCCCGTTCGACCTTCACGCCCGCCTTCTCGGCCTTCTTGATGTTGCGCCGCCACTGCTGGTTGAGGCCGCGGTGGAGGTCGTCCAACGACCGCCCGGCGAACGGCACTTGGCAGACGTACCGCGGCTGACCGGCGGCGAAGCCCTCCTCACCACCGGGCTCGGTCTGCCGCCAGCCGGTGCGTCGCAGCCGGTCGGCGATGTCGAGGGCGCCCTGTTCGCACGACGTCGGCTCCGCGTCGCGCAGCCGCCGGGCGGCCGGGTCGGCGATGGCGGCCTTCACCGCGTCGGCGCTCCAGCGGCGTACGACGACGGGCGGGCCCATTTTCACCGAGAAGGCCCCCTGCCGTTTGAGGTACCCGAGCATCGGGTCGAGCCAGCGCTCGCAGAGGTCGGGCGCGTACCAGTCGATGAGCGGCCCCTCCGGCAGATACGCCAGGTACCTCTGCACCTTCGGCAGCGGCCGGTACAGCACCAGCCCCACCCCGACCAGCCGCCCGCCGCCCCGCTCCCCGTCGAACCACCCCAGGCTCTCCGCCCGCCAGTCGGGCTTCACCTCACCCCAGGACGGCACCTGCATATGGCTGACGGATGAACGGCCCGCAACGAAGGCCAGGTGCTCGTCACGGGTGATGGGCTGCAGGTGCAGGGGCATGGTCAGCGCTCCTTGGACGGCTCACCTGCCACCCTACGAGCGGACCCCGCACCCCTCATCTCGACAGAGGCCAGTCCAGTACGGCCGGCTCGGGAACCCGGTCCGGCCAACCCCTGCCGACCACACTGCCGCTACCACCGCCTCCAGGGCGGGGAGGACGCCGTGTATGTCGGAGAGGACGGCCACGCGGCCCAGCCGTCCCGGCACCACCCGATCCGACCGCACCGACCGTGCCGACCACCTCTCAGACCCCACTCCCCTCCACCCCCTCCGCCAACACTTCCGCCAAATGCCGTGCCCGCACCCCGGCCAGCTGCTCCACCTGGGTCCGGCACGAGAAACCGTCCGCCAGTACCAGCGCCCCCTCCCCCGCTCCCCGCACCGAAGGCAGCAGCTGTTCCTCGGCGCAGGACGTCGACACCTCGAAGTGCCCTTTTTCGAAGCCGAAGTCACCCGCGAGGCCGCAGCAGCCGCCGCTCAGTTCGCCGGAGAGCAGAGCGGCTCGACGCAGGCGGCGGTCGGCCTCGTCGCCGAGGACCGCGTGCTGGTGGCAGTGGGTCTGGCCGACCACCGGGCGGTCCAGGCGGGGCGGGGTCCAGTCGGGGGCCAGGCGTTGCAGCGCCTCGGCGAAGGTCAGGACGCGGTCGGCGAGGCGGCGGGCCCGTGGGTCGTCGTGCAGGAGTTCCGGCAGGTCGGCGCGGAGGGCGGCGGCGCAGCTCGGCTCCAGGACCACGACCGGGGCGGCGGTCTCCAGCACCGGCTCCATCAGGTCCAGCGTGCGCCGCAGCACCGCGCGGGCGCGGTCGAGCTGCCCCGTCGAGACGTACGTCAGCCCGCAGCAGACGCGGCTGCGGCCCCGCAGGAGGGACATCGGGTCCAGCGCCACCGTCGTCCCCTCGCCCCCCGGCCCCCTCTTCAGCCGCACCGTCGGCGGCAGCGCCACGCGCAGTCCGGCCGCCTCCAGCACGCGTACCGCCGCCTGCCCCACGGACGGCGAGAGGTGCTCGGTGAAGGTGTCCGGCCACAGGATGACCAGGTCGCCCTCCAAGGCCGCCCTGTCCCGCCGCTCCCACCACCGGCTGAACGTCTGCCTCGCCAGCCGCGGAATGCCCCGCTCCGGGGCGATCCCGCCGAGCCGTTTCGCCGCCCACGCCAAGGGCCGTACCGCGGCCAGGGCGTTGACCAGTGACGCCGTGCGCGTGCGTGCCACCGCGCGCAGCCACTGCGGCAGCCGCCCCATGCTGTAGTGGGCGGCCGGGCGGCGCCGCCCGGCGTAGTGGTGGTGCAGGAACTCCGCCTTGTACGTGGCCATGTCGACCTCGACCGGACAGTCGGAGCGGCACCCCTTGCAGGACAGGCACAGGTCCAGCGCGTCGCGCACCTCGGTCGACCGCCACCCGTCGGTGACCAGTTCCCCGGCCAGCATCTCGTGCAGCAGCCGGGCACGCCCGCGCGTGGAGTGCTCCTCCTCGCCGGTGGCCCGGAAGGACGGGCACATGACGGCGGAGCCGGCCACCGACGTCGTACGGCATTTGGCGACCCCGACGCAGCGCCGTACGGCCGCCGAGAAGTCCCCGCCGTCGGCCGGGTAGCCGAAGGCCACGTCCACCGGCTCCCGGGGCAGGACGGCGAACCGGAGGTTCGAGTCGAGCGGGGCCGGGCGTACCAGCATTCCGGGGTTGAGCAGGTCGTCCGGGTCCCACACTCCCTTCGCCCGCTCGAAGAGCGCGACCAGCTCCGTGCCGTACATCTTCGGCAGCAGCTCGGCCCGCGCCTGCCCGTCCCCGTGCTCCCCGGACAGCGAGCCCCCGTGCGCCACGACGACCTCGGCGAGCTCCTCCGAGAAGCGCCGGAAGCGGCCGATGCCCGCCTGCGTCAGCAGGTCGAAGTCGATCCGGACGTGGATGCAGCCGTCCCCGAAGTGCCCGTACGGCGTCCCGCGCAGCCCGTGCGCGGCCAGCAGCGCGCGGAAGTCCCGCAGATACGCCCCGAGGCGCTGAGGCGGCACCGCGCAGTCCTCCCAGCCGGGCCACGCCTCGCTCCCGTCGGGCATCCGGGTCGCCGTACCGCTCGCGTCCTCCCGGATGCGCCACAGTGCCCGCTGCCCGGCCGGGTCCGTCACGATCAGCGCGTCCACGACGTCGGCGGCCCGCACGATCGCCTCCGCACGCGCGCGTGCCTCCCCGTCCGACTCCCCGCCCGTCTCCACGAACAGCCAGGCCCCGCCCCGTGGCAGCGCCGCCGCCGACGGCACCAGGTCGGCCGCCATCCCCTCCACCGTCAACGGCCCGTACGGCAGCAGGCCGGCCGCCGCTTCCGCGGCCGCGCTCTCGTCGCCGTACGCCAGCACGGCGAGCGCACGCGCGCGTGGCGCCTCCACCAGCCGTACGACCGCCTCGGTGAGGATGCCCAGGGTGCCCTCGCTCCCGCAGAAGGAACGGGCGACATCGGCGCCCTTCTCCGGCAGCAGGGCGTCCAGCGCGTACCCGGAGATGCAGCGCGGCAGCTCGGGAAACCCGGTCCGCAGACGGGCCAACCCGGCCTCGGCGAGTGCCCGCAGCCCCTCCGGCGCGCCCGCCCATCCCTGCCCGAGCCGCAACCGCTCCCCCCGCGCGGTGAGCACGTCCAGCTCCCGCACACTGTCCGCGGTCGTCCCCCACGCCACCGAGTGCGAACCGCACGAGTTGTTGCCGATCATCCCGCCGAGCGTGCAGCGGCTGTGGGTGGAGGGGTCGGGGCCGAAGCGGAGTCCGTGCGGGGCGGCGGCGTCCTGGAGGCGGTCGAGGACGAGGCCGGGCTGGACGACGGCGGTGCGGGTCTCCGGGTCGAGCGACAGGAGCCGGTTCATGTGCCGGGTGAAGTCCAGCACGACGCCGGTGCCGGTGGCCTGCCCGGCGATGGACGTACCCGCGCCCCGGGCGACGAGGGGCACGCCACGCGCGCGACAGACCTCCAGCACGGCGGCCACGTCGTCCGCGTCTCTCGGAGCGACGACTCCCCTCGGGACCCGCCGGTAGTTGGACGCGTCCATGGTCGTCAACGCCCGAGAGGTGACGTCGAATCCCACCTCACCCCGGACGACGGTACGCAGCGCAGCCTCAAGATCCGTCATACGTCCAGCATGCCCCCGGGCACTGACTGGGCGGCCGCGACCGGCGAGCGGCCGTCTGGGGGCGGCAGTCCCCAGGGACGGTCACCCGAACGCGTCTCACCCGACGGACGAGGTTTCACCGAGGTTTCCCCCACCGGCTAACCTCACTCCGTGGCTGAGATCCAGATTCCCGCTGACATCAAGCCCGCCGACGGACGTTTCGGCGCGGGCCCCTCCAAGGTGCGGACGGAAGCGCTGGACGCGCTGGCCGCCACCGGAACCTCCCTCCTCGGTACCTCCCACCGCCAGGCCCCGGTCAAGAACCTGGTCGGCCAGGTGCGCGAGGGCATCAGCGAGCTGTTCCAGCTCCCCGAGGGCTACGAGGTCGTCCTCGGCAACGGCGGCTCGACGGCCTTCTGGGACATCGCGACGCACGGCCTGATCGAGAACAAGTCGCAGCACCTGAACTTCGGCGAGTTCAGCTCGAAGTTCGCGAAGGCCGCGAAGCTGGCCCCCTGGCTGGCCGAACCCACCGTCATCGCCAGCGACCCCGGCACCCACCCGCAGCCGGAGGCCGAGGCGGACGTCGACGTCTACGCCTTCACCCACAACGAGACCTCCACCGGTGTCGCCATGCCCATCAAGCGCGTGGCAGGCGCCGACGAGGGCGCCCTGGTCCTCGTGGACGCCACCTCCGGCGCCGGCGGTCTCCCGGTCGACATCGCCGAGACCGACGTCTACTACTTCGCCCCGCAGAAGTCCTTCGCCTCCGACGGCGGCCTGTGGATCGGCGTCTTCTCCCCGGCCGCGATCGAGCGCGCCGAGCGCATCCACGCGTCCGGCCGCCACATCCCGGAGTTCTTCAGCCTCCCCACGGCGATCGACAACTCCCGCAAGAACCAGACGTACAACACCCCGGCCCTCGCCACCCTCTTCCTGCTCAACCAGCAGCTGGAGTGGATCAACGGCCAGGGCGGCCTGGACTGGGCGGTCCGCCGCACGGCGACCTCCGCCCGCACCCTGTACGGCTGGGCCGAGGACATCAAGTACGCCAACCCGTTCGTCGCCGACCCGGCCAAGCGCTCCCAGGTCATCGGCACGATCGACTTCACGGACGAGATCGACGCCGCCGCCGTCGCCAAGGTCCTGCGTGCCAACGGCATCGTCGACACCGAGCCCTACCGCAAGCTCGGCCGCAACCAGCTGCGCGTCGCGATGTTCCCGGCGATCGACCCGGCGGACGTCGAGGCGCTGACGAAGTGCATCGACTACGTGATCGAGAAGCTCTGATCACTCCTGTACGACAGCGAAGGGCGCCCGGTACGGACCGGGCGCCCTTCTCGTTGCGCGAGCTCATTGCCGGAGCTCATTGCGCGAGGTCATCGCCCGCGCTCGTGGCCCGGGCAGGAACACTCAGCCGCGGAAGCCGAGCATGCCGTGCAGTGTGGAGCCGGTCTCGGCGCTCGACGCCGCCTTCGTGCTCTGCGTGCTCTGCGGCTTCGGGTCGGGCAGCTTCTGGCAGACGGCGTCGGCCGTACCAGCGCCGTGCGGCACCTTGCCGTTGGTGAGGTACGTCGCCAGGTACTTGTCGAGGCAGGAGTTACCGCTCAGCGAGATGCCGTGGTTGCCGCCACCCTGCTCGACGACCAGGCTGGAGTTCTTGAGCAGCTTGTGGACGGTGACGCCGCCCTGGTACGGCGTGGCCGCGTCGTCCGTCGCCTGGAAGAGCAGCACCGGCGGCAGCTTGGAGTTGGCGACGTTCACCGGCTTCAGCGACTTCGTCGGCCAGAACGCGCACGGCGCGTTGTACCAGGCGTTGTTCCAGGCCATGAACGGCGCCTTCTCGTACACCGCCCAGTTGTCCTTGCGCCACTGCTTCCAGTCGCGCGGCCAGGACGCGTCGCGGCACTGCACCGAGGTGTAGATGCTGTAGCCGTTGTCTCCGGAGGCGTCGATGGCGGCGATGTTCTCGTACGCCTTGACCAGCGCGGCCTCGTCCTTGTCGTTCACGTACGCCGAGAACACCTTGGCGAGGGTGGGCCAGTAGCCGTTGTTGTAGCCACCGGGTATGAAGATGTCCTCCAGCTCGGAGGCGCCCACCTTGCCGCCCGCGGGCTTCTTGGCCACGGCCGCCCGCATGGCGTACCACTTGGCCTCGACCTTCGCCGGGTCGGTGCCCAGCTTGTAGGTGGAGTCGTACTTGGCTATCCACGCCATGAGCGCCTTGTGGCGGGCGTCGAAGGCGTAGTCCTGGGCGAGGTTGTCCTCGTACCAGACTCCGGTCGGGTCGACGATCGAGTCCAGCACCAGGCGCCGCACCCGCTCGGGGTACAGCTTGGCGTAGACCGCGCCGAGGTAGGTGCCGTACGAGTAACCGAAGTAGTTGATCTTCTTGGCGCCGAGTGCCTTCCGGATCGAGTCCATGTCCTTCACGGCACTGATGGTGTTGATGTACGGCAGGACGTCCTTGTACTTCGTGCCGCAGGCCTTGGCGAAGGACTTGGCGCGATCGAGGTTGGCCTTCTCGATCGCGGGCGTGCTGGGCACGGAGTCCGGGCGCACCGGGTTGAAGTAACCGGGCTTGCAGTCAAGGGCGGGCTTGCTCTTGCCCACTCCGCGCGGGTCGAAGCCGATGACGTCGTACTGGGCCGCGACCTCCTTGGGCAGGCTGGAGGCGACGAACCCGGCCAGCGTCAGGCCGCTGCCGCCGGGGCCGCCCGGGTTGACCAGCAGCGGGCCCTGGTACTTGTCCGCGGTGTGCGGTACGCGGGACAGCGCCAGCGTGATCTTCTTCCCGCTCGGCTTCGCGTAGTCGAGCGGCACCTTCACCGACGCGCACTGGAGCGTCGGGTAGTCGTCCGTGGCGCACTTCTTCCAGGTGACCTGCGCGGCGGCGGCCTGGACGGTGTTCGCGGAGTCCGACGCGCTGGCGTTGGCGGGGACGGCTGTGAGCGTCCCGGCCACGACGACGGTGGCGCCGCACAGCACGGCTGCGCTTCTTCTCATGGAGTTCTCTCGCAACTGTGAGGGGGGTTCAGGCCCGCGCGTTCGCGGGCCACCTGCCGCATGGTTCCGGAAGAGCACACCGCGAAAGAACATATTCGACTAGGACTTGACCGAATTGAGTCATTGAGAGCGCTCAAGTTACTCACAGATAGGGATAGTTGGTCCGATACGGACATACCACCCCGCCGATGAGGGCGCTCGGCGAACACCAGAACACCAGAACACCAGGCGCCCCCATCTCACGCCGCGGTCCCTGCCACGGAGCCCACCACGGGTCGGGCCGCCGTCACGCCGCCGTACAGCTCATGCTCGGCACACCCCCGCCCCCGGGCGCGCCTCCGAAGCCGAAGCTCGCCGAACCGCCCGCCGGAACCGACCCGTTGTGCGCGGCATTGGACGCGGTCACCGTCCCACCGCCCTGGGTGTACGACGCGTTCCACATCGAGGTGACCTTCTGCGCGCCGCTCCAGGTCCAGGTCACCTTCCAGGAGTTGATGGGCACCGCCCCTGTGTTGGTCACCTTCACCTCGGCGTTGAAGCCGCCGCCCCAGTCGCTGCTGACGGTGTAGGCGGCACTGCAGGCGGCCGTACCGCCACCGGGATCGGGGTCGGGATCGCCGCCTCCCCCGCTCCCCGGGAACCCCGGCGCCTTGATGCTCGCCAGATACCCGTCCTTCACGGTGTCCACGGTCGTCCAGTCGTCCTTCAGGATCCCGCCCGTGTCCCCGGAGTTGGGGTTCCAGGACCAGAAGGTCCAGTGGAACGAGTCCGCGCCGTACGCCGACGTCGACCGCAGGTAGCTCACCAGCGCGGCCAGCCACCTCTGGTCGACCGTCGACTGGAGCGTCGTACCGAACTCGCCGAGCCAGACCGGCGCGATGTTCTGCTTGAAGACGTAGCCCCAGTACCTGTCCCAGACACCCGGCAGGTTGTCGGGGTACGACGGGTCGCTGAACCAGGGCTGCTGGGCCACGCTCGTCGCGTAGTCATGGGCGGAGTAGACCAGGCGGTTCGGCACGTCGAGCTGCACCGGATACTGGGCCACGCCCATGAGGTTGCCGCCCCACCAGCCGTTGACGCCGTTGAACGACTGGACGCCCTCGACCATGATCAGCAGCTCGGGGTTGACGGCCAGGACCGCGTTCCCGGCCCGTTGCGCGGCGAGCCGCCAGTCCCTCGCCGTGTCGCCGCAGCCCCAGCAGGCGGGATCGTGGGGCTCGTTGTGCAGGTCGATACCGATGACCGTGCTGTTGCCCTTGTAGCGCGTCGCCAGCGCCTTGAGGTTGGCGATCCACGTCGACTCGGGGACCGAGGACGTGTACCAGAGCGCCGACTGCCCGCCCGCGTCGGGGCGATGCCGGTCCAGCACGATCTTCAGGCCGGCCTGACCGGCGTACGCCACGATCCTGTCCATGACCTGCAAGGACGTCAGCCCTTGCAGGTCGGCGTTCTTGCCGTCGGCGAAGTTGATGCTGTCCGGCATCGTGCCGGGCTTGAGGATGTCGTCGCTGAAGGGCAGGCGGAGGGTGTTGTAGCCCAGCGATCTCATCTGGTCGAGCATGCTCTTGTAGTCGCGGGTCCACAGGCCGTGGACTACGTGGTTGCCGGTCTCGAAGCCGAACCAGTTGATCCCGGCGATCCGGACCGGCTGCCCGGCCGCGTCCAGGATCTGCCGGCCGCTGGTGTGCCAGTAGCCGGCACCGGCCTCGGCGGCCCGGGCCGGCTGCGCACCGACGCCGGCCAGCGGTAACAGGAGCGCCGCGGCCACCGCACACAGCGCTCTTCGCAAGCTGCGGAACATGTCGCTGCTTCCTCTCGGAGGCGCGGGCCCGGAACGGATGGGAGCGCTCCCATCGCCCGCACCTCCCATGGAAGTCAGGTCACATGAACACGTCAAGGACTACGACCTCATACGACGCCCTACGGCGTCACCGACTCAGCTTCTGGAACCTCCGCACCGCCAGCGGCAGGAAGATCGCCGTAAGGATCACCGGCCACACCCCGGCCATCAGCATCGCGTGCTGCTCCACCCAGGAGTCCCCGGCCAGGGCCCCGCCCGGCACCCCGAACAGCTCGCGGGTGGCCGCGGCCGTGGAGGAGATGGGGTTCCAGGCCGCCACCCAGCCCAGCCAGTCGGGCATCAGCTGAGGCGCGACGAAGATGCTGGAGATCATGGTCAGCGGGAAGGCGACGGCGAACAGACCGCCCGCGGCCTCCGGGTTGGGTACCAGCAGACCCAGCCACACCCCGATCCAGATCAACGCGAACCGCAGCCACAGCAGCAGCCCGAAGGCACCGAGGAAGCCGAGGCCGCCGTCCGGGCGCCAGCCCATCGCGAAGGCCGTCAGCATCATGATCGCCAACTCCGCGCAGGCGGCGAGCAGATCGGTGATCCCGCGCCCGGCGACCACCGCGGAGGAGGCCATCGGCATCGAGCGGAAACGGTCGATGACGCCCTTCGTCGAGTCGTAGACGACGAGCGTCGCCGTGTTGATGAAGCCGAACGCCATCGTCATCACGAACATGCCCGGCATCAGGAAGTCCTTGTAGTCCCCGCCGCCGGGCACCTTCATCGCGCTGCCGAAGACATAGCCGTAGAGAAGGACGGAGAGGATCGGGAAGCCCAGCTGCCAGGCGATGTTGACCGGTTGGCGCTGGTAGTGGGTGAGGCCGCGGCGGACGACGTTCCACACGTCGGCGAGGGTCCAGTACAGACGGCCGTGCGTGGCCGGGACGGTGAGGTCTACGGCGGTCATGCGACGGCCTCCTTCTGGGCGGACTCGGTGCGGTGTCCGGTCAGGCGCAGGAAGACGTCGTCGAGGCTCGGCCTGCGCAGTCCGATGTCCTCGACCTGGACGCCCTCGTCCTGCAGCGTCCGCGCGACCTCCGTCAGCGCGGCGACCCGGTCGAGCACGGGCGCGTGCACCCGCGACTCGCCCTCCTCCGTCTCGGGTTCGCCGTCCGAGACCCGGGCGACGACCTTCGCCACCTGCGGGATGTCGGCCCGTTCGGCGACGACGACCTCGATGCGGTCGCCGCCGACGAGGTTCTTCAGCCCGTCGGGGGTGTCGTCGGCGATGGCCCGGCCCTGGTCGATGACGGTGATGCGGGAGGCCAGCTTGTCGGCCTCCTCCAGGTACTGCGTGGTCAGCAGGACCGTCGTGCCGCCGGCCACCAACGCCCTTACCGATTCCCAGACTTCGCCCCGGCTGCGGGGGTCGAGTCCCGTCGTCGGCTCGTCGAGGAAGAGGACGGCCGGGGCGAGGATCATCGACGCGGCGAGGTCGAGGCGGCGCCGCATGCCGCCGCTGTACTTGCCGACGCCCCGGTCGGCGGCGTCGCTCAGGTCGAACTGCTCCAGCAGTTCGGTGGCCCGCAGCTTCGCGCGCCTGCCGCCCAGATGGAAGAGCCGGCCGAACATCTCCAGGTTCTGCCGGCCGGTGAGCACCTCGTCGACGGCCGCGTACTGCCCGGTGAGCCCGATGCGCGCCCGCACCTCGCGCGACTGCCGGGCCACGTCCAGACCGGCCACCGCCGCCCGGCCGCCGTCCAGCCTGATCAGCGTGGACAGGATGCGTACGGCGGTGGTCTTGCCCGCGCCGTTCGGCCCGAGCAGGCCGTGCACCGTCCCCTCGCGGACGGCCAGGTCGAAGCCGTCGAGGGCGCGCTTCTCGCCGTAGCGCTTCTCCAGGCCCTCGGCCCGTACCGCGTATCCGTCCCCGTCGTGTCCGTGAGCGCTCATGGGTCCCCCTTTCGGTAACTGAGTACACCGTACCCGATTGCGCGTACGCCGTACTCAGTTTTTTTCGGAAGGGCTTAAGCTGAACCGCATGACGAGCGGCAAGGGCGGCACCAGCGGTACCGGCAGCACGGAGACCAGCGGCAGCGGCGACATCGTCCGCACGCTGGAGCTGCTCTGGGACACGGGCCGACGCCCGAGCCGCGGCCCCAAGCCGACCCTCACCCTTGACCAGATCGTGGAAGCGGCCGTCCGTGTCGCGGACGCCGAGGGCCTGGAGTCGGTGTCCATGCGCCGGGTCGCCACCGAACTCGGCACCGGCACGATGTCGCTGTACCGGTACGTCCCCGGCAAGGCCGAGCTGCTCGACCTGATGCTGGACCGCGTCCAGCGCCCCTCCGAGAACCCCGCCGACCTCGGCGACGGCTCCTGGCGCTCGGCCCTGGAGGCCATGGGCCGCGCGACCCTCGCCCTCTACCGGCGCCACCCCTGGCTGCTCCAGGTCAACCAGTCCCGCCCGATCCTGGGCCCGAGCGCCCTCGACGGCATGGAGAAGGTGCTCGCCCGCATCAAGCCCATGGGGCTGACCGACCCCGAGCTGGTCTCGGCGATCGTCATGATCGACGGATACGTCGTCGGGGCGGCGCGCACCCAGCTGTACCAGCGGGAGGCGGAGCGCCGGACCGGGCTGACCGACACGGAGTTCTGGCAGGCCCAGGCTCCGATGCTGGAGAAGATCATGGCGTCCGGGCGCTATCCCCTCCTCGCCTCCCTCGACGAGAACACCTGGGGTCCCGACTTCGACCACTTCGAGTTCGGGCTGCAGCGGATCCTGGACGGGCTGGAGGTCTTCGTGGCCCGGCGCGGGGGGACGACAGCGGAGGGGCCGACAGCGGAGGGGCCCGAGGGCTGAGGGGATGGCAGCGGACGGGATGACAGGCGGGGCCGGCGGTGCCTCCATGGAGACATGAGCACCGCGCCCGCGAGCCCCGAGCTCGCTCCCTTCGTCAAGCAGTGGGCCGTCCGTCTCACCAGTCACCGGAGGGACGGCACCGGCGTCGGCACTGCCGTGAGCATCGCCGTCGACGGTGACCACGCGTACTTCCGCACCCCCGGCAGGGCGGGCAAGGTCAAACGGCTCCGCCGGGACCCCGACGTCGAGATCGCCCCGTCCACCGTCCGCGGCCGCCCCACCGGGCCGGAGATCCACGCCCGGGCCCGGCTGCTGGACCCCGGCAGCGCGGAGGACCAGCACGCGGCGAAGCTGCTGCGCCGCAAGCACCCCGTCCTGCAGGGCATGGTGGTGCCGCTGACGCACCGGCTGATGAGGACGTCGACGCTGCACTACGAGGTACGGCCGCTCGAGGAGACGCCGGGTCCCTCTGCCTGACGGAGCCCTGACGGGGCCCTCCGCCTAGGGTGTCGGCTCCGCGAGCATGGCGATCCAGCTCAGGATGCCCACGAGGCCGGCGACCACGACGGCGGAGCCGAAACGGTCGGCCGCCTTCTGGCGTCGCGAGGGCTCCCGGCGGTGTGCCTCGCGGCGCTGGGCGGCCTCCCCTCGCGGCTTGATCGCCTGGTACGCGAGGACCGCGAGGACGGCCACGCTGATCGCGATCTGCCAGAGCTCGCCCACGACGCCCCAGAACCCGGCCCGCTGAATCGTGTCCGGCTCGATCCCCTGCCGCGCGTCGAAGGTGCTGCCGTCCGCATAGTCGTGCCCGGTGTCGGTGAGATGCACCCACACGGCGTCGGCGGCGGTGCCGCCGTCCGGCGTGAAGTCCCCGTGGCAGTCGTACTCGGAGTTCTTACGGCTGTAGTCGGTGTCGTAGCAGCGCTCCACCTTGTACGTGCCCGGAGTGCCGTAGATCCCCGCCGACAGCGCCAGGTCGGCGGTCGCGGTGACGCACCAGAAGGTCATGGCGAAGGCGAGCACGGCACCGCTCACCCAGCCCAGTACGCGCTTCATCCGCCCACCATGATGTTCGGTTCCTTCTCCAACAGAGCGGAGATACCGGCCTGTTCGGCGAGCGCCCGGCGCTCCGGGCCGGCCTCGGCGCGCTCCTGCTCGTATTTCTGCCAGTCCGCGGGCTGCACGAAGAACATGGCGTTGCTCCCCGGCAGGACCATGACGCCGCCGAAGGCGGGGTCACCGGCGAACCAGGCGCCGCCCTCCTCGGCCTCCTTCGGCCAGTGGCGCACCGTCGAGGCGTTCACGGCAGGCAGCGAAGGGGCGCCGTGCTGCCCGCGCACCGAGAGCCGGACGGTGTGCACGTCGCCGAGGTACTTCCACTCGGAGCGCTTCTTCGACACCCGGGTGCGCCACTCCAGGGGGTAGGTGCGCAGCACCTTCTCGCACACCTTCATCCGCGAACCGTGGCGCAGCCGGAGCAACAGGAAGATCAGCACGAAGAAGGCGGCCGGGATGCCGAACGCCGGCAGGACGGCGTCATAGCCGACCAGGTGCGCCACGAAGGGCACCGCGAACAGGGCCCCGGCGAGCGCGAGGCGCGTGGCTATGTGCTGGTACAACAGCGTGCGGTTGTGCTTGAGCACCTGCACGACGTCAGGCGGCATGGGCGGGTGATCCATGTGGCGGCACCATACATGGACCGCAGGGACCACATGTGTTCGCGCCTACACCGTACTTGCACCGCCATGACCAGCACACTCACCCCCGGCGCAGCAGCCTCCGCAACCCGTAGACGACGACACAGCCGACGACCACCGCGATGGCGCCGAGCTTGATGTCGCCGCTCGTGCCGCTGTCCCCGTCACCGCTGGAGGAGGCCGAACTCCCGCCGCCCGAAGACGAGTCGGAGGACCCGGCGCCCCCGGGGGCGTCCTTCGCCACCACGGCGCTGCCGACCCCCTCGCTGCCGAGCATGAGCTTGGTCCCGTCGGCCGAGTAGCTGGCGGACTCCCCCTGCCCGATGGGCACGCTGATGCGCTCCAGCCGCTTGAGCCTGCCGCCGTTCCAGTCGTACGCGATCCCGCCGAAGTAGCCGCGTACGGCGAGCGTCTTGCCGTCCGGTGAGAAGGCGGCGTCGGTGGCCCACAGGTCGACGGGGGCGGCGGGCTTGAACACGTTCGTCCCCGAGGCGGAGAGCTCGGCCGGACCCTCGTAGAGGTGCCCGCCGTCCTCCTGCTTGTCGATGATGTAGACGCGCCCGGTCCTGGGGTGCACGACGAGTGACTCGGCGTCACGCGGCCCGTCGGAGTACTTCACCACGTACTGCGTGGCACGGACGGTCTGGTCCTTGAGCTGGGCGGGCTCGGGCAGGCGGTAGACCCACACATAGGGCCACTCCACGCCGTCGTTGTCGCCTATGTCGCCGACGTACAGCTGATTGTCCGGACCCATGGAGATCGCCTCTACGTCGCGCGGGGTGCCCACACCGGTCATGGTGATCGTGGCGACGGTCTCGCCGGTGCTGCTGTCGACGGCGTAGAGGTAGGCGCCCTTGTCCTGGTCGTTGTGGGTCCAGTAGATGCCCGGGTGCTGTCGCGAGGCGGCCAGCCCGCTGGACTCGGTGATGCGCGGGTCCTTGATCGTGAAGTCCTCGTTCCCGTCGGCTGCGGAGGCGGGAAGGGTGAGCGCACCGGTGAGGAGGACTCCGGCGAGGATGGCGAGCGGTCGACGCATGCCCCCAAGCCTGCCATCCGGTCCGACGGTTCGGAGGCGCGGTGGGGATCGGGCGGCAGGGGACTGGCCAGGGGGGTGAATTCTCGGGGCGTGTCAGGCTTCACACCCGTCCCACCTCTACCGCCCGGTAGCGATCGTCCATCATGAGCGGATGCTCAGGTTCATGCCCGTCGGCGACTCCATGACCATCGGCAGCGCCGGCGAACACACGTGGCGCTACCGCATGTGGCAGCACCTGCGTGAGACGTCCGGCGGCCCCTTCGCCCTCGTCGGCCCGCGCGAGACCCTGTACGACAAGGCGACGGACGCGCCCACGTCGTACGAGTACGCCGACCCCGACCCTGCCTTCCCCCGCGCCCATCTCGCCGGCTGGGGCGAGGGCTGGCTGCACATGGCGCCGCTGATCGGCGAGGCGGTGCGGTCGTGCCGGGCGGATGTCCTACTGGTGTCGCTGGGCCTGATCGACCTGGGCTTCTACACCAACGCGGAGCAGACGGCGGAGAACGCACGGCGGTTCGTGGCCGAGGCGCGGGCGGCGAACCCGCGCGTCCGGATGGTCGTTCTCCCGGTGATCCCGAACGTCCGCGCCGCGTCGGACGCGCCCTTCGCCACCGAGGTCACCCGCTTCAACGAGCTGCTGGCGAAGACGGTCGCCGACCTGGACGAGCCACGCTCCCCCCTCCTGCTGGCTTCCCCTCCCGCGTCGTACGACATCCACCTCGACACGTACGACGGCACGCACCCGAACGCGAGCGGCGAGCGCAAGATCGCGGGAGCGTTCGCGGACGCCATGTACCAGGCGTGGAGTGTGGGCGACAGCTACGCCCTGTGACCGTCGATGGCGCGCACGAGGAAGTCGGCACAGGGCCGCACGCCGCCCCGCAGGCTCGTCCAGTCCTCCGCCTGCTCCCCGACGTAAACGGCACGCGCGTGTGCCAGCACGGGCCGGTGCTCTGCCGGTAGCCGAGGCAGCGCCCAGTCGGCGGCGGCGTCCTTCGAGCGGATGGCGCCGGTCGCGAGGGTGGTCCAGACGCGGACGAGGGTGAGCAGGACGTTGCGGGTGTCGGTGTCCAGTTCGGCGACGAGCTGCGGGACGCCTGCGACGACGGCCCGCCGGAGGTCGTCGTGCGGGACGGGGTCGAGGAGTTCGGCGGGCGGCGGGCCGTAGAGGGGTGCGTCACCGTTCAGGGCCATGGTGAGGAGAGGGGCGAGGTCGGGCATGGGCTCGCGGGCAGGGACGAAGCCCCGCTCGTAGTCGTCCCGCAGCCACTCGCCGTACAGGAACTCACAGGTGGGCGGGTACCGCCAGGGCCGTACGTCGCCCTGTACGACGACGATGAGCTCGACGGGACGACCACCGGTGACGCTCGTGCCGGACACCTTGAGCAACTCCCCGACCAGAGCGTGGCGTTGGGCATCCGTCATGGGGTCTTGCACGACGACCAGGACGTCGATGTCGCTGTGGGGGCGCAGGCCGCCCAGGGTGACGGAGCCGTGGAGGCAGATGCCGAGGACGGTGGTGCCGAGGGTGTGGTGGAGGAGGGGGAGGAGGTGGTGGGCGCCCTGGGCCGGCATGTGAGCTTCCTCTCCGTGTCGCGGTCACTGTGCGTATCGTTGTACTGCGCGGCCGCACTTGTGCGAGGGGCGGCCGGGGAGGAGCGCCACGATGACCGTCCTTGAAGACAGGATCGCGATGGCCCAGAGCGATGACGCGTACTGGCTCGACGAGATGTTCGAGCGGCTCGAGAAGATGCCCGTCCCCGAGGGATACAAGGTCGAGATCGTCGAGGGGACCATCTACATGTCGCCGCAGCGGGACATCCACTGGGAGACCATTCGCAGGATCGTCCGAGCCCTTGAAGACACGTTCGGCATGGACGTCAAGGTGTTCTCCGACGTCCGCATCGACTTCCCCGGCCGCAAGAACGGTCTGGCCCCGGACGTGGCGAAACTGCGCGACGGCGCAGAGAAGAACTCCGAGGGCCGCTGGCGCTATGAGGACGTCGAGTTCATCGCCGAGGTCATCTCCACGGACACGGCGAAGAACGACTACGGCCCCAAGAAGACCGCATACGCCCTCGCCGAAGTCCCCGTATACCTCATCGCCGACCCTTACGCGGGCAAGTGCCACTTGTTCACCCAGCCCAAGGACGGCGACTACGTGAGCGACACGTCCATCACCTACGGCGGGGACGTCGACATGACCACCACTTTCCTCGGCCTCACCCTCAAGACCGACAAGTTCCCCCGCGGCTGACCAAACCAGAAGGCCGTCTACCTCAACTCCCTGTCCCAGTGATACTTTCAGCGCCGCCGTGCGCCGCAACAAACCGAGGAGGTGAGACCGATCAACGCTGTCACAGGTCGGGCCTCCCTCCCTCGCATGGCCTGAGGGAGTGCTCGCACAAGGCACCCCGAAAGGCTTGAAACGCTATGCGCTTCACCTCTGCGACGTCGTCCGACGGCGTCTTCGAACAGCTCTTCACTCTCGGTGAGATCCCCGGCGTGCTGTGGACGCCGGAAGGTGCTGCCGGTACGCGTCCCCTGATTCTGATGGGGCACGGCGGCGGTCAGCACAAGAAGGCCCCCGGCATCGCGGTCCGCGCGCGCCGCTTCGTGGCCGAGTGCGGTTTCGCGGTGGTCGCGGTCGATGTGCCCGGGCACGGTGACCGGCCGAAGGACGAGGAGTACGACCGGATCGCGACCGAGAACCAGGCTCGCGTGGAGGCCGGAGAGGAGCCGGCTCCGCTGATCGCCGGCTTCCAGGCGATGGTGGCCCGTCAGACCGTCCCGGAGTGGCGGGCGGTGCTGGACGCGGCTCAGGAGCTCGAGTACGTCGGCGCCGGCCCCGTCGGCTACTGGGGCGTGTCGCTGGGGTGCGGGCTCGGCGTTCCGTTCGTCGCCGCCGAACCCAGGGTTCGGGCGGCGGTGCTGGGCCTGGCCGGGGCCCTGGCGTCGGCCGAGGCCGCCTCGCGGATCACCGTGCCGGTGGAGTTCCTGCTGCAGTGGGACGACGAGCGGGTGCCGCGGGCCCAGGGCCTGGCCCTGTTCGACGCCTTCGCCTCGGCCGAGAAGACGCTGCACGCCAACCCCGGCAAGCACGCGGAGATCCCGGCATTCGAGCTGGACAGCACGGTGCGGTTCTTCGCCCGACACCTCGGCTGAGACCGTAGCCCGTAGCCCGCTGCGCGCCGGCCGGGATCCATTCCCGACCGGCGCGGTCAGCGAACACCGGCGCTAGAACATGGTGTTGTCGTGCGCGGACGACTCCGGCACATCCTGGATCACGTCCCAGTGCTCCACGATCTTCCAGACCGCGGTGCCGCGCGTGCCCGGCGTCAGCACCACATTCGAGTGCACCAGCACCAGGTCGCCCTCGGAGATGACCCTCTTGCCTAGAGCGCACTCCACGCAGTTAGCGTGCAGACCCATGGAGTACACGCAGCTCGGACGCACGGGACTCAAGGTCAGCCGACTGGTCCTCGGCACCATGAACTTCGGTCCGCAGACCGACGAAGCCGACAGTCACGCGATCATGGACGCGGCGCTGGACGCGGGCATCAACTTCTTCGACACCGCCAACGTGTACGGCTGGGGCGAGAACAAGGGCCGTACCGAAACGATCATCGGCAACTGGTTCGCGAAGGGCACCGCCAACCGCGACAAGGTCGTCCTCGCCACCAAGGTGTACGGCAACATGGGCCCGGACGGCGCGGCGTGGCCCAACCACGACAAGCTGTCGGCCGTGAACATCCGGCGTGCCGTGGACGCGTCGCTCAAGCGGCTGCAGACCGACTACATCGACGTCTACCAGTTCCACCACATCGACCGCGCCACTGGCTTCGAGGAGATCTGGCAGGCCATCGACGTCCTCGTCCAGCAGGGCAAGATCCTGTACGTCGGCTCCTCCAACTTCCCCGGATACAAGATCGCCCAGGCCAACGAGATCGCCGCCCGCCGCGGCGGCACCATCGGCCTCGTCAGCGAGCAGTGCCTCTACAACCTCTTCGAGCGCCGCGCCGAGATGGAGGTCATACCGGCCGCGCAGGACTACGGCCTCGGGGTCATTCCCTGGTCGCCGCTGCACGGCGGGCTGCTCGGCGGCGTCATCAAGAAGGAGGTCGAGGGCGGGCGGCGCGGCTCGGGGCGGGCCGCCGACTCCCTCGCCGACCCGGCCGTACGCGCGAAGATCCAGGCGTACGAGGACCTGCTCGACAAGCACGGCCTGGAGCCCGGCGAGGTGGCCCTGGCCTGGCTGCTCACCCGCCCGGGCGTGACCGGCCCGATCGTCGGCCCGCGCACGGCCGGACAGCTGGAGTCCGCGCTGCGTGCGGCGGAGCTGGAGCTGAGCGAGGAGCTGCTGGCCGGGCTGGACGAGATCTTCCCGGGCCCGGGGCCGTCTCCGGAGGCGTTCGCCTGGTGACGAGCCACGTCTGACGCCGGGAGCCTTGCCGCGCCGCCGCGTACGGGATGCGGCGGCGCTGTTCCTGGCCGGGCAGGTGCGCGGGCGCTACCTTCCGAGCGCCGCCGCGACAGCCACCACCACGAACATCAACACAAGCGCACCGGCCATGATCCGGTTCCGGGTTTTCGGGTCCACGTGAACGAGCCTAACCGGCCCCTCCGAGCGGCCAGCGGGCGACCGCCTCGTACCGGGGCTGCTCGCCCGCCACGCCGGACTTCGGCAGGTTGCTGGACACGAGCACCAGCTCGTCCACGGTCCACGTACGGCTCGTGAAGTCGTGCAGGGCCGCGACATACGGCCGTACGTCCACCGCCGACCGGCTCCTCGCCACCGTCAGGTGGGCCTGGTAACGCCGGTGCTCCCCCATCGGCACGCCTGCCTTGCGCGCCGCGGCCTCACTGCGGTCCGCCAGCAGCCGCATCGTCGCCAGATCCCCCTCCGCCCCCGCCCACAGGGCACGCCCGTGCCCGAACTGGCCGCCGCCGCGCAGGGCCAGCCGGAAGCGGGCGGTGCGATGAGCGGCGCGCTCCAGGCGGGCCGACAGGTCCGGCACGAGGTCGTCGTCGACCTCGCCGAAGAAGGCGAGGGTGAAGTGCCATCCCGGGCGGCCGGTCCAGCGCAGTCCTTCCGCACCGGACAGCTTCTTCAACTGCGCGACCTCGAAGGACAGTTGGTCAGCCACTTCCTCGGGGGGCAGTACCGCGGCGAAGAGTCTCATGAAACCAAGCCTGACACCATGGAGGCATGGAGATCACGATCAGAGACGGTGGACCCGGCGACATCCCCGTGATACTCGGCATGCTCGACAGCTGCGTGGAGTGGCTGATCACACAGGGGCGCACCGGCCAGTGGGGGTCCAAGCCCCTGTCGGAGAACCCGAAGGTGGCGGAATCGGTCGCCCGGGACATGGACGCGGGCAGCGCGTTCATCGCCGAGATCGACGGCGTGCCGGCCGGCACCCTCACCCTCACCGACGCCCCCGGCACCTACCTGTCCCACCTCCCGCCGCCCGGCGAGCCCGAGCGGTACATCCACTGGCTCGCCTCCGACCGCCGCTTCAAGGGCCGCGGCGTGGGCAGCACCCTGCTGGCCCACGCCGCCGAGGCGACCCGGCAGGCGGGCATCTCCCTCCTACGCGTGGACTGCTACGCAGGCGACGACGGCAAGCTGGTCCGCTACTACGAGACCAACGGCTTCGTCCGCACAGAGACCTACACGGGGAAGGACGACTGGCCCGGACAGGTGCTGGCCCGCAGGGTGTGAGCAGCAGGCCGGACGAAGGCAGCTGCGGTTCGCCAACGCCCTAAAAGGGGCGCGGGGAACTGCGCGACCAGCCACCACGGCGCCGCAGCCGCCCAACGACACCGCGCGGCACCCCCCCATCGCGGCTTACGCCGCGGCAGCAAGCCGCTCCCGCGGCACGAACCGCACCCGCGGATGCCCGTCGTGCCAGCCGACCGACAGCCGCAGGCCGCCGAGGCGGGCGAGGACCAGGGCGATGGTGACGGCCGCGGCGGCGGTGACGGCACCGCCCGCCGCCAGGCCCGCCCGGACGCCGTACGCGTCCGTGATCCAGCCGGCGATCGGCGCGCCCAGCGGTGCGCCGCCCATGAAGACCATCATGTACAGCGCCATCACGCGGCCCCGCATGACCGGGTCGGTGGCCATCTGGATGCTGCTGTTGGCGGTGACGTTCACCGTCATGCCGAACATGCCGATGGGCACCATGAGCAGGGCGAACAGCCACAGCGAGGGGGCGAGCGCGGCCACGATCTCCATCGCGCCGAAGGCCACCGCCCCCGCGACCAGCACCCGCATCCGGGCCGTACCGCGCCGGGCCGCGAGCAGCGCGCCCGCGAGGGAGCCGACCGCCATCAGCGTGTTGAAGAGGCTGTAGGAACCCGCACCGGCGTGGAAGACGTCGTCGGCGAAGGCGGACAGGTAGACGGGGAAGTTGAAGCCGAAGGTGCTGACGAACCCGGCGAGGACGATGGTCCAGATCAGCTCCGGGCGCCCGGCGACATACCGCAGGCCCTCCCGCAGCTGCCCCTTGCCGCGCGGGGCGCGCTCGACGACGTACAGCTCACGTGCCCGCATCAGCAGCAGACCGGCGATGGGCGCGACGAAGGAGAGACCGTTGGCGAGGAACGCCCAGCCCGTGCCGACGCCGGTGATCATCAGGCCGGCCACGGCGGGGCCGATCAGGCGGGCCGACTGGAAGTTCGCGGAGTTCAGGCTGACCGCGTTCTGCAGCTGGTCCGGGCCGACCATCTCGGAGACGAACGACTGACGGGCCGGGTTGTCGACGACGGTCGCCAGACCGACGGCGAAGGCGGCCAGGTACACGTGCCAGACCTGGACGTGTCCGGTGAGGGTGAGGACGGCGAGCGCGATGCCGGTGGCGGCCATCGACGACTGCGTGACGAGCAGCGTACGGCGCTTGGGCAGCCGGTCGACGAGGACGCCGCCGTAGAGGCCGAAGAGCAGCATCGGCAGGAACTGCAGGGCCGTCGTGATGCCGACGGCGGTGGCGGAGCCGGTGAGGCTGAGGACCAGCCAGTCCTGGGCGATGCGCTGCATCCAGGTGCCGGTGTTGGAGACGACCTGGCCGAGGAAGAACAGGCGGTAGTTCCTGACGCTCAGCGAGCTGAACATCGAGGACTTGCGGGGCTTGAGGGCGGATGTGGATCGGTGGGCGTCCGGTGCGGGTGCGGAAGGTGTTCCGGGTCCCGTACTCAAAAGGGTTCGCCTCCTTGTGACTGTCGCTTACAGGTGTGCGAGCTTCTCCAGTACGGGGGCGGCGGCGCGCAGTTTCGCCCACTCGTCCTCGTCGAGGCCGTCGACCAGGGTGGCCAGGAAGGCGTTGCGCTTGCGGCGGCTCTCCTCGAGCATCGCCTCGGCCTGCTCCGTCTTCGTGACGACCTTCTGGCGCCGGTCCTCCGGGTGCGGCTCCAGGCGGACCAGTCCCTTGGCCTCCAGCAGGGCGACGATGCGCGTCATCGACGGCGGCTGGACGTGCTCCTTGCGGGCGAGCTCACCGGGGGTGGCCTTGCCGCAGAGGGAGAGGGTGCCCAGCACCGACATCTCGGTGGGGCTCAGCGACTCGTCGACCCGCTGGTGCTTGAGCCGACGCGACAGTCGCATCACGGCGGAGCGCAGAGAGTTCACGGCGGCAGCGTCGTCGCCATGGGTAAGGTCCGGCATGTTCTTTAGCGTAACTCATTACCCTGACTAAAGACCACCGGATACAACATCACTCATCCGGGTGATTCGGTGGCGGAACGTGACACACCGAGTCGCCGGGTGCGGCAACCCTCGTGTTCATGGGGACCAGCGTGCTCAGCCTGCGGATAGACCATGAGCTGCTCGAACGACTCCGAGAGCATGCGGCGAAAAGAGGAATGAGCGTCCAGGACTATGTCGTCCGGACGCTCATCCGCGATGACTTCGACGAGCGGTTCCAGACCGCCGTCGAGGAGACCGAGAAGTTCTACGGCCTTACGTGAGACGGCTCACGTGAGACCCAGCGCCGGCATCAGGTAGTAGAAGCCGAACACCGCCGCCACGACGTACATCGCGACCGGCACCTCCCGCCCCCGCCCGGCGGCCAGGCGCAGCACCGCGAAGGTGATGAAGCCCATGCCGATGCCGTTGGTGATCGAGTAGGTGAACGGCATCATCACCATCGTCACGAAGGCCGGGATCGCGATGGTGTAGTCGGCCCAGTCGATCTCCTTGACCGAGTTGGCCAGGATCAGGAAGCCGACCGCGAGCAGAGCCGGGGTGGCCGCCTGGGACGGGACCATCGTGGCGATCGGGGTCAGGAACAGCGCCACGCCGAAGAGGGCACCGGTGACGACGTTCGCGAATCCGGTACGGGCGCCCTCGCCGACGCCGGCCGTGGACTCCACGAAGGCGGTCGTGGCCGAGGAGGAGCTGGCGCCGCCGGTGGCGACCGCGAGGCCGTCGACGAACAGGACCCTGTTGATGCCGGGCATCTGGCCCTGGGCGTCGGTCAGCTTGGCCTCGTCGCTGACGCCCATGATCGTGCCCATGGCGTCGAAGAAGCAGGACAGCAGGACCGTGAAGACGAAGAGGGTGCCGGTCAGTGCGCCGACCTTGTCGAAGCCGCCGAAGAGGCTGACCTGGCCGATCAGACCGAAGTCCGGGGTCTCGAAGGGGTTGCCGGGCCACTTCGGGGTCGTGAGCCCCCAGGACGGCACCTTCGCGACCGCCTCGATGACGACGGCGAGCACGGTCATCGCGACGATCGAGATCAGGATCGCGCCCGAGACCTTGCGGACGATCAGCGCGAGGGTGAGCAGCGCGCCCAGGATGAAGACCAGGACCGGCCAGCCGTTGAGGTGACCGTCGCCGCCGAGCTGGAGCGGGACGGTGGTGTGGGCGGCGTCCGGGATGCGGGAGACGAAGCCGGAGTCGACGAGGCCGATCAGCATGATGAACAGGCCGATGCCGATGGAGATGGCCTTGCGCAGGCTGTAGGGCACGGCGTTCATGACCCGCTCGCGCAGGCCGGTGGCGACCAGCAACATGACCACGAAGCCGGCGAGCACCACCATGCCCATGGCGTCCGGCCAGGACATCCGGGGTGCCAGCTGGAGGGCGACCACCGAGTTCACGCCCAGACCGGCGGCGAGCGCGATCGGCACGTTGCCGATGACGCCCATCAGCAGTGTGGTGAACGCCGCCGTGACGGCCGTCGCGGTAACCAGCTGGCCGTTGTCCAGCTGGTGGCCGTACATGTCCTTCGCGCTGCCGAGGATGATCGGGTTCAGCACGATGATGTAGGCCATCGCGAAGAAGGTGGCGAAACCGCCGCGGATTTCGCGCGGCAGGGTGCTGCCGCGTTCTGAGATCTTGAAGAAGCGGTCGAGTGCGCCGTAGGCGGGGCCGGCTCCCGGCTGTTCAGGGGCGGGGACCTTGGCGGGGGCCGAGGTGGGCATGCTTTTGGCTGTTCCTACGAAGAGAAGTGGTCAGGCACAAACCGTTTCAGTATGAACATATAAAGCCGCGATCGGCCATCTCCGCGCGTAGACCTGATCGCCTCGTAAGCTGTCTGCCATGGCGAAGTGGACCCCCAAGCACGAGGCGCCGGAGCCCCTGGAGGGGCCCGTGGTCGCGACCATCACCGGCGGCACGATCCTCTGGTTCGTCCTCTTCGTCGTTCAGCTGCCCTTCTACGGCTGGTTCGACGACCACGGGCACGCCTGGTGGGTGTGGACCTGCCTGGCCGGCGGCGGGCTGGGGCTCATCGGCATCTGGTACGTCCGCAGGCGCGACGCGGCCATCAAACGGGCGGCTGCGCTGAAGGAGACCGAGGAAGGCGCCAAGGCGCCCGCGGAGTAACCACTCCGCGCGTACAACCACGGCACCACATCGCCCCGTTCCCGTCCTCCCCAAGTCGGAACTTCCGCGCACTCGGCGGGTGAAGCCGTAAATCCGCACGTACCGTCGAATGCATGACGCATACCGACGCGGGCGCCGAAGTGGACAACCCTGTGCACCCCGCCCCCGCCCCGGTGGCGACGGGCGGGCTCACCGCGGCCGAGGTGGCCGAGCGGGTCGCGCGCGGGCAGGTCAACGACGTACCGGTGCGCAGCAGCCGGTCGATGGCCGACATCGTCCGCGCCAACGTCTTCACCCGGTTCAACGCGATCATCGGCGTGCTCTGGCTGATCATGCTGTTCGTCGCGCCGATCCAGGACAGCCTGTTCGGGTTCGTGATCCTCGCCAACACCGGCATCGGGATCATCCAGGAGTGGCGGGCGAAGAAGACCCTCGACTCGCTCGCCGTGATCGGTGAGGCGCGGCCCACGGTCCGGCGGGACGGGGCCGCCGCCGAGGTCAGTACGTCCGAGATCGTGCTGGACGACCTGATAGAGATCGGGCCGGGGGACAAGGCCGTCGTGGACGGGGTGTGCGTCGAGGCCGACGGGCTGGAGATCGACGAGTCGCTGCTCACCGGGGAGGCCGATCCGGTCGTCAAGCGGCCGGGTGACCAGGTCCTGTCCGGCAGCTTCGTGGTCGCGGGCGGCGGCGCCTTCCAGGCCACCAAGGTCGGCCGCGAGGCCTACGCCGCCCAGCTCGCCGAGGAGGCCTCCCGGTTCACCCTCGTCCACTCCGAGCTGCGCTCCGGCATCTCCACCATCCTCAAGTACGTCACCTGGATGATGATCCCGGCCGCGATCGGCCTCATCGTCACCCAGCTCTTCGTGAAGAACCGGGACCTCGACGACTCCCTCGCCCGGACCGTCGGCGGCATCGTCCCCATGGTCCCGGAGGGCCTGGTGCTCCTCACCTCCGTGGCCTTCGCCATCGGCGTCATCCGCCTCGGCCGCAAGCAGTGCCTCGTGCAGGAGCTGCCCGCCATCGAGGGCCTCGCCCGCGTGGACACGGTCTGCCTGGACAAGACCGGCACCCTCACCGAGGGCGGCATGGACGTCACCGAGCTGCGGGCCCTGGGCGGCAACGAGGAGGAGTACGTACGGAAGGTGCTCGGCGCCCTCGGCGAGTCCGACCCCCGCCCGAACGCCTCCCTGAAGGCCATCATCGACGCCTATCCGGACGCCGAGGACTGGCGCTGCACCGAGTCCCTGCCCTTCTCCTCCGCCCGCAAGTACAGCGGCGCCACGTTCAGCGAGGGCAACGGCGAGGTCGGCACCTGGCTGCTGGGCGCCCCCGACGTGCTGCTCCCCGCCGACGACCCCGCCCTGGCCGAAACCGATCGGTTGAACGAACAGGGCCTACGGGTCCTGCTGCTCGCCCGCGCCGACCGCGACCTCGACGATCCCGAGGTCGCCGAGGGTGCCAAGCCCGCCGCCCTCGTCGTACTGGAACAACGGCTGCGCCCGGATGCCGCCGACACGCTGCGCTACTTCGCCGAGCAGAAGGTCCGGGCCAAGGTGATCTCCGGGGACAACGCGGTGTCCGTGGGCGCGGTGGCGACCAAGCTGGGCCTGACCGGCACGACGGTCGACGCCCGCACGCTCCCGCGCGAACGGGACGGTATGGCGACGGCCATCGACGAGGCCACGGTGTTCGGGCGGGTCACCCCGCAGCAGAAGCGGGACATGGTGGGCGCGCTGCAGTCCCACGGGCACACCGTCGCCATGACCGGCGACGGCGTGAACGACGTCCTCGCCCTGAAGGACGCCGACATCGGCGTGGCGATGGGCTCGGGCTCGGAGGCCACGCGAGCCGTCGCACAGATCGTGCTGCTGAACAACAGCTTTGCGACGCTGCCGTCGGTGGTCGCGGAGGGGCGGCGGGTGATCGGCAACATCACCCGGGTCGCGACCTTGTTCCTCGTGAAGACCGTCTACTCGGTGCTGCTGGCGCTGATGGTGGTGTGCTGGCAGGTGGAGTACCCCTTCCTGCCCCGCCACCTGACCCTCCTGTCCACCCTCACCATCGGCGTCCCCGCCTTCTTCCTGGCCCTCGCACCCAACAAGGAACGCGCGAAACCCCATTTCGTACGGCGGGTCATGCGGTACGCGATCCCGGGCGGGCTGGTTGCGGCGACGGCGACCTTCGCGACGTATCTGATCGCCCGTCACTACTACACGGGCGCGGACACGTTGCCCGCGGAGACGAGCGTCGCGACGCTGACGCTGTTCCTGATCTCCATGTGGGTCCTGGCCATCATCGCCCGGCCCTACACCTGGTGGCGTCTCGCGCTGGTGGCCGCGATGGGGCTGGGATTCCTGCTGGTCCTGGTCGTGCCCTGGCTGCAGGAGTTCTTCGCGCTGCGGCTCGTCGGGATGACGATGCCGTGGATCGCGGTCGGCATCTCGGCGGTGGCGGCGGTCGCCCTGGAGCTCACGTGGAGGTGGGTCGACCGCCGGTTCCCGGCGTAGCCGGGGCGCCTCACCTCACTCGGTCAGGGGTTCATAAGCTGAGGCGGTTGATCACGTAGACGTCTCAGCTGCACAGGAGTGCCCAACCATGAGCTGGCTCCGGGAGACCCTCGGTGAACTACTCGGTGAACTGTTCGAGTGGGTCACCGGATGTCTCCTGATCCTCTTCCTGCTCGTCTGGTGGATCGGCGGCCCCGGGATGGCCGCCCTTCTGTGGAGCGGGGGCGACAAGCGCATCGCGGTCGGGTTCCTGGCGGCCTGGACGATCGTCACCGCCCTGTACTTCACGGCGTCCCGGCTGATCCGCCGCGCCCGGCGCGCTTGAGCCCCCGCTCGGGGTTCTGCTGCGAGGTTCTGCGGCGCTGTCCTACTGGACGTCGATGAAGTCGCCCGTGGCGATGACCGCCGGGGTCGTCGTCGTGCCGGCGAAGGTGTAGCGGAAGTAGCCGTCCACGGAGGCCGTGACCGTCGTCTTCAGGTCGCCCGTCGAGTTGGTCTTGACGGTCTTCACCGTGGTGTAGGTGTTGCTGCCCTTCTTGCGGAACTGCAGGTTCACCGGCTGGTTGACGTACCCGTGGTACTTGTTGTCCTCCCAGTTGGCGCGGGAGAGCTTGCCGGTGACGGTGATGGGCTTGCCCTTCTTCACCGGCTCCGGGGAGGCGTTGACGGTCAGCTTCGAGGCACGCTGGACGAGGGTGGTGCCGAGGCCGTCCTGGCCCTTGTAGCCGACCTTGGTGATGTCGAAGGTCTCGCCGTCCGGGTCCTGGCCGTTGAAGGCGGTGGCCTCCGCCGCGGCCCTCCAGGTACCGGCGTCCGTGTTGATGAGCTCGTGGGCGCCCGGGTAGACGTCGATGGTGCCCTTGCAGTCGGCGGTCGTCGCCGAGGTCGCGGTGCACTTGGCCGGCTTGTTGCCGTAGAGCATGTTGTCCGGGCCGGTGAAGGCACCCTTGAAGATGATCGGGTCGGTGACGAAGTCGGCGGCCTTGATGTCGACGTCCGCACCGTGGGTCAGCGTGTACGTCACCGTGGTGGAAACGTGCTCGGTCGTGCCGACCTTGACCGCCTTGGCGATCTTGAAGTTGGAGAAGGAGACGTTCAGGGCATACGGCTCACCCTCCGCGGCCGCGGCCCGGCCGGACCCGGCCTGCGCGGCCTGGCGGATCTTCGCGACGTCGGCGCGGTAGGAGGCGGCGGAGTCGTCGGCCTGCGCGGCCGGCACGGCGAAGGCGGAGAGGGCCAGGGCGCCGGAGAGAGCGGAGACGGCGGCCACGGTGGCTCTGTTGCGCATGCGTTCCCCTGATACGGAAAGGGGCCCCGCTGGTCGTCGCGGCCTGCACTGGCGGTCACGTCGGGGCCCGAGTGATCGTGGGGCCTGTTGGCCCATGTGATCAGATGGGCGGCAGGGGGTTGCGGGTTGTGTCCTCGCCGCGGAATTTTCGTGAGCTGCGTCACGAACTCCCGGCGTAAAACCGGAAGTTCGTGACGCATGCCCAGCTTTTCCTGCTGCGCGCGAACTACTACTGCACGTCGACGAAGTCACCCGTGGCGCTGACCGCCGGGGTGGTCGAGGTGCCCTCGAAGCGGTAGCGGAAGTAGCCGTCCGTGGACGCGGTGACCGTGGTCTTCAGGTCGCCGTACGTGTTCGTCTTGATGGTCTTCAGCGTGGTGTAGGTGCTGGAGCCCTTCTTGCGGAACTGCAGCTTCACCGACTGGTTGGCGTAGCCGTTGTAGGTGCCGCGGTCCCAGTTGGCGCGGGTCAGCTTTCCGGTGACCGTGATGGTCTTGCCCTTCTTCACCGGCTCCGGGGAGGCGTTGACCGTCAGCTTGGAGAAGCGCTGGAGCTTGGTGGTGGTCAGGGCGTCCTGCTCCGCATAACCGACCTTGTTCAGGTCGACGTCCTCGCTGAACGGGTCCTGGTCGTTCCAGTCGATGACGTAGCCGAACGCCTTCCACGTGGTGGCGTCGGCGTTGGTCAGCTCCTCGGCCGGGTAGATGTCGATGGTGCCCTTGCAGGTGTCGACCGTGGACGAGACCACGGTGCACACCGGCCAGTCGTCGCCGATCAGGGAGTTGCCGTTCTCCGGATCGCCGTACACGCCGCGGTAGATCTCGACATCGACCCACGTGTCCTCGGCCTGGAGGTCGACGTCCTCGGAGTGGGTGACCGTGTAGGTCACCGGGACAGTCACCTTGTTGCTGATGCCGGCGACGATCGGCTTGCCGTTGTTGACCTTCACGTTGGAGAAGGTGACGTCGAGAGCGTACGGCGTGCCCGAGTAGTCCTCGGCGGCGTAGGTGCTGCGGGCGGCGCCGTCGGCGTCCGCCTGACGCGCGGCCTGCACGGCCGCCTGGACGTCTTCCTTGCCGTACGAGGGCGCGTCGGCGGCCTGCGCGGCCGGCACGACGAGAGCGGAGAGGGCCAGGGCGCCGGTGACGGCGGCCACGGTGGCTCGAATGCGCATGCGCTTCCCCATATGGAGAGGAGCCCCGCGGCTCTCGGGCACGCGGCCCGTGTCACGCGGGGCTCAAGTGATCAAGGAGTCTGTTGACTCGGTTGATCAGATCTACGACGGGAACGAATGGTTGTACGGCCCGTGAAGATTTTGTGCACTGGACCTTCGGCCACATGTTCTTGCCGGCGGCGAGCGCGGGCGGCACCGCCAACGCCGCCGCGAACGGCGACACCGGCTGCACCGCACAGACGGCCGGCCCACCACATCCGGTGGGCCGGCCGTTTCGGACTCAGTCGAACCACCGATCCCGCGCCAGCTCCCCCGTCCGCGAAGGATCCTCCAGCAGCGCCGCCACCTCGAAGCGCCGCGGCCACTGCCCCGCTGCCCATGCGAGCCCCGCGGCGACGCCTTCCAGGGTCGCGGCGTGCAGGGCGCCGTCGTCCGTCAGGCGCCAGTCGATCTCCACGCCGTCCACGACGAGCTCCTCGTGCTCGACGTACGACGCCGGCGTCCGCGCCCCGAGCAGCACCCGCACCGAGTCCGGGACGTCGTGCTCGGTGCCCTCGGAGTCGACCGAGCCCGTCACGGACTCGCTCAGCCGCCGCACCTGGAACAGCTCGGCCAACTCGGCGGCCCGCGCAGGCCGTACGGGGAGCAGCGGCACGCCCTGCGTGAAGGGCAGCAGGTCGGGTGAGTCGACGACCACGGCGTCCGCCGCGTCCACGACCTCGACCCGCCCGTCGATCACGGCCCGCAGCTCGTCCGGCAGGGTCACCTGCTCGGGGTCGAGCTCGGCCAGGGCGCCGTACAGGGCGTGCAGTTGGGCGGAGGTGACGGGGCGGTCCGGGTCGGCCAGGCGGTCCAGCAACTCCGCCGCGCCGCCCGGCTCGTCGAGCAGCGCGGCGACGGACGTGCGCACGCCCAGCGCCCGCAGCACCTGCTCGTCGTCGAATCCGGTCGCGTCGGCCTCGTCGTACAGGCCGCGCAGGAGCGGGTCGCCGCCGGAGGCGAGCAGACCGGCGGGGCGGCGGCCGTCCAGCACCGGATGCCCCCGCAGCCACCAGGCCGTGTACGGCCGTACGACTTCGTGCGTGCCGTCGGGCAGCAGGATCCGCACCTGCTGGGTGAGCGCGTCGCGCAGGGGCGGCTGGGCGAGCAGGGCGAGGGCCTGCGGCCACTTGTCGTCGTCCACCAGATCCAGGTCGCGTACGGCGATCAGCTCGGTGGCGACCGGCGGTACGGGCGTGTCCGGGAAGCGGTCGAGGATGTCCTCGCACCACACGTCCACGGCATCCAGCAGACCGGCGTCGTCGGGCTCGGCGAAGTCACCTTCGCGCGGCTCCAGTTCGTCCGGGTCGAGGACGACGTCCGTGGCCCGGACGAGGGCGAAGTTGGCGAGGACGCCACAGGCGGCGAGTGGCTGCTCTCCCCATTTCTCCGCCAGCTCCGCGTCCACGGTGGCGAGTTCGTCCTCCCGCATGACCTGGGCGAAGGGGCTGCCGGGGAAGACGAGTTCACCTGCGGGGGCCAGTTCCCCCTCCTCGTCCGGCAGTGCGAGGGCACCCAGCCAGGGCTCGTCGCCGGGGTCCAGGCCCGCGTCCCGTACCAGCGCGAGCACGGTGTCGGCCAGTTCCTCGGCGTCCGGGGCGTCCTCCTCCCAGCTCATGCCGCCGTCCTCGTCGAGGGAGGCGGCGACTGCGGCGCGCACCTGGGGGGTGGTGAGGACGGCGCGGGGCGTGGCCGGCAGGGCGCCGAGCTTCTCCAGGAGGGGGTGGGCGGCGTCCGGGTGGGCGACCTTGAGGCCGAGGCGGGCGAGGATCTCGGGGTCGACGGGGGCGCCGTCGGGGGTGGGGAGGAGGACCTGACGGGGGCCGATCGTCGTCCGGCCGTCGGCGAGCGGCACGGGCAGGCCGGACAGCCGGTCCGGGTCGACTCCGGCGAGGCTGTCGTAGAGCCGTCGCCACCAGCCGGGGTCCTTCTCCAGCCCCGCCAACCGGTCGACGGCGTCGGTGAGCGGGACGCGGGCGACACCCAGCGTCCGCAGCTCCACGCGCCGTTCGAGCCCGGCGGGGAGCAGCGTGGGCAGCACCTCGGCCAGCACCCGCACGGTCTCCGCACCGGCGCCCTCGACTACCTCGGCGTCCCGCGGCCGCAGCGACTCGGGCAACTCGGAGTCGTGCTCGCGCGGCTCGACGGCGGGCGGCAGGAAAGAGGTCCGGGGCAGGCGCTCCAGGACGGCCTGACGCAGGGCCCCGTCCAGCTCCCCCTTGCCGAGCGGGCCGGGCACGAGCCCGATGATGCCCTCGCTCACCGGACGCCAGTCGGCGAGCAGTTCGGCATACGCGTCCGCAGCGCGCTGCACGAGGAAGTCCGTGAGCGGGCCGGGGGCGGCGTGGCGGCGGGTGGTGTCGAGGGGGAAGGAGGCGATGAGGAGGGCGGGGACGCCGAGGGGTTCGTCGCTGGGGGTGGGTGCGTGGAGGACCGGGGCGGTGCGGGGCCGGGCGGGCGTGCTGTCGGCGGCGTTGACGGGCACGGCCCAGGTCAGCGACCAGTGCGGCCGCAGCCGCTCCTCGACCGGCCGGTCGGCGAGGAGGTCGGGCGTGAGGGGGCCGTGGGCGGCGGCCGTACGCCAGTGGGTGACGCCGTTGCGTGAGTCCTCCACGACGGTGAAGGGCCCGTCGATACGACGGCGCAACGTACGCGGCTCGTCCTCACCTTCCTCGACCACGACCTCCTCGAGGCCCGGGAGCGCGAGGAGCAGGGCGTCGTCGACGGCGTGCAGCAGGCGCTCGGCGAGATCGGCGGCCGCGGTGTCGCGCAGGGGAAGGATGACGGCGGTGTCGTACGGGTCCGGGGCGGTGCCCTCGGCGGCGAACGGCAGCCGGAGGAGGGGCACATGCCCGTCACGGCGCCGGATCTCGTCCCCGAGCCCGGGGCTGTGGCGGGCGGTCTCGGTCGCCAGCTCCCGGGCCTCGGCGAGGGACCAGCGCACCCCACCGTGCCGCCCGACGACGGCGGGCTCGTCCGTCACGGCGAGCACGGCGGCGAACCCCACGCCGAAGCGCCCCACGGCGCCCTGCTGGGTGTCCCGCTTGGCGGAGGCGCGCAGGGTGGACAGCGACTCGACACCGGCGGCGTCCAGCGGGGCGCCGGTGTTGGCGGCGACGAGAACACCGTCGCGCAGGGTGAGCCGAAGCCGCCCGGTCACGCCGGCCCTCGCTGCGGCATCGGCGGCATTTTGAGCGAGCTCGACGACAAGCCGGTCCCGGTACCCCCCGAGGACGAGGTCCTCCTCGGCGTTGGCGTCCTCCCGGAAACGGGCGGGGCTGGTGGCCCAGGCGTCCAGCACTCCGCGGCGCAGACGGGCCGTACCGAAGGGGTCGGCGCCTTCGGCTGCGGGCCGCACGAACTTGCTCACGTTGACTCTCCTCATCGGCGTGATGATGAAGGTACCGCTCACGGGGCGTGGGTGCGCTGCCTGCCCGTCGCGTCCCCCGGGTCGGACGCGATCCCCCGTCAGTGCGGCCGGCGCAGCCCCGCGACAAGGAGTTCGACCAGTCGGCGGGCGTCGTAGCGGGGGTCGCTGTCGGCGCCGATGCAGAGGTTGCCGACGCCGCGCATGAGCTCGTAGGCCTCGATGCCGGGGCGGATCTCACCGGAGGCGGCCGCGGCCTCGAGCAGCTCGGTGCAGACGGGCACGAGGCGGTCGAGGAAGTAGGAGTGGAGGGCCTCGAAGTCGGCGTTGCCGGACTGGAACACCGCGGCAAGCCCGTGCTTGGTGACCAGGAAGTCGACGAAGAGGTCGATCCAGCGCGCCAGTGCGGCGTGCGGGGTCTCGCCGACGGCCAGCAGGGCCGGACCGGCCTCCGCGCAGGCCTCGACCTGGTGCCGGTAGACGGCGATGATCAGCTCCGCCCGCGTCGGGAAGTGACGGTAGATCGTGCCCAGCCCGACGCCGGCCTCGGCCGCGATGTCGCGCACCGGCGCGTCCACGCCCTTCACGACGAAGACCCTGGCGGCCGCGTCGAGCAGCGTCTCCTGGTTGCGCCGGGCGTCCTTCCGCCTGGGTGTGGCCACGCGCCCGGCGCCCTCGTCGCTGTCGTCCACCGAGCCACTCCCTGTCCGTCCCTCTGCACTGCCGTTCACGGTACGCCACCCCGCTTGCCAAAACGGAACAGTGTTCCGTATCGTTCGTGGCGCCAATACGGAACGATGTTCCGTTTCACCGTGAGGAGATACGGCCATGCAGTACCGCACCCTGGGCCGCACCGGAGTACAGGTCAGCGCGCTCGCGCTCGGCGCCATGAACTTCGGCGCGATCGGACGCACCACCCAGGACGAGGCCACCGCCCTCGTCGACACCGCCCTGGAGGCGGGGATCAACCTCGTCGACACCGCCGACTGGTACAGCGGCGGAGAGTCGGAGGAGATGGTCGGCAAGGCCATCGCGGGCCGTCGCGACGACATCGTGCTGGCCACGAAGGCGACCATGCCGATGGGTGAGGAGCGCAACCACCAGGGCGGTTCACGCCGCTGGCTGGTCAAGGCGCTGGACGACAGCCTGCGCCGCCTGGGCGTCAACCACATCGACCTCTACCAGATGCACCGCTGGGACCCGGACACCAGCGATGAGGAGACGCTGTCTGCCCTGACGGACCTGCAACGCGCCGGGAAGATCCGCTACTTCGGCTCCTCGACCTTCCCCGCCCACCGCATCGTCCAGGCCCAGTGGGCCGCCCGTGAGCACCGCCTGGGCCGCTATGTCACCGAACAGCCCAACTACTCGATCCTCCAGCGCGGAGTGGAGGCCCACGTCCTGCCCGTGACCGAGGAGTACGGGCTCGGTGTGCTGGTGTGGAGCCCGCTGGCCTCGGGCTGGCTGACGGGCGCGGTCCGCAGCGGCCAGGACGTGAGCACACACCGCTCGGCGTTCATGCCGGAGCGGTTCGACATGAGCCTCCCCCACAACCGGGCCAGGCTCGACGCCGTGGAACAGCTGGCGAAGGTCGCCGACGAGGCGGGCCTGACGATGATCCAGCTCGCCCTCGGCTTCGTGACCGCGCACCCCGCCGTGACCAGCGCGCTCATCGGCCCCCGCACGCCGGAGCACCTGCAGTCGCAGCTCGCCGCCGCAGACACCGTGCTTCCGGCGGACGTACTCGACGCGATCGATGTGATCGTGGCTCCCGGAACCGACCTCGCGGCGCACGAGAAGTTCGACACTCCGCCCGCGCTGCTGGACGCGTCGCTGCGGCGCCGCTGAGCTGTGGACACCGCCATGCCGCACACCGCGGCCACCGCGCCGCCCCGCTTCGGCATCATGACCGCGCCCATGCAGGTGCCGTACGACGACGTCCTGCGCGTCTGGCGAGAGGCGGACGCGGTAGCCGAGATCGAGCACGCCTGGCTGTTCGACCACCTCATGCCGATCGGGGGCGATCCGGAAGGACCGGCCTACGAGGGCTGGACCCTGCTCGCGGCCCTGGCCGCGCAGACCCGACGACTCCGCCTCGGTGTCCTGGTCACCAGCAACCGCTTCCGCCCGCCCGCGATGCTGGCCAAGATCGCCACGACCGTCGACGTCGTCTCCGGCGGCCGGCTCGACTTCGGCATAGGCGTCGGCTCACGCCCCGGCCACCCGCTGGCGCGACGCGAATACGAGGCCCACGGCATCCCCTTCCACGACACCCCGCGCGCCGTGGAAAGCCTCGCCGAAGCCTGCACCCTGATCCGGCGCCTGTGGACCGAGTCCGCCCCGTTCGACTTCCACGGCACCCACCACCACCTCACCGGCGCCTACGCCAACCCCAAATCCGTCCAGCGCCCCCACCCGCCCATCCTCATCGGCGGCCGCTCCTCCGCGACCCTGCGCGTGGCCGCCGAGCACGCCGACCTGTGGAACATCCCCGGCGGCGACATCGGCGACGCGGTCCGCCGCAGCGCGCTACTGGACCGCTACTGCGCCGAGTCGGGCCGCGACCCGGCCTCGATCACCCGCTCGATCCACCTGCCGGTCTCCTACGACCACCCGGCCGCCACCCGGCACACGATCGCCGAGGCGCTAGACGCGGGCTTCCGCCACATCGTCCTCGGACTGCCGGCGCCGTATCCCTCCGGGGTCGCGCGGTGGGTCGCCGACGAGCTCATCAAGAAGCAGAACTAGCTGACGTACGTGACGAACGCGGCCCAGGCCTCCGGCGCGAGGGCGAGTCGGGGGCTGGTGTCGCGGTACTTGGAGTCGCGGACGTGGATGGTGTGGGGGGCTACCGCGATCTCGACGCAGGACTCGCCATTGTTGCCGCCGCTGTAGCTGCTCTTGAACCACGCCAGTTCGGAGGCGTCCCCGGCGAGGGCCTTGCGCATCATGTCTCTCCCAGCAGTTGCTCGATGAAGGCCAGCGACTCCCCAGGCGGGAGGGCCTGCGCTCGGATGGTGCCATATTGCAGCTCAAGGACGCGAAGCTGCTTGGGATCAGTGACAGGGCGGCCGTTGAACACACCGTCGCAACGTCCCACCGCCGTGCCGTCCGCGAACTTCAGCAGCTCGATCCTTCCGTCCAGGCCGGAGTGAACCTCACGGTGCGTCGGCATCACCTGAAGCGTGACGTTCCTCAACCGACCCACCTCCAATAGGCGTTCGAGCTGCCGTCGCCACACCATTGTGCCCCCAAGAGGGCGCCTCAGCGGCGCCTCTTCCAGCACAAAGCTAATCGCGGGCGCGGGGTCACGCTCGAAGACGGATTGCCGAGCCATACGACCGGCCACCATCCGGTCCACATCGTCCTGCGAGTACGGAGGCTGCGCCGCCTCGATAGCCGCCCTGGCATGCTCCGGTGTCTGCAACAGCCCGGCGATGATGTTGCACTCGTACCCCCCGATCTCGACCGCCTTGGCCTCCAGCTTCCCCAGCTCCCGCACCTTCTTCGGGTACCGGACCTTCTTCACGTCCTCCCACGTCGCCGCGATGAGCCCGCCCGCCTTCAGCACCTCGTCGGCCTTGTCCAGATACTCCTGCCGAGGAATCCGCTTCCCGCCCTCGATCTTGTAGACGAGGTCCTCGCCGTACCCGACCGCCTTCCCGAAGTCAGCGGCCCGCATCCCCACCGCCTCCCGCCGCAGTTTCAGCTGCCGTCCGACGGTCGCGATGACTGCGACTCCCCACTCATCGTCGGGATCCACCTCCCAACCCGGCTCGTCCGCCTCCGTCTTGAGCCGTCCCGCGTCCGCCTCGACCGTCATCCCGAAACCCCTCCTCGTACCGCCGCGATGCACCAGCGCCGTACCCCCATGCCCGTCCCGACAGCCCGGACACGACCGGACAAGCTCCGGACAGTCACCGTACGCACCCGCTGAGTCACTGTTCACAGTAAGCACGCGCCGCCACGCTGAGTGATGTGAATCAAGAAACCGCCGCCCCCACGGCCCAACTCCACAACCCCATCCGCAACTTCAGCGTGCAACTGTCCCCCACCCCACGCGGCGCCCGCCTCGCCCGCCTCCTCGCCACCGAACAACTCCGCAGCTGGGGTCTGCCATTGGACCCGGCGGCACACGTGGTCGCCGAGCTGTCGACCAACGCGGTCACCCACGGCCGGATCCCCGGACGGGACTTCCTGCTGCTCCTCTACGTCGTCGGCGACACCCTGCGTATCGAGGTCACCGACACCCGCGCCGACCGACTCCCGTGCACCGAACAGCCCACCGCCGACGCGGAGTCGGGCCGCGGGCTCACCATCGTCGACGCTCTGGCCGACCGCTGGGGCGTCGCACCGGGGCTGCCCCCGCGCAAGACGGTCTGGGCCGAAATCGACCTCTCACCGGAACCCGGAAACCGGTGCTCCGGTGCCACGGGCGGCCTTTCCCAAGAAACACGAGGGTGAAAGAAACCGCACCAAACCCCACCCCTCCCTCCCGCCCACGACGCAAACTCACTCAAGCGGGTGAACATCACCAACTCGGCTGGATTCGGGAGCTGTTGCCGGCCTTACGCTCAGCGCGACACAACCGCAGACATGCAACGGCCCTCGCCGGGACTGGCATCCCAGTGCGAGGGCCTGACCACCAAGGAAGTAGCAGCCTTCCCGATGGATACCCAAAACCCTAGCGCGCCCTCGCACGCCCAGTCCCGTATCGCGGGCAAAAACCACCCCCACGCGGGCGGCCTGATCCACGACAACACCCGCCACACCACCCGCTTCACGGTGATCGGCAACCACCTCGCCCAGCACCCGGAGTTGTCGGGCCTCGCCATCGGACTCGCCGTCTACATCCAGTCGCTCCCCAACGGCGCCCACGTCGACATCAAGACCCTCGCCGCGCGCTTCCCGGAGGGCAGGACCCGTATCGCCGCCGCCCTGCGCGAGCTGGAGACCCACGGCTACCTGCGCCGCGAACGCCGACGCACGCCTGCCGGCCACATCGTCACCCGCACGATCTCCTGCAACCAGCCCGGCCACCGCCGCCACACCCAGGACCACCCGGCCCCGCCCCGCAAGAAGCGAACCCCGGCAGCCACCCGCAGGCCCCTCCCCGCCGTACCGCAACCCGCCTACCCGGCCCCGGCCCTCCTCCAGACGGCCACCGACCTCCTCGCGGACCTCCGCCGCCACGACCCCCGCCTGCTGTTCAGCCGGCGCGACACCGCCCACCTGGCCCCCGGCGTCGCCGCCTGGCTCGAACGCGACGTCACCCCCACCGCCGTACGCCACGCCCTGACCACCGACCTGCCACCGGAGCCGCTGTGCCGCCCGGCAGCCCTCCTGGCCCACCGCCTCGCGACCCAACTCCCCCCACCACCCCCGTTCGCCCCACCGCCGGCTGTCCGCCACCCACTCCAGACATGTGAAGGCTGCGACCGCGCCTTCCGCTCACCCGCCCCTGGCCGCTGCCGCGACTGCCGATCCCATCTCCTGGAGGCCGCCTAGCATGAACGTGACGATCCTTGCCCCTGGGCACAGACGACGAGGAGCGAGCGCCATGACCGTCGCCCCGGACAACGCACAACAGGGCGCCCACCACCTGTACCGGGCCATGCGGGATTTCGTTCAGTCCATGGACGACGCGCTCCCCGGAAAGTTCGAGATCACCAAGGAAGGGATCGTTCACGACATGATGTCGCCGGGAGGACCTCACGAGGTCACGGCCGCGCACGTCAGCCGCCGTCTGGAGAAGGTCATGCCGGATGACTTGCTGGCGCACAACGGCACACCCGACGTGGAAGATGAGCCCGAGGGCATCATGCGACACCCCGATGTGATGGTAATCGCGTGGACCGACCTGAGTGTCCAGGGGTCCATCGACCCCCGCACCGTCATCGCCGCCATTGAGATCGTCTCTCGCTCCAACCCCGACAACGACTGGGTCACCAAGATGCGCGACTACCCGCTCATCGGCATCCCCGTCTACGCGATCTTCGACCCCCGCACCGGCACCGGTGCCGTCCTCACCGACATCCACGCCACTCCCGAGGGGCCGCGCTACGCGACCCGCAAGGACTTCGTCTACGGAGAAGACGTCACCATCGCCGACTGGACGATCTCGACGGAGAACCTGCCGCGCTACAAGGCCGAGGGCGAGGACGAAGCCGGCGTGCAACCGGCATCCTGAACCTTCGGCCTGAACCCTAGGAGTGCCCCAACTCCGCCGAGTCCTCGTCCGCCGCGATCGGCACCGACCCCGAATCCGCCGCCGGCCGCAGGGGGAAGTGGTCCACCCGCGTCTCGTCGATCACCGGCGGAGCCGGACGCGGCGGCTTGGGCATGACCGCGGCCTCGGAGTGGCCGCCGCAGCCGTAGGTCAGGGATACGACACGGCCGTCGGCGGGGGAGAACTCGTTCGCGCAGACGCCGAAGGCCTGGCCCAGTGAGCCGCCGATCGGGAGCAGGAAGCCGCAGCTGACGCAGGAGGCCGGGGCCGCCTGAGCCATCGGGGTCTTCGCGCCGAACGCCTCCTCCCAGCGGTCCGCGGCGACATGAAGGCCGTAGCGGGACAGGACGCGGGCGCGGCGCAGGCCCAGTTCCTCGGCGACGGCGGCGATCGTGCCACGGGACGGCGTCACCGGGAGGTTCGCCGGGGTGGCGCCCGTGACCTCCGCGTCCTCCGCCTCCACCAGCTCCGCCATCTCCTCCGAGACGGCCGAGCTCGGCACCGGCTCGTCCTCACCCGAGTAGCCGGGCTCCAGGCGGAGATCCTCGGCGTCCGTGGGGAGCAGGTCACCCGGGCCCATGTCGCCGGGGCGCAGGCGCTCGCTCCACGGGACCCACTCGGGAGCGAGGAGCGCGTCAGGACCCGGCAGCAGCACCACCTCGTCCAGCGTCACGATCTTCGCGCGCGACGCCCGGGCCACCGTCACCGCCCAGCGCCAGCCGCGGTACCCGAGCTCCTTGCACTCGAAGAAGTGCGTGACAACGCGGTCGCCCTCGGAGATCAGACCCGCGTGCTCGCCCACCACGCCGGGCGCGGCGGCCTCCTCGGCTGCACTGCGGGCGAGGTCGACCGCCTCGGCGCACAGACGGTCGGGGGTGCGGCTTCGCGTTGTCGCTGCGCTCACAGGTATCGCTTCTCTCCTACGCCGTCTCTCGGGTGCGGTCCTCGAGGGCGATGGAACGGACGGAGCGGACCTGTGGGCCGCGTCGACGTCCGCGTCCGAATCGCGCTCGGGCGCACCTACGTCATCCATTGTGCGGGATGGCTGAGATACGCACGCTACCTGTTCGCGAGCGCTGGGCCTACACCGACGGCCCTTTCACCGTGCGCGGCGGCCGGCAGAAGCCCGAAGAACCGGTGCCGCCGACCTGAGAGTTGCCCTCCGGCGGCCCTCCTCCGAACCTTCCGGCAACCTGAGACTTGCCCATCGGTTCCCCCCATACGCGCCGTAACCGCACTACCCACCCCCATCTCGGGGCACTATTGCGTCGTGGCAACTGCGAGGCCGCCCCAAGGAGCCACCGGAGTCGGTGGCGCCAAGGGCGGCCGGAGTCGAGGCGGCGGAACGGGCCGGATGGGCGGCTCCCTCCGCGCGGTCGGCCGCGCCCTGCACTTCCCCGTCACCGGCACCGCCCGCGGCATCCGCAAGGCGACGCACGCGCAGGGCGCCGGTGAGTCCGGCCTCGGCAAGCTGATCGAACTGCACGGGGTGAACGGCGCCGGCGACATGATGATCACCGTCGCGCTCGCCTCCACCGTCTTCTTCTCCGTCCCGACCGACGAGGCCCGCGGGCGCGTCGCGCTCTACCTCGGCATCACCATGGCGCCGTTCACGCTCCTCGCCCCCGTGATCGGCCCCCTCCTCGACCGCCTCCCGCACGGCCGCCGGGCGGCGATGGCCGGCGCGATGCTGGCCCGGGCGCTCCTCGCCCTGGTGCTGTCCAGCGCCGTCGTCAGCGGCGACCTCCAGCTCTATCCGGCCGCGCTCGGGGTGCTGGTCGCCTCGAAGGCGTACGGGGTCGTCAGAAGCGCCGTGGTGCCCCGGCTCCTGCCACCCCGCTTCTCCCTCGTGAAGGCCAATTCACGGGTCACGCTCGGCGGGCTGCTCGCCACCGGCATCGCCGCGCCCGTCGGCGCGGGGCTCCAGGCGATCGGGCCGCGCTGGCCGCTCTACGGCGCCTTTGTGATCTTCATCGCCGGTACGTTCCTGTCCTTCTCGCTCCCGCACAAGGTCGACTCGGCCAAGGGCGAGGACACCGCGCTGCTGGCGGCCGACGAGCAGCATCTGCACGGGCCGCACCTCAAGCCCGTCAAGCGCCCCGGGCTGCGCACGGTCGGCATCGCCGTCACCCACGCGCTCGGCGCCAACGCCGCCCTGCGCTGCCTGTCCGGCTTCCTGATCTTCTTCCTGGCGTTCCTGCTGCGCGAGCACCCGATGTCCGGCCAGAGCGCCGCCGTGTCGCTGGGCATAGTGGCCGTCTCGGCCGGGGTCGGAAACGCGATCGGTACGGCCGTCGGGGCGTGGCTCAGGTCCCGGGCGCCGGAGATCATCATCGTGACCGTCGTGGGCTTCGTGCTGGCCGTGGCGATCACGGCCGCGGCCTTCTTCGGCGCCGTCCTGGTGGCGTTCCTGGCGGCGGTCGCCGGGTTCGCGCAGGCACTGGGAAAACTGTCGCTGGACGCGCTGATCCAGCGGGACGTGCCGGAGCTGGTCCGTACGTCGGCGTTCGCGCGCTCCGAGACGCTGCTGCAGATGTCCTGGGTGCTCGGTGGCGCGATCGGCATCGTGCTGCCGCTCAGGGGTCCGTTCGGCCTGCTGATCGGCGCGGCGATCGTCGCCGTCGGCTGGCTGACCACCGTCAAGGGCCTGATCGGCTCGGCCCGCCACGGCGGCCACGCCCGGCCACGAGTCGACTGACACACCCCGGCGCCGCCGTGACGCAGGCATCGGCACCTCCACGCCGCACGCCTGGTTCGGGCTACCGCCCCGCGCGGCCATCGCCGCCACCGACAGGCCGACCACCGTCAAAGGCCCGATCGGCTCAGCCCGGCACGGCGGCCACACACGACCGCGGGCCGACTGACACGCCCCCGGCACCGCCGTGACGCAGGCATCGGCACCTCCACGCCGCACGCCCTGCGGGCCTGCCTCGGGCTGCCGACCCGCGCGGCCATCGCCGCCACCGACAGACTGACCACCGTCAAGGCCCGATCGGCTCGGCCCGGCACGGCGGCCACACACGACCGCGGGCCGACTGACACGCCCCCGGCGCCGCGGTGACGCAGGCATCGGCGCCTCCACGGCGCACGCCCTGCGGCCTGGTTCGGGCTGCCGCCCCGCGCGGCCATCGCCGCCACCGACAGACTGACCACCGCCAAAGGCCCGATCGGCCCAGCCCGGCACGGCGGCCACGCCCGGCCGCGGGTGGACTGACACGCCCCGGCGCCTCCGTGACGTACGCCCTGACACCTCCGTGACGCACGGCACGCCGCCCCCACGTAGAGAGAGCGCCATACGCGCCCGATAGCCTTCCGCCATGACCACGCTGCAATCCGTTGTGCGACGCCGCCGCGCGCTCGCCGCCGCCGGCGCCGTTTCCGCCGGACTGCTCCTGCTGTCGGCCTGCGACGAGCCGACGCCCCTGGCCACGGTCACCGTCGGCACCTCCTCCGTCCACACGGAGGCGACCTGCGGTGGTGAGGGCGACGCGCTGAAGCCCGCCGACCTGGCGAAGTGCCTGAAGGACAAGGGCATCGAGTCCATCAAGGTCGACCCCGACGAGACCGTGCGCTTCGGCGTCGACCCGGACATCGCGGACGAGGGCTGGACCATCCTCATGAACGGCCAGCCGCTCACCGACTCCAGCAAGAAGACGTACCGCACCATCCCGGGCAGCGTGTTCTTCAACGCCCAGTACGGCGCCAGCGGCGACTCCACGCTGGTGTCGATCAAGGGCGGCGAGAAGGACGTGACGGGTCTGTGGTCCTTCAAGCTCAAGAAGGACAGCTGACCACGTCCGCCGCAGTACGTGTCCTGGTGGCCACCGCTGTCCCTGTGGAGAGGGACGCGGTGGCCCGGGCGCTCTCGCTCCCCGGCGTCGACGTGATCGCCGCCGGTGTGGGCCCGGCCCTCGCCGCCGCCTCCACCGCCACGGCCCTCACCACGGCCGCCCTCGAAGGCGCCCCGTACGGCCTGGTCGTCTCGGCCGGGATCGCCGGCGGCTTCCTCCCCCACGCCCCGGTCGGCTCCCTCGTCGTCGCCGACGAGATCACCGCCGCCGACCTCGGCGCGGAGACACCGGACGGCTTCCTGCCCGTCACCGAGCTGGGCTTCGGCACCGTCACCCACCGTCCGCCGGAAGCACTCGTACGAGAGGTCGCGACCGCCACCGGCGCGCGCCCCGGCGCCGTCCTCACCGTCTCCACCGTCACCGGCACCGCCGTCCGCGCCGCACGGCTGCGCGAGCGCCACCCCACCGCCCTGGCCGAGGCCATGGAGGGCTTCGGCGTCGCCGAGGCCGCGGCCGCGCACCGCACGCCCGTGCTGGAGCTGCGCGCGATCTCCAACCCCGTCGGCCCCCGCGACCGCGCCGCCTGGCGCATCGGCGACGCGCTGGCCACGCTGACGGAGGGCTTCGGGAAGCTCGCGCCCGTCCTGGAGAGTTGGAACCCGCATGAGCAGTGAGCCGTTGCAGATCGCGTACTCCCCCTGCCCGAACGACACCTTCGTCTTCGACGCCCTCGCCCACGGCCGCGTCCCCGGCGCCCCCGCTCTCGACGTCACCTTCGCCGACATCGACATCACCAACGGCATGGCCGAGCGCGGCGAGTTCGACGTGCTGAAGGTGTCGTACGCCGTGCTGCCGTACGTCCTCGACGAGTACGCCCTGCTGCCCTGCGGGGGTGCGCTGGGGCGGGGTTGCGGGCCGCTGGTGCTGACGCGGGAGGCGGACGTCGACCTGACGGGCCGTACGGTCGCCGTGCCGAGCGAGAAGTCGACGGCGTATCTGCTGTTCCGCCTGTGGGCCGCCGACACGCTCCCCGCCGGGGTCGGCGAGATCGTCGTCCTGCCCTTCCACGAGATCATGCCCGCCGTGCGGGACGGCAAGGTCGACGCGGGGCTCGTCATCCACGAGGCGCGGTTCACGTACCAGAACTACGGGCTGCACAAGCTCGCCGACATGGGCGAGCACTGGGAGAACACCACCGGGCTGCCCATCCCGCTGGGCGCGATCATCGCGAAGCGGTCGCTGGGCGCGGCCGCACTGCGGCTGCTCGCCGACTCCATCCGTACGTCCGTGAAGGCCGCCTGGGACGACCCCGAGGCCTCCCGGCCCTACGTCATGGAGCACGCCCAGGAGATGGACCCGGCCGTCGCCGACCAGCACATCGGGCTGTACGTCAACGAGTTCACGCACGACCTCGGCGTGGACGGCTACGCGGCGGTACGCGGGCTGCTCACACGCGCGGCGGCCGAGGGGCTGGTGCCGCCCCTCGGCCGGGATGCGCTGGATTTCCCGTAACGGGACTTGAACGGGACTTACTGGACTTATACGTCCAACTGGTCGGCGACCGCCCGGAGCAGACCGGCGATCTTCTTTCCGGCGGCCTTGTCGGGGTAGCGGCCGCGCTCCAGCATCGGGGTGATGTTTTCGAGGAGCGTCGTCAAATCCTGGACGATCGACGCCAGCTCGTCCGGCTTCTTGCGCTGGGCCGCCGCGACCGAGGGGGTCGGGTCGAGCAGGGTGACCGAAAGGGCCTGGTCACCGCGCTGACCGGCGACGACCCCGAACTCCACTCGCTGTCCCGGCTTGAGTGTGTCTACTCCGGCGGGGAGGACCGAGGAATGAACGAAGACGTCACCGCCGTCGTCGCGGGAGAGAAAGCCGAAGCCCTTCTCACTGTTGAACCACTTGACCTTGCCGGTAGGCACGTCTGTCCTCGTCCTCGTACTCGTCGGAAAACTGCTTCTGAAAACGGCTCTTGATAGCACTACAGCGGGTCGACCATGACCCGCCGGTACCAAGGCTAATGGTCCCCGGGCCCGTGACAAGACGTCGCCCGGTTGTTCCCTCGCGCAGGGAACTACCCTGGTCCGGTGCGTGACAAAACCCAAACGAATTCCGCCGCTCCCGGTGACCGGCTGATCCGTGCCGGAGCGGTCGTGTTCTTCATCGGTGCCGTGGCCACTCTGGTCACGGTGACGCCCTTCCTGCTCGGTACGACGCCATTTCCGACATACATGTTCGGACTGAGCATGCTCATGGGCGTCGGATTCCTCGTCGCCGGAGCGGGGGTGCTCCGCTCGATCGCGGCGGGGAGGCGTCAGGCGCGGGGCGCGTCCAGGTAGCCGGTGAGCCAGTCCGGGAACCCTGTCAGGTCCGTGAGGACCACGTCCGCGCCGAGTGCCTGCAGCTGGTCGGTGCCGTAGGGGCCGGTGGCCACGGTGACCGACAGGGTGCCGGCGGCTCGGGCGGCTCGTACGTCGCCCGCGTGGTCGCCGACGTATACGACTGCGCCGTACTCGCGCAGGGCCTCCGCCTTCTGCTCGGCCCAGAGGTTGCCTATGACGGCGTCCGGGTCGATGCCGAGATGCTTCAGGTGCAGCTTGGCGTTCGGTTCGTACTTGGCGGTGACGACGATCGCGCGGCCGCCCGCGGCGCGTACGGCGGTGATCGCCTCGGCGGCGCCGGGGAGTGCGGGGGTCGCGGCGATGGCGATCGTGGGGTACATCTCGCGGTACAGGTCTGCCATGGCGGGGACCTGTTCCGCCGGGAACCAGTTGACCAGCTCCTCCTCCAGGGGTGGCCCCAGGCGGGTGATCGCCAGGTCGGCGTCGATGTATGTCCCTGTCCGCTCGGTCAGCGCCGTGTAGGTGGCGTGGATGCCGGGGCGGGAGTCGATGAGGGTCATGTCCAGGTCGAAGCCGACGGTGAAGGCCATGGGGGTCATTGTGCCTTCGCCCAGTAGCTCGGTCGTGAATGTGGTGTGGCGACTGCGGGTGAGTGGGGGCTTGTCGCGCCCACGCGGCGGAGCCGCATATCGATACAGCCCCGCGCCCCTCAGGTCTGCTTCTGTGAACGCCAGACGATGAACAAGGCCGATGCCACCGCCGCGCCCCTCACCACCCACGGCCATGTGTCGGCGAGGGCAGCATTCATCTGGCCTTCGGCGATAGGGGTGCCCCATCGGCCCTCCGTGCGGCCCCACAGCCAGACCACGCCTGCCGTGAGGGAGAGGCCGGGGAGGATCACCACCGCCCATTTGGTCTCGGCGTCGGACAGGCGGCGTGAGCCCCAGGCGATGAGCCAGCCGAGGAGCAGGACGATGAGGTTGCCGAGGATCGCGCCGGTGACGAGGAGCGCGGCGGCGAGCAGGAGGAGGGGGTTGCTCCAGCGGCTGGTGGGGAGGGTCGGGCGGCGGAGGAGGCGGCGACGGCGTGCGTCCGGTGCCGCTTCCTCGGTCTTCTCCACGGCAGCCGGGGCGGGCTCCTCGGCCGGCTCCTTCTTTCGTAGCCGGGCCTCGTCCTGTGCCGGTGGGCGCCTGAGCATCTCCGGGATCTCGACTCCGCCGACGAACCCCGGGACGTCCTCTCCGGGGCCGAAGGGGCTGCTGTCCACCCGCCACCAGTCGGGCTGGGTCGCGCTGCCCCCGAGGTCCGCCGTGCTGGCGAGGTGGGGCGGCGCAGGGGCCTCGTCCGGGGTCGCCGCGGGCTCGGCGGGGCGGGGGCGGGGCACCATGCGGCGCAGGCCCTTGGGGCGGGCCTCGGCCGCCTCGCCGTCGCGGCTCTCCGGACGTGGCTGTGGCTGTACGGGTACGGAGGTGACCGGGGGCTGCGGGGCCGGTACGGCCTTGCCTCCGGCCGCGGCGACGACCTCGTCCGGGGTGCCGAGGCGGGCGATGATGCGGCGGACGGCGGCGGGGCTGTCGACGGGGGCCTTGGCGCGCCGCCGGTCGATCTCGCCCCGCAGCTCGGACACCAGGCGCATGCGGGTGGCCGACGGCAGCTGTCGCTGCTGGGCCACGTCGCCGACACGGCTCAGATACTCGTAGACGACCTGGTCGCTCTCGATCCCCACGAAGTCCCCTCCGGGGTGGGTGCGTTGGATACCCCGTGGGACGACGTTAGCGCAGGACAGGACGGACGCGGCGGCTCAGAGCGGGCGGCACTCGCCCGAGTTCTGTACCTCGGAGCAGAGGCCGTGGCCGTGGGCGCGGAGGATGTCGCGGCCGCTCTGCTGGGTGAGGAAGTTCAGGAAGGCAGCGGCGACGGAGCCGGCCGGGGCCTCGCCGTAGGTGTAGGCGAACTCGGTCTGCCAGTAGGGATAGTTGGTGTCCTCGACGCCCTCCGCTGTCGGTTTGCGGCCGTCGATCGTCAGCTTGACGAGGTTGCCGGCGGCTTTGTGGCCGTCGACTCCGGTGGCCTCGCTGTAGCCGATGGCGCCGGGGGTGGAGGCGGTTCTGTTCAGCATGGTGTCCGTGCTGCTGACCTCGCAGCGGCCGTACCGTTTCGGCTTCAGGGCCGCGCAGTCGGTCACGGTGAACTGGGGCGGTTCCTTGCCGCCCAGGACCTTGGCGACGAGGGTGCTGCGGGTGCCCGAGCCGGGGTCGCGGTTGATGAGGTGGACGGGCACGTCGTTGCCGCCGACCTCGGACCAGTTCTGGACCTGGCCGGCGAACACCTCGCGTATCTGGTCCAGTTTCAGGTTCTCCACGCCGGCGTCCTTGTTGACGACCAGGGTGAACACGGAGAGCGCGACGGGCCTGGGGATCAGCCGGGGGTGGCCGTCGGAGGCGAGGCCGTCGGTGAAGGCGATGTGGTCGCCGAGGCCCTCGCCGACCGGGACTTCGGCGTCCTTGCCCGCCTTGTCCAGGTCGGTGACGCCGTCGGTGCTGCCCTTGAAGGTGTCGTCCGCGAGCGGGATGTGCACGTCCGCCCCGTCGCATCGCTCGAGGTAGTCGCGCGCGGCGGCCCGTACCGCGGGCGCGAAGGCGGTGGAGCCGTGCAGGTGGAGGGTGCCGCCTACGCAGTCCAGCGGGGGCCGTCGGTCGTTGCGGAAGACGAGCGTGAAGGAGGCCTGGACGACGACGGCCGCGATCAGGATCCAGATGAGCCACCATGCGGGCCGGGAGGCGAAGACATGGCTCTCGGTCCTGGTCGCCTTCAGCCGCAGGAGCCGTACCAGGGGGTCGTACCAGCGGTCCTGACCGTCGGTGCCCCGGACGACCGGATCCGGGAACGGGTCGGTGCCGTTGTCGTCGGGCCAGCGTTCCAGCACGACGAGGACCTTGTACTCGGCGCCCCGGGGCAGCGTCACCTTCGGCAGCCGGATGATGCCCGTGCGCTCCCGCTCGTTGTTGTTGCGGCGGAAGCCCGGTTTGGCGACGTTGCGGACGGTGTCGCCTTCCGTCACCTCCTCGAAGAAGAAGTCGCGCAGGGCGTCGTCGCTCGGATCGGTGAGGACGACGGCCGCGACCCGGCGGTCCCGGAAGGTGACCTTGATGCCGTAGGGATCGGCGGGGTCGGCCAGATAGTCGTCGGACACGATCTTGGTCGATCCGGCGTTCTCGATGCGCAGCAGGACGAACGAGGGATCCTTGAGCTGGTGGCCGTCGTGCCGCATGTCCCCCAGGACGTCGGCGTACGGCTTGTCGGCCGCGTCCGCGGCCATGGTGTCCATCTGCACCCGGTAGCCGAGCCGCTTGCGGCCCACGATGGCGAACTCCCACAGGAACGCCGCGACGGGAAACGCGAGACTCAGGATCGCGATCCACTGCTCGGCCTGCTCGCTCACCGCTGCCCCCCGAATACCCTTCTCACCGCTGCCCCCGAATTCCCTTGAGCCGTGAAGTAGTTGACCGGGAGCCCAGGGTGACCAGTGGGTGCGGGGAGTTGCCAGAGGTGCCGCAATCCTCCGGGTGATGTTCATCCGGGGGCCATCTGCGCAACGTTCCGTTCGCCCGGGAGGCATCCCGCGGACCCCCCTGACCCGTCCCTCCACCCGGTAACGTGAGTCGGATGAGCGACCCGGCTACACCGCCCCGTTCCCTCGCGGAAGCGCTCCGCGCGCGGGACGACGCCTCCCTGGCCGTGCTTCTGCGCAGCAGGCCCGACCTCATCACCCCCGTGCCGACCGACCTGACTCAGCTGGCGACCCGCGCCGGCACGCGGGCCTCCGTCGTGCGTGCCCTGGAGCGGCTGGACCGTTTCGCGCTGCAGACGGCGGAGGCGCTGGCCGTGGCGGCGGACCCGGCGACGTACGACGAACTGCTCGGCCTGCTGACCGGCGACGAGGGCGATCCGACCGTGGCCGGCGCGCTGCCGCACGCCCTGGGCACCCTGCGCGACCAGGCCCTGGTGTGGGGCGGCGACGACCGGCTGCGCCTCGTCCGCACCGCGCGCGAGCTGCTCGCGCCCTCGCCGCAGCATCCGTCGCCGACCGGGCTCGGGCCGACCGTGCAGGAGGCGACGGCGGGCATGTCGCCGGGGCGGATCCAGGAGATCGTCACGACGGCCGGGCTGCCCTCGACCCACGACGCGGTGTCCGCCGTGGCCTCGCTCACCGCCCTCTTCAGCGACCGGCGGCGCATGACGGCCCTGCTGGCCGACGCGCCGGAGGAGTCCCGGGAGGTCCTGTCCCGGCTGGTGTGGGGACCGCCGTACGGCCAGGTCACCGCGGATCCGGCACCCCGCCTGCGCTGGCTCCTGGACCGCGGCCTGCTGCTGCCGACGGCGCCCGGCACGGTCGTCCTGCCCCGCGAGGTGGCCCTGCATCTGCGCGCGGGCCGCGCGCACCGCACCACCGAGCCGCTGCCGCCCCCGATCGAGCCGGCCGCGACGCACCGTCCACAGGTTGTGGACAGGACGGCGGCCGGGCAGGCGTACACGGCGCTGGCGACCGTCGAGGAGCTGCTGAAGGACTGGGACGAGGGCGGGCCCACGGTGCTGCGGGCCGGTGGGCTCAGCGTGCGCGACCTCAAGCGCACCGCCGTCGCCCTGGACGTGTCCGAACCCGTCGCCGCCTTCTGGGTCGAGCTGGCCTACGCCGCGGGCCTGCTGGCCTCCGACGGCGAGGCCGACGAGCGGTACGCGGCGACCCCCGCCTACGACGAGTGGCTGGAGCAGCCCTCGGCCCAGCGCTGGGCGCGGCTGGCGGAGGCGTGGCTGACGGCGACGCGTACGGCCGGGCTGGTCGGCGGGCGGGACGCGAAGGACCGTACGTTGTCGGCGCTCGGCCCGGGCCTTGACCGCTCCGCCGCGCCGGAGGTACGCCACCGGGTGCTGACCCTGCTCGCCGGGCTGCCCGAGGGCGCGTCCCCGTCCGCCGAGTCGGTGCTGGCACGGCTGCGCTGGGAACGGCCGCTGCGCGGGCCTCAGCAGGACGACGACCTGCGTAGCCGCCTCGCCCGCTGGACGCTCAACGAGGCGGAGCTGCTGGGCGTGACCGGGCGAGGGGCGCTGTCGGCGCAGGGGCGGGCCCTGCTGGGGGCACGGCCACCGGAACCCGTGCCCGAGAACCCGGTCGGCCCCGGCGACAAGCTCCCCGTCCATCACCGCCCCACCCCGGCTCCCGAGCCCCTCTCCCCCGCCGAGCAGGCCGCGGCCACCGCTGCCGCCGCCCGCCTCCTCGCCCCGCTCCTCCCCGAGCCGCTCGACCACGTCCTCCTCCAGGCCGACCTCACGGCCGTCGCGCCCGGCCCGTTGCAGCGGCCGCTCGCCGACATGCTGGGGGTGCTCGCGGACGTGGAGTCCAAGGGCGGCGCCACGGTCTACCGCTTCACTCCCGGCTCGGTGCGCCGCGCCCTCGACGCCGGGCGCAGCGCCTCCGACCTGCACGCCTTCCTCGCCGAGCACTCGCGTACGCCGGTGCCGCAGCCGCTGGCGTACCTGATCGACGACGTGGCCCGTAAGCACGGGCATCTGCGGGTGGGCGCGGCGTCGGCGTACGTCCGCTGCGACGACGACGCGATGCTGAACGAGATCCTCGCCGACAAGCGCGCCGCGGGCCTGCGCCTGCGCCGCCTCGCGCCGACGGTGCTGGCCGCCCAGGCGGACCCGGCCGCCCTGCTGGAGGGCCTGCGCGCCATGGGCTTCGCGCCGGCCGCCGAGTCGGCCGAGGGCGACGTCCTGATCACCCGCGCCGACGCCCACCGCACCCCGCCGCGCACGGCACCCGAGCCGGTCCCGGACGGTCCGCCGACGCCGGACGCCACGCTGCTGACGGCCGCGATCCGTGCCATCCGCGCGGGCGACCTCGCCTCCACGACCCCGCGCAAGCCGAACGCGACGGCGGCCCCCGTGACCGGCGGTGAGCTGCCCCGCACCACCTCGGCGGAGACCCTCGCCACCATGCAGGCCGCCGTCCTGACCGGCGAGGCGCTGTGGATCGGATACGTCAACGCCGAGGGCGCCGCGAGTCAGCGGGTCATCGCGCCGGTGCGGGTCGAGGGCGGGTTCGTGACGGCGTACGACCACACCGCGGACGAGGTGCGGACGTATCCGCTGCACCGGATCACCGGTGTGGCCGAGCTCGCGGACGACCAGATCTGACGGCTGGGGCGGCTCACTCGTCCGGGCGTACGCGGCGGTTCATACCCGCCACGCCGGGCTTTTCCAACTCTTGAGGGACCTTTCGGGTGTTTCCGCATCGCGTCGCGTGGCGCAGGGCAGCCACCGGGTGTCCTGATCACGCTCAAGTGAGCGCAACAGAGAGGTAGTTGTCCCATGCGCACAGCTCGCCGTCTTGCCACCGTCCTGGCCGCCGTGGCCCTGATGATCGGTGCCGCCACCACACAGGCCGCGGCGGTCAGCATCGACATCGCCGGGCTGGTAGTCGAAACCCCGCAGGTCTGACGCGACCGCAGCGCACCTTTCGGGCCGGCCCGGCGTCCCGGGGCCGGCCCGCCCTCCGCAACCGAAAGGCCCCGAAGTCCGCATGCGTTCGAACCGCCCCGTCCACACCCGTACCGGCGTCGCCGTCGCCGCCCTCGTCTCGGCGGCCGCGATGGTCACCGCCCTCGCTCCCGGGGCCGCCGCGGCCCCAGCCGCCCCGCCGCTGCCCCTCCCGGCCCCGGCGGCGGAGTCCCTGATCACCGAAGGCGTCACCATCGAGGGACCGCTGATCAACAACCTCGGTCTGCCCACGCTGAAGTAGCGCGGCGCATCCGGTAGCTGTCCCCGTCGATCCGTACGACCTCGGCGTGGTGGGCCAGCCGGTCCACCATCGCCAGTGCGGAGGGACCGCCGAAGATCTCGTCCCAGCGGCCGAGCGGGCGATCGCTGGTCACGATCAGCGAGGCCCGTTCGTAGCGGTGCGCGATCAACTGGAAGAACAGGGCCGTGGTCTCCGCGTCGAGTGGGGTGTAGCCGACCTCGTCGACGATCAGCACGGCGTGGTCGTCCAGCGCCGCCAGTTCCTCGGCGAGCCGCCCGGCGTCCCGTGCGCCGGCCAGCCGGGCGGCCCACTCGGCGGCGGTCGCGAACAGCACCGTGTGCCCGGCCTGACAGGCCCGCACGCCGAGGCCGACGGCCAGATGCGTCTTGCCGGTGCCGGGCGGGCCGACGAAGACCACGTTGCGGCGGGCGGCGACGAAGTCCAGCTTGCCGAGCCGGGCGACGGTCTCCCGGTCGAAGGAGCGGGGGTGCTCGGAGTCGAAGTCCTCCAGCAGCTTGCGGGCCGGGAACCCGGCGGCGCTCAGCCGCTCCTCCGCGCTGGGCTCGTCCTCGCGTGAGGCGGCCTGGGCCGGGACGAAAGCCGGCTCGACGGGCGCCTCGGGAGCGGGGTCGCGATGCGCCGGCTGATGACCGCGCTCGGCGTGCGCGGCCATCGGGCCCGACATGTACGCCAGGATCGCCGCCGAGGCGATGAACGCCATGTGGATCACCGTGCCCCACAGCAGTGAGTGGCGCGATGTGTGGTGGACGTCCACGAACATCTGGAGCAGATGGACGGAGGAGATGCCCACGATGGCCGTGGCGAGCTTGACCTTCAGCACGTTGGAGTTGACGTGCGAGAGCCATTCCGGCTGGTCGCGGTGGCCCTGGAGGCCGATGCGGGAGACGAACGTCTCGTAGCCGCCGACGATCACCATGATCAGCAGGTTGGCGATCATGACGACGTCGACGAGCTTGAGCACGGCGAGCATGACGTACGTCTCGGTTGCCTGCCCGGTCACACAGCGCAGGACTAAGGTCCACAGCTCGTTGAAGAACTTGTAGACGTACACCCCCTGCGCGGCCACGAGACCGAAGTAGAGCGGGGCCTGCAACCAGCGGGTGGCGAACAGGGCATACCCGAGGGTGGTGGTGGTCGGGGACGGATCACGGCTGATGGGCGGCACGTCCGGCATTCTTCGCAGCCGCCGCCGTACAGGTGAAACCGCGCCACTCACACGGATGAAAAGACAGATGAAATGACATCCTGTGGGACTCCGGAAAGGATCAGGCACACTGGACGTTTGGCCCCCACCGAGCCCCCGCCGAGCCCCGCCGAGCATCCGGAAAGGCAGCCACGCGTGAACGGACCACTGATCGTCCAGTCGGACAAGACCCTGCTCCTGGAAGTCGATCACGAGCAGGCCGACGCGTGCCGTCGGGCGATCGCGGCGTTCGCGGAGCTGGAGCGGGCGCCCGAGCACATCCACACCTACCGGGTGACACCGCTCGGCCTGTGGAACGCGCGCGCGGCCGGGCACGACGCCGAGCAGGTCGTGGACGCGCTGGTGACGTACAGCCGCTACCCCGTGCCGCACGCGCTGCTGGTCGACATCGCCGACACGATGGACCGGTACGGCCGTCTGACGCTCTCCAAGCACCCGGCGCACGGCCTCGTCCTCACCACCACCGACCGCCCGGTCCTGGAGGAGGTGCTGCGCTCCAAGCGGATCGCGCCCCTCGTCGGCGCCCGCCTCGATCCGGACACCGTCGTCGTGCATCCGTCCGAGCGCGGACAGATCAAGCAGACGCTGCTGAAGCTGGGCTGGCCGGCCGAGGACCTCGCCGGGTACGTCGACGGCGAGGCGCACCCGATCGAGCTGGCCGAGGACGGGTGGGCGCTGCGGCCGTACCAGAAGCAGGCGGTGGAGAACTTCTGGCACGGCGGGAGCGGGGTCGTGGTCCTGCCCTGTGGTGCCGGGAAGACGCTGGTGGGCGCCGGCTCGATGGCTCAGGCCAAGTCGACGACGCTCATCCTCGTCACCAACACCGTCTCCGCCCGGCAGTGGAAGCACGAGCTGGTGAAGCGGACGTCGCTGACCGAGGACGAGATCGGGGAGTACAGCGGTACGCGCAAGGAGATCCGCCCGGTCACCATCGCCACGTACCAGGTGCTGACGACGAAGCGGAAGGGCGTCTATCCGCACCTGGAGCTCTTCGACTCCCGGGACTGGGGGCTCATCGTCTACGACGAGGTGCACCTGCTGCCGGCGCCGGTCTTCAAGTTCACGGCGGATCTTCAGGCCCGGCGGCGGCTGGGGCTGACGGCGACGCTGGTGCGGGAGGACGGGCGTGAGTCGGACGTGTTCTCGCTGATCGGTCCGAAGCGGTTCGACGCTCCCTGGAAGGAGATCGAGGCGCAGGGCTACATCGCGCCCGCCGACTGCGTGGAGGTGCGGGTCAATCTGACGGACTCCGAGCGGCTCGCGTACGCCACCGCCGAGCAGGAGGAGAAGTACCGCTTCTGCGCGACGACCGACACCAAGCGCAAGGTCACCGAGGCCCTCGTCCGCCGTTTCGCCGGGCAGCAGATCCTGGTCATCGGCCAGTACATCGACCAGCTCGACGAACTGGGCGAGCACCTGAATGCCCCCGTCATCAAGGGCGAGACCTCCAACGCCCAGCGCGAGAAGCTCTTCGACGCCTTCCGGGAGGGCGAGATCAGCGTCCTGGTCGTGTCCAAGGTCGCGAACTTCTCCATCGACCTGCCGGAGGCCACGGTCGCCATCCAGGTCTCGGGGACCTTCGGTTCCCGCCAGGAGGAGGCCCAGCGCCTCGGCCGGGTCCTGCGGCCCAAGTCCGACGGCCACCAGGCCCACTTCTACTCGGTCGTCGCCCGCGACACGATCGACCAGGACTTCGCCGCCCACCGCCAGCGCTTCCTCGCCGAGCAGGGGTACGCGTACCGGATCGTGGACGCGGACGAGATCCTGGCCGAGGGATAGGCGACCAGGAGGGCGAGCCCCAGGAGTGGGTACGGCGCCGCCAACGGCTGCTGCCACCAGGGGAGTCGGAGATCCAGGTCGCCCTCGTGCGGGAGCAGCCACATCGTGCGGGCCGTGAAGAGGAGGGTCGTCGCCGTCGCCAGGCGGGGACGGCCCTCCGCCAGCAGTACGGCGATCAGGGGGACGCACCACACCCAGTGGTGGGACCAGCTGACCGGCGAGACCAGCAGCATGGTGAACGCCGTCAGAAGGACGGCGTGCCTCTCGTCGGCGGCCCGCGCCGCCGACCACATGCCGGTGATCCCTACGGCTGCCGCCGGGAGGACCCAGGCGAGGCCCGGTGCCGGGTCTCCCAGTGCACGCGCGATCAGTCCCTGCAGGGACTGGTTGTCGACGATCCAGGCCTTGCCCACGCGGTCCGTCTCGTAGAGGCGGCGGGTCCAGAAGTCCAGGCTCGCGGCGGGAAGGGCGAGGGCCCCGAGGACGACCGACCCCGCGAAGGCGGCCGTCGCCGTGGCCGCCTCCCGGGGTCGCCCGCGCAGCAGCAGGTACGCGATGAAGAGCGCCGGCGTCAGCTTGATCCCGGCCGCGACGCCGACCGCCAGGCCCTTGCCACGAGCGCCGGGCGGCCGTGTGAGGTCCCACAGGACCAGGCAGGCCAGGGCGAGGTTGATCTGACCGAAGAGGAGGGTCTGGAAGACCGGCTCCAGCCAGAGGGCCAGAGCCGTGGCGGCGCAGAGGGCCGGGAGGCGGATCTTCGGCAGGCCCGCCAGGCGTGCGGAGAGGTGGACGAGTACGGCGAGCAGGAGCGCGTTGCCCGCCAGGAAGGTCGCCTTGAGGGCCGGGACGGGGATCAGCGCCGCCGGGACGAAGAGGAGTGCCGCGAAGGGCGGGTAGGTGGCGGGGAGATGCCACTCGGTGACGGTGAAGTCGTAGAGGTCGTCGCCGCCGCGGAGGACGGCCTGTCCTTCGGCCCGGTAGACCAGGGCGTCGGCCATCGGCAGGCGCTGGTGGACGCAGAGGGCGGTGAGGGCGAGGAGGGCGAGGAGGGAAACCGCCAGAAGACAGGAGGGGGTTGCGGACTGTGAACGGCGGGTCACGCGGTGACCCTAGACGGTCACTTGCGGCGGACGCCCGCTTCCTCGCCGTACTCACCGAGGATGATCACGTCGAAGGCGGCGCCCATGAACACCTTGATGGCACGCAGGGCTTCGCCGAGGCGGTGATGGTGGTTCCCCTGGAGCGCCGTCGCTCCGTGGGGTGCCACGGGGGCTGGGTGGATGGTTGCTGCGCTCATGTCTCCATGATGGATTCGCAGCCATAAGGACGGCATCGGTCTGCGGTCCGAAGCCGCCTGCTGCCTCCGTACGCCTCGGGACGGACCGCTTCCCCCCAGGGGGAGGGGCGCATCCCCTAGGGGACGGACCGGGCGCTGAACAGTCGTTGAATATTCGTTGGCGTCCGCCCTCCCCGCTCACCTAAAATCTCCGCTCTTGCCCGCCTCCCCCGCGGAGTGCCGCCGCCCGGACGGTAACCGGTCGGCTCTCTCGACCACCTGCCTGTCACCCACCTGTAGGTCCCTCCGGAGGCACCCCCTTGTCCACGCCCGTCGACGACCCCCTGGACCCCCTCGACCAGCTCGACCCGCTTTCCCGAGAACGCTCCCACCTCGCCGGGTCCCGCGCCGCCCTGCGTGCCATGCGCGAGGACGTCGAGTCCCTCGACATCAGCGACGTCACCGCGAACTGGGTCAACGCCGAAGTCCTCGCCCACCAGATCGACGAGCGCATCAAGGCGCTGGCCGACCTCAGCGACACGCCGCTGTTCTTCGGGCGGCTCGACTATCTGCGCCCCTTCAATCGTCCCCGCCCGGACATCGCGGAGGGGGCGGAAGGCGCCGAGGGCGAGCGCTTCTACATCGGGCGCCGGCATGTGCACGACGCCGAGGGCGACCCGATGGTCATCGACTGGCGGGCGCCGGTGTCGCAGCCCTTCTACCGGGCCTCCAAGAAGGACCCGATGGACATCGCGCTGCGCCGCCGCTTCGGTTACACGGGCGGCGACCTCACGGCGTACGAGGACGAGCACCTCTCGGATCCTGCTGAGGCGGCGAAGACCAGCAAGCTGCTCCAGCAGGAGATCGAGCGCCCGCGCGTCGGCCCGATGCGGGACATCGTGGCGACGATCCAGCCGGAGCAGGACGAGATCGTACGGTCCGGGCTCGGCGGGACCGTGTGCGTGCAGGGAGGCCCGGGCACCGGGAAGACGGCGGTCGGTCTGCACCGGGTGGCGTATCTGCTGTACGCCCATCGCGAGCGGCTCGCCCGCACCGGCACGCTCGTCATCGGGCCGAACAGGTCCTTCCTGCACTACATCGAGCAAGTGCTGCCTGCGCTCGGCGAGTTGACGGTCCGCCAGGCCACGGTCGACGACCTGGTGGCCCACGTCGAGGTGCGCGGCACCGATGACGCGGCGGCCGCGGTGATCAAGGGCGACGCGAGGATGGCGGAGGTGCTGCGGCGGGCGGTCTACTCGCAGGTGACCATGCCGACGGAGGCGGTCGTCGTCGTGCGCGGATCGCGTCGCTGGCGCGTCCCGGCGTACGAAGTGGAGGAGATCGTCAGCGAGTTGCTCGCCCGCGACATCCGCTACGGGGCCGCCCGCGAGGCCCTCCCGCAGCGCATCGCGCATGCCGTGCTGGTGCAGATGGAGCGGGCGGGGGAGGCGCCGGACGACCGGGTGCAGGACGCGGTGGCCCGCAACAGCGCGGTGAAGGCCGCGGTGAAGGCGATCTGGCCGGCGGTGGACCCGGCGAAGCTCGTGCTGCGCCTCCTCGCGGACGCGGACTTCCTCGCCGTACACGCGCAGGGGCTGCTGAGCGAGGACGAGCAGAAGGCGATCCTCTGGGCGAAGCCGGCGCGCAGCGTCAGGTCGGCCAAGTGGTCCGTGGCGGACGCGGTGCTGATCGACGAGGCGAACGACATCGTGGCGCGCACGCCGTCCCTCGGCCATGTCGTCCTCGACGAGGCGCAGGACCTGTCTCCGATGCAGTACCGGGCGGTGGGCCGCCGCTGTACGACCGGGTCGGCGACGATCCTGGGCGACCTGGCGCAGGGTACGACCCCCTGGGCGACGCGCAGCTGGGACGAGGCGCTGGCCCACCTCGGCAAGCCGGACGGCGTGATCGAGGAACTGACGGCCGGCTTCCGCGTCCCGACGGACGTGATCACGTACGCCTCCCGCCTCCTCCCGCACATCGCGCCGGGCCTGACACCGGTGGCGTCGATCCGTGAGAACCCGGGGTTCTTCGAGGTCCGTGGAGTGTCGGACACGGCGGAAGTCGTCGCCGCGTGCGAGGAGTTGCTGGGCAACGAGGGGTCGATCGGCCTGATCGCCGCGGATGCCCGGGTTCCGGCCCTTGCGGAGGCGCTCACGGCGGTGGGGATAACGTACCTGGCCCCGGGCGAGGAGACGACACAGCAGACCCGCCTGACCCTCGTCCCGGCGACGCTCGCGAAGGGCCTGGAGTACGACTACGTCGTCCTGGACGAGCCCCAGGCGGTGGTCGACGGCGAACCGGACGAGCGAACGGGTCTGCGCCGGCTGTACGTCGCCCTGACCCGAGCGGTGTCGGGCCTGATCGTTGCGCATGCGGCGCCGCTGCCGGCGGAGCTGGGCCGGGACCGGGAGGGTGGGGGGTGGTGACTGCTCGTGGCGGGCTGCAGGTCGTCGGTGGCTGGTCGCGCCCACGCGGCGGAGCCGCATATGGACACAGCCCCGCGCCCCCAAGGCGTTGCAGCTCGCCCAGCTGCTGACGTCATGCCGGCGTAGCTGCGGGCAGTCGTGCCGCTGGGGCGGCTCCCGACCCACAGAAGCGGCACCCCGTCGCGCCGGGCTGCGCACCCACCCCCCGCCCAGCCCGCACGCCGGGCGCCTAGGAAACGCCGTCCAGCACCGCGCGCCACTCAGCCACCGCAGCCGCGGACACCGGCCCGTCCCACCCTCCCGGCCTCGCCGCCCCGCCGATGTGGAAACCGTCGATCCCGGCGGCGAGCAGCGTCGGCACGTGGTCGAGGCGCAACCCGCCCCCCACCAGAATCCGCTGCTCGTACCCGGGCTCCCCACTCCTGCCCGCCTCGGAGACCAGCGTGGCGAGCCCGTCGTCCACTCCCGCCGCCGACCCGGCCGTGAGATAGGTGTCCAGCCCGGGCATCCCGTCCAGTTGCTTACGCAGCGCATCCCGGTCGGCGGCCCGGTCGACGGCGCGGTGGAAGGTCCACCGGCACCCGTCGAGCACGCCCACGACCCGCTCGACGGCCCGCAGGTCGACCCCACCGTCGGCGTCGAGAAACCCGAGCACGAACTCCTCGGCCCCGGCATCCCGCATCGCCCGCGCCACCCGTACGACCTCTTCCACGTCCCCCACCGCGAACCCGTCCACCAGCCGCAGCATCACGCGCAGATCGATGTCGACGGCGGCACGGATCCCGGCGAACGTCTCGACGGGCGGGGTGAGCCCGTCGGTGGCCATGTCGGTGACCAGTTCCAACCGGTCCGCACCCCCGGCCTGGGCGGCGACCGCGTCCTCGACGCCGAGGGCGATCACCTCCAGGACTGCACGCTCGCTCATGGGACCCCATTCCTCGGCATTCGACGGCGGCTACAGGTCTAGTCCAATCCATCCAAGCGTACGCCCCGCCCACCGCGGAGACCGCGCCCAGGTCACCGTCGCCCGAAGACGCCCATCGCCGTCACCCGAAGATGTTCAGCTCCCCCGCCTCCGCCCCCGCCAGCTCGTACGACGCCCCCTCCACCGGCCGCCCGGCATACAGCCGTACGAGTGTGGCGGCGTCCCCGATGTACCGTGCCGGTGGCCGCTGAGCCGCCGCCTCGCCCAGGCGCAGGGGTTCGTCGACGTCGTCCAGGTCGGCGTGCAGGGGCAGATGCCGCCGCTCCCGGGTGAACCAGGCGAGCAGCCGGAGCGCGTCCGGCAATCCGGCCCCGGCGTACGCCGCCGGTTCCCCGAGCACGTCCCGCACGTCACCCGCGTGGACCCACTCGCCCAGCGCGAGCACGTCCAGCACTCCGCCCGCCTTGGCGATCGCCGGCCCGGCCTCGGTCATCCCGCGCTCGAGCTCGTCGACCACCTGCGCGTTCGTCCAGTCGGCGCGTTCGGCGATGTCCCGGTCGTTGGACTCGGGCGAGAACACGCCCTTCTCGAACCGGCTCTCCACCACCCGCATCAACGCGGCCGAACAGTGCGCCAGCACATCCCGCACCGACCACCCCGGACACGCTGCGGTCGGCAGCGCGAAGTCGCCCTCCGGCCGCGACCGCAACAGCGGAATCAGCGCGTCCCGCTCGACGACCAGCAGCCGCCCCGGCAGCTCGGGATCCCGTACGTCATGCACGTCAGCAGAAGTCATGGCGTCCACGCTAGGGGGCCGGGCACGCGCCCGGGAGGACGTCGGCACACCGGGGCGGCGAACACACCCGCCACAATGACGCCATGGCCGATCCCGACGCCCTGCGCACCCGCTTCACCCAAGCCCTGAACGCCGCCCGCTCACCCGCCACCACCCCCGACTCGGCTCCGTACGCCGACAACCTCCTCACCCGCTGGCAGGAGCCGCAGCGCCGCTACCACACCCTCACCCACCTCACCGCGGTCCTGGACCGCATCGACGAACTCGCCGGACACGCCGACGACCCGGACGTCGTACGGCTCGCCGCCTGGTTCCACGACGCCGTCTACCTCCCCGACCGCTCGGAGAACGAGGAGCGCTCCGCCCGCCTCGCCGAACGCGCCCTCCCCGAGGCCGGTGTCCCCGCGGAGCGCACCGCCGAGGTGGCCCGTCTGGTCCGCCTCACCACCACCCACGACCCGGCGCCGGACGACCGCAACGGCCAGGTCCTGTGCGACGCCGACCTCGCGATCCTCGCCGCCCCGCCCTCCGCGTACGCCGCCTACACGGCCGCCGTCCGCGAGGAGTACCACTTCGTCCCGAACGACGCCTTCCGCGAGGGCCGCTCGGCGATTCTGCGCCAACTCCTCTCCCTGCCCAGCCTGTTCCGCACGCCGTACGGCCGGGAGAAGTGGGAGGCCACCGCCCGTTACAACCTCTCCTCCGAGCTGGAAATGCTGTCGCCCTGACCAGCCGGGACCCGTAGCCTGCCGCACATGCGACACATGGGTGGGGAACGAGTGGACGAGGCCGTCGCCGGTGCGGCGGCGCTGCTGCGGACGGCGGTGGACCGGGACTGGGACGGAGTGAAGGCCGGGAGGCTGGAGTGGAGCTGCCGGGAGGCGGCCGAGCACATCGCGGGTGATCTGATCGCGTACGCGGGGCAGTTGGCGGGCCGGGCGCAGAGCGCGTACGTCCCCTTCGACATCACCCTCGACGAGGGAACCGACAACGCGGGACTGATCCAGGTCATCGAGGCGACCGGCGCCCTCCTCACCGCCGCCGTCCGCACCGCACCCCCCGAGGTGCGCGCCTTCCACCCGTACCCCTTCCGCAGCGCGAACCGCGAGGGCTTCGCCGCGATGGGAGTCGCCGAGGTGCTGCTGCACACGCACGACATCGCCGAGGGGCTCGGGCTGGCCTACGAACCGCCCGCCGTGCTCTCCCAGTTCGTGCTGACGACGATCTTCCCGCACGTCCAGCCGGGCCCCGACCACTGGCGCACCCTGCTGTGGGCCACCGGCCGCGGTGACCTGCCCGGCCGCGCGCCGCTCACCGAGTGGCGCTGGCACAACAACCTCGTCCTTCCCACCGACCGCCTCACCCTCCAGGGCGTCACCCCCGCGGCCGCCGCCGACCTGAGCGCGGGCGGCGACGGCGGGTTCACATGGGTCGTGGGCGGGCCCTTCGAGGGGACGAGGGAGGCCGCCGGGATGATGCTGAAGGCGTACGAGGCGGGCGTGCACCGGCCCGAGTTCGGCCTGTTCGTCCTCGTGCGGCGGGAGGACGACCTCGCGGTCGGCGGCATGGGCTTCCACGGCGCCCCCGACGAGGAGGGCCGCGCGGAGGTCGGTTACGACCTCGTGGAGGGCGCCCGTGGCCGCGGCTACGCGAGCGAGGCCCTGCGCGCCCTGTCGGAGTGGGCCCTGGCCCGGGACGACGTACGGCTCCTGTGCGCCACCATCGAGGCCGACAACCTCCCGTCCCAGGGCGTCGTCTCCCGCGCCGGGTACGTGCGGGCGCCGCTCGAGGAGGAGCGGACGGCAATGGAGGAGCGGGACATGGACCAGACGCTCCGGCTCTACGTCCGCAGGGGGCGGGCTGTGGCGTCCTAGCCTGGGGCGGAGCCTGTCCGTGCCGCCGGAGGAGCCGACATGTCGTTCAGCGACGAGGAGATCGTCTACCTGTCCTCGAACCCGCTCGCCCGGCTCGCCAGCCTCTGCGCGCACGAGCAGCCCGATGTGGTGCCGGTGGCCCTCGAGTTCGACGGGACCCACTTCTGGGTGGGCGGCCCGCGCCCGGAGGTGCTCGGCACCCGTAAGTTCCGCAACGTCGGGCACGGTCGCGACAAGGTGGCCTTCGTCGTGGACGACCTGGTCTCCATCGAGCCGTTCGTCGCCCGCGGCATCCGCGTGTACGGGGTCGCGGACGGCCCCGTGGAGCGCGTCGGCATGGTGGGCCCGGGTCACTACCTGCGCATCACGCCGACGCTCTCGTGGAGCTGGAACCTCACGGACCCGCCCCGGCCGGCCGGCGACACCTGGTACCCCATGCGAAAGGCCGAGCACTCCCACGGCACCGGACACTCCCACGGCACCGACAGCGGGTGACCCACGTCACTTCCGCCCATGTCACATTCCGCCGAGCCGTTCCGTCAGAAGTGTGTAACCACCGACAACGGCCAAGGAGTTCGCCATGAGCGCCCGTCTGAACGCCTTCGAGATCCCGACCTTCGGCAAGTTCGTCAAGCACCTGGTCTCGGCGTCCAAGGTGATCCACGACTCGTCGCTGCCCGCCGGGCTGGGGCACCTGGTGACGCTCCGCGCCAGCCAGATCAACGGCTGCGGCTACTGCACCGACATGCACAGCAAGGACGCCGTCGCCGCCGGTGAGGACTGGCTGCGCCTCAACATGGTCGCGGCGTGGCGGGAAGCCACCTGCTTCACCGAGGCCGAGCGCGCCGCCCTGGAGCTGACGGAGGAGGCCACCCGTATCGCGGACGCGGCCGGCGGGGTTCCGGACGAGGTCTGGGCGAACGCCGCCAAGCACTACGACGAGGAGCAGCTGGCCGCGCTGGTGTCCCTGATCGCCCTCATCAACGCCTTCAACCGGATGAACGTCATCATCCAGCAGCCCGCGGGCGACTACCAGCCGGGACAGTTCGCCTAGCACGCGAGACACCCCACCCGGCCCGAAGGGGGGCGGGGGCGAGGAGCCGAGAGCGCGGGGGGCGTGGGGGCGAAGTACCGGAGGGACCGGGGCGCAGGGGCGAAGAGCCCAAGCAGCCCGGGCCGCGGAGGCGAAGAGCCCCCAGGAACCCGGGGCGCGGGAGCGAAGCCGAAAGGACCCGGGCGCAGCGGCGAAGAGCCCAAGCAGCCCGGGCCGCGGAGGCGAAGAGCCCCCAGGAACCCGGGGCGCGGGAGCGAAGCCGAAAGGACCCGGGCGCAGGAGCGAAGAGCCCAAGCAGCCCGGGCCGCGGAGGCGAAGAGCCCCCAGGAACCCGGGGCGCGGGAGCGAAGCCGAAAGGACCCGGGCGCAGCGGCGAAG
>NZ_JBVKAU010000006.1:151894-168902 GCF_055657525.1 Streptomyces sp. NPDC107522 | reverse complement strand
GAAGAGCCCAAGCAGCCCGGGCCGCGGAGGCGAAGAGCCCGAGGAACCCCGCGCGCGGGAGCGAAGAGCCCAAGGAGCCCGGGTGCGCTGGCGGCGTATGGGCAAGGGGACCGAGGGACGAGGGGGCGCTAGCCCGCCTCCCGTCCCTTCGGTCTGCGCAAGCCCGCCCCCTGCAACAGCCGCACCACCTCACGGCTGCTGACCTCCACGGCACCCGCGCGGACCACTTCGGCGTACCGATGGGACGGGATGTCGTAGTGGTCCCGCTCGAAGGCCCGCCGTGGCACGCCCAACTTCTCGGCGAACGCGTGCAGTTCGTCGTACGACACGTCGCTCACCAGGTGCGACCACATCCGCCCGTGTCCCGGCCAGGTCGGCGGGTCGATGTAGACCGTCACGCGTGCCTCATGAGGACGGCCCGCCGCCGGGGATGGCGGAGGCGAGCGCACCCACCGCGGCGACCTTCACCCCGGCCTCGTGACACACCCAGTGCGGATCGGGCCCCAGCTCCGGCTCGACGTCCAGCGCGTGCGGGTCCCCCGACGTGCACACCGGGCACAGCGGCCAGCGCCCGTACCGGTCGAGGAGCGCGTCCTGCACGTCCTGGGCGACCAGCCCGGCCACGTACTCGGCGCCGTCCGGCCACTGCTCCACCCACCAGCGCCGCTGCACGACGGACTCCTCGACCAGCGACACGACGTCCGCCTCGGCGACCTCGCCCGCGACCAGGTCGGCGAGCACGAGCGCACGGGCCCGGTGCAGCGCCTGCTCCAGCGGAGTGATGGCTTCCATGGACCTATTGTGCGCACTCTTGACCACGACGCCGAGCCGAAAATATCTTTCATACGTGACCCAGGATGTGAAGGAAAGTTTCGGCAGCGCTCTGGGAGGGCCCGCGCCCGCCCCCGCCGCCCTCGCGGCCAAGGTGCGCACGCTCGCCCCGTCGATGACCCGCTCCATGCAGCGCGTCGCCGAAGCCGTCGCGAACGACCCGGCGGGCTGCTCGGCCCTCACGGTCACCGGCCTCGCCGAACTCACCGGCACCAGCGAGGCGACGGTCGTGCGCACCGCCCGCCTCCTCGGCTATCCCGGCTACCGCGACCTGCGCCTCGCCCTCGCCGGCCTCGCCGCACAGCAGCAGTCGGGCCGCGCCCCCGCCATAACGACCGACATCGCGGTGGACGACCCGATCGCCGACGTGGTCGCGAAGCTCGCCTACGACGAGCAGCAGACCCTCGCCGACACGGCCGCCGGCCTCGACACGGCCCAGTTGGGAGCGGCCGTGGCGGCCGCGGCCACGGCCCGCCGGATCGATGTGTACGGCGTCGGCGCGAGCGGGCTGGTGGCGCAGGACCTCACCCAGAAGCTGCTGCGGATAGGGCTGATAGCCCACGCGCACAGCGACCCGCATCTCGCCGTGACCAATGCCGTGCAGCTGCGGGCCGGTGACGTGGCCATCGCGATCACGCACTCCGGGTCGACGGGGGATGTCATCGAGCCGTTGCGGGTGGCGTTCGAGCGCGGGGCGACCACCGTCGCGATCACCGGGCGGCCTGATGGCGCGGTCGCTCAGTACGCCGACCATGTACTGACCACGTCGACCGCGCGGGAGAGTGAGTTGCGGCCGGCGGCGATGTCGTCCCGGACGAGTCAGCTGCTCGTGGTGGATTGCCTGTTCGTGGGGGTGGCGCAGAAGACCTATGAGACGGCGGCGCCTGCGTTGGCCGCGTCCTATGAGGCGCTGGCGCATCGGCATCGCAGATAAGACCGTAGGCCCGGCCGTTCGCGGGACTCTGCGGGTCGTGTGTGGCTGGTCGCGCCCACGCGGCGGAGCCGCACATGGACACAGCCCCGCGCCCCTGAAGGTCGGACAGGACACCGCACATGAGAAAGAGCCGTCCCTCATGACCTCGACATCCAACCCCCGTGACCTCCGCGCCGAGTTGGAGAGCCTGACCACCGAGGCGTTCCGGCCGGAACTCGCCGAGATCGATCAGCTCCCCACCCTCGACATCGCCCGGCTCATGAACGCTGAGGACGCCTCCGTGCCGGGTGCCGTCGCCTCGCGGCTGCCGGAGATCTCCGCCGCCATCGACGCCATCGCGGAGCGCATGGCCCGCGGCGGCCGTCTCGTCTACGCCGGTGCCGGCACCGCCGGCCGCCTGGGTGTGCTCGACGCCTCCGAGTGCCCGCCCACCTTCAGCACCGAGCCGGGCCAGGTCGTCGGGATCATCGCGGGCGGTCCGGAAGCGATGGTCACCTCGATCGAGGGCGCCGAGGACTCCGCGGAACTGGCCCGGGCCGACCTCGACGCCCTGGCGCTCACCCCGGCCGACACGGTCGTCGGCATCTCCGCCTCCGGGCGGACGCCGTACGCGATCGGCGCGGTCCACCATGCGAGGGCGCGGGGCGCGTTGACGATCGGGCTGTCCTGCAATCCCGGCAGCGCCCTCGCCGCGGCGGCCGAGCACGGCATCGAGATCGTCGTGGGTCCGGAGCTGCTGACCGGCTCGACCCGCCTCAAGGCCGGCACGGCCCAGAAGCTGGTCCTCAACATGCTCTCGACGATCACGATGATCCGGCTCGGCAAGACGTACGGAAACCTGATGGTCGACGTGCGCGCCTCCAACGACAAGCTGCGGGCCCGCTCCCGCCGTATCGTCGCCCTGGCCACGGGCGCGGCCGACGCGGACATCGAGCGGGCGCTGACCGAGGCGGGCGGCGAGGTGAAGACGGCGATCCTGATCCTGCTGGCCGGCGTGGACGGGCCCACCGCCGACGGGCTGCTGTCCAGGGCGGGCGGTCATCTGCGGGCGGCGCTGAAAACAGCGGGGAGCTGAGTCAACTCCGTTGTTAGCGTGGGCGCATGACGGCTACGACGACGTTTCTTATCGGCGGCGACCTGGACGTACGACGGCTCGGGTTCGGGGCGATGCACCTGCGGCCCGATTCCGCCGAGACCCGTCCGGCCTGCCTCGCGGTCGCCCGGCGTGCCGTGGAGCTGGGTGTCACGCTGATCGACACGGCGCACATGTACGGCTGGGGCGCGAACGAGGATCTCCTGGCCGAGGCCCTGCACCCGTATCCGGAAGGGCTCGTGATCGCGACCAAGGTCGGCATCCGCCGCACCACCACCGGTGAGGGCTGGCGGCACGCGGGCGAGCCGGCCGATCTGCGCGCCCAGGTGGACGAGGCCCTGCGCCGCCTCCGGCTCGACCGCATCGAACTGCTCCAACTCCACCGCCTCGACCCGGGCGTACCGCTCGCCGACCAGCTCGGCGCCCTGGGCGACCTGCGCGACGAGGGCAAGGTGGGCCGGATCGGACTGTCGGAGGTGACGGTCGCCGAACTCGCCGAAGCGCGCGCCGTCGTGGACATCGCGAGCGTCCAGAACCGCTACAACCTCCTCGACCGCGAGCACGAACCCGTACTGAAGGCCTGCGAGGCGGCGGGCATCGCGTTCCTGCCGTGGCGGCCCGTGGCAGCGGGGACCTCGGGGGCGAGGGCCGAGATCGCCGCCGTGGCCAAGGAGGTCGACGCCACACCGACCCAGGTGGTCCTCGCCTGGCTCCTCGCCCACTCCCCGGTGATCCTCCCCATCCCGGGGACGACGAGCACCCCGCACCTGGAGGAGAACGTCGCGGCGGACGCCGTACACCTCAGCCGGGACCAGTACGACCGCCTGAACCGCGCCTCCGAGTCGCTCTGACGAAGCTTTCCCATTGAGGACAGAAACTGACCTCAATAACTCCTAACGTGGTCTCGACCGAGGGAGCAGGAAGCCCTGGACTCCGGAAACCCCTGGAGGGGACGAGACCATGCAGGACACCACGAACACCACCACCGCCACCCCCGCCGCCACCGACGAGCGCGCCGACCTGCTCCAAGCGCTGGCCAAGCACCGGCACTTCCTGCGCTTCACCACCCGCGACCTCACCGACGAGCAGGCCGGGCAGCGGACCACCGCCAGCGAGCTGTGCCTGGGTGGCCTGGTCAAACATGTCGCGTCGGTGGAGCGGCACTGGGCGGACTTCATCCAGCAGGGCCCGTCGGCCATGCCCGACTTCACCGCCATGACCGAGGCCGACTTCGCCAAGCGCGCCGACGAGTTCCGGATGCTGCCCGGCGAGACCCTGGAAGGCATCCTGGCCGACTACGCCGAAGTGGCCCGCCGCACCGACGAGTTGGTCAACAGCCTGTCCGACCTCAACGCGTCGCACCCGCTGCCCAAGGCCCCGTGGAACGAGCCCGGTGCCCGGTGGTCGGCCCGCAGGGTCCTGCTGCACGTGATCGCCGAGACCGCGCAGCACGCCGGTCACGCCGACATCATCCGCGAGTCCCTGGACGGCGCCAAGACCATGGGCTGACCCTCCGCAGACCCGGCAGACTGGCATCCATGAACCACGCACAACTGACGGCTCTGGGCCGAGCCCTCCGCCTCCTCGGCGAGCACGGCGAGGCCCTCACCGCCGACACCCCGGATGCCAGGCTGCACGAGGTCAAGGCGGACCTGCGCCGCGCCCTCGATCTCCTCGACGAGAGCGTCAGCACCGCCGCCCGCACCACCCGCTGCCCGGAGCACCCCGCCGGCCCGGTCGACCCCGCGGCCCCCGACCTCTGCCTGCTCTGCGAGACCCGCCGCCGAGCCGCCCGCCGCTCCGAGTTCAACGGCACCGGCCCCGCGGTCCCCCGCTCCCCCGAGCACCCCGCCCCCTCCCGCTACGGCGTCCGCGGCGACCGCCCCCAGCCCCAGCAGCGCTGGCTGCCGGAGCTGTGGAACGGCCAGGAGTGGCAGCTCTGCGGCACCCCGCGCCGCGACCGCCGGGAGGCCGAGCTGTATCTCGCCGCCCAGCGCCGCGGCCCGCGCCCCGCCATGGCCTACCGGCTCGTGCACGAGTTCACGGACTACGAGGTGCTGCGCGTCTGGGGTACGCCGGTGAAGGTCGACATCGAGCCGATGGGGAATCTGTAGCTACGACGTCGCCGCCGCCGCTTTCTCCGCAGTGCCCTCCGCCACCGGCGCCCCGGCGGCAGTCATCCCCTGCCGCGGAATGAACGACGCCACCACGAACGCCAGCAGCGCCGCCCCGGCGCCCACCGCCAGGACCACCTTGAAGGCGTTCTCGGACGGGAGGGCGTACCCGCCGAGGTTGGTCGTCATCTGGGCGAGGATCACGCCCGCGACCGCACTCGCCGTGGACGTACCGAGGGACCGCATCAGCGTGTTGAGGCTGTTCGCGGCGGCCGTCTCCGAGGCGGGCACGGCGCTCATGATGAGCGCGGGCATCGAGCCGTACCCGAAGCCGACGCCGGCGCCGATGACGCAGGCCACCAGGATGAAGTGCCAGACCTCCGACATCAGGACGATGTTGAGGCTGTAGCCGGCGGCCACGATGAGGACACCGGCCATGAGGGTGACCTTCGGGCCCTTGGTCCGGGAGAGGGCGGCCGAGAGCGGGGCCGTCGCCATCATCACCAAGCCCGACGGCGCCATGCACAGGCCCGCCACCAGCATCGACTTGCCGAGGCCGTAGCCCGTCTGCGCGGGGAGCTGGAGGATCTGCGGGATGACCAGGCTCATCGCGAACATCGCGAAGCCCACGGCGATCGAGGCCAGGTTGGTGACCAGTACCTGACGGCGGGCCGTCGTACGGAGGTCGACCAGCGGCTGCTCGGTGCGCAGCTCCCACCAGCCCCACGCCGCCAGGAGGACCACGGCCGCCGCGAACAGACCGAGCGTCGTCCCGCTGCCCCAGCCCCAGTCGGCGCCCTTGGAGATGGCGAGGAGCAGACAGACCAGCCCGGCCGCCATGCCGATGCCGCCGACCAGGTCGAAGCGGCCGCCCGTGCGCACCTTGGACTCGGGCACCGACAGCAGCACGCACACCAGCGCCACGACGCCCATCCCGGCCGACGTCCAGAACAGGACGTGCCAGTCGAAGTTGTCGGCGATCAGGGCGGCGGCGGGCAGACCGAGCGCGCCGCCGATGCCGAGGGAGGCGCTCATCAGGGCGGTGGCGGAGCCGAGACGCTCGGCGGGGAGTTCGTCGCGCATGATGCTGATGCCGAGCGGGATCACACCGGAGGCCAGGCCCTGGAGGACCCGCCCGAGGATCATCGGGACCAGCGACTCGCTCAGGGCGCAGACCACGGAGCCGCTCACCAGCAGCACGACGCTGACCAGCAGCATCCGCCGCTTGCCGTACATGTCGCCGAGCCGCCCCATCACCGGCGTGGCCACGGCCGCCGCGAGCAGCGTCGCCGTGACCGCCCAGGCGGTGTCCGACGCGGGGGCGTCGAGCAGCCTGGGCAGCTCCGGGACGATCGGGATGACCAGGGTCTGCATCAGCGAGACGACGATCCCGGCGAAGGCCAGCACCGCCACCACGGCGTTCGAGCTCGGCGGGGCGGAGCCTCCGTCCGGCTCGGCGGTACGGGTCGGTGCGTCGGACATGGGTCGGCCTCCGTCGGCATACGCGCGGGAATGACACCTAATTGACCGAGGCAACTTTAAGTCAGGTGATTGACTTACTCAACCGAGAGGGTTTCGCCCCTCCTGTTCCGTTCAGGCCTCCCGTTCCACGAACGACCGCACCCGCTGCTCGTCCAGCTCGTACACCGTCTCGTGGGCCCGGGGGTCGCGCGCATGGAAGGTGTGGAACATCGGCCCCGCCGCCCCGTCCAGCTCCACCAGCGAGGCCGACGCCCCGCGCACGGCTCGCTCCGTTCCGGGCGCGGCCGTCAGGTCGATGCGGTTGACCACGCCCGGCGTTACCCACACCGGCACCGACTCCAGCAGCCCGCAGAGCTGGAGGTGGTAGTGCCCGGTCAGCACGACCCGTACGTCACTGCCCCGGATCACCTCCGCCAGCTCGCCCGGGTTCCGCAATCCGAAGAACGGCTGGGTCGCCGAGATGTCGAGGCTGATCGGCGGGTGATGGAAGGCGAGGACGGTCCCGCGCTCGGCCGGGGTGCTCAACACACCCTTCAGCCACTCCAGTTGGCGCGCGCTCAGCTCGCCGTACACCTTCCCCGGCACCAGCGAGTCCAGCGTCACCAACCGCAGGCCCCCGACCGTGCTCACCGCGGCCCGCTCCGACGCCTCGGACTCCAGCACCACCTCCGGCTCGGGGTGCCCGCTGCCCAGCACCTTGCCGAAGGCGTCCCGCTCGTCGTGGTTGCCGGTCGTGCAGAACACCGGTGCCCCGAGCCGCCGGGCGAACTCGCCCACCAGATCCCGTACGGCCGTGTACGCCTCCACGGCTCCGTCGTCGGCGAGGTCCCCGGTGACGACGACCGCGTCCACGTCCCGGAGATGGCGCAGTTCGGCGAGCATCAGCCGCAGCGAATCGGTGGCGTTGACGCCGTACTTGTTGGGTGTGTCGGTGCGTTCGAGATGAGTGTCGGAGAGATGAAGGATTCTCATCTCTCCGACACTAGCCGCGAGTTGGGGCTCAGCTCAGGGTCTTCAGCGAGGCCGCGTCGTACGGCGCCAGCTCGTCGAAGCGGCCGGCCAGGACCTTCGCCGCCCACTCCGGGTCCTGGAGCAGCGCCCGGCCGACGGCGACGAAGTCGAACTCCTCGGCTTCGAGGCGGTCCAGGAGGTCGTCGATGCCCTTGACCGTGGAGCCCTCGCCCATGAAGGCGCCGATGAAGTCGCCGTCGAGGCCGACCGAGCCGACGGTGATGGTGGGCTTGCCGGTGATCTTCTTCGTCCAGCCGGCCAGGTTGAGGTCGGAGCCGTCGAACTCCGGGAGCCAGTAGCGGCGGGTGGAGGCGTGGAAGGCGTCGACGCCGGCCGCGGCGAGCGGGGTCAGGATGGCCTCCAGCTCCTCCGGGGTCTCGGCGAGCCGGGCGTCGTAGGCCTCCTGCTTCCACTGCGAGTAGCGGAAGATGACGGGGAAGTCGGGCGAGACCTTCTCGCGTACGGCGGCCACGATCTCCGCCGCGAACTTCGTACGGGCGACCGGGTCACCGCCGTACGCGTCGGTGCGGCGGTTGGTGCCCGCCCACAGGAACTGGTCGATGAGGTAGCCGTGGGCGCCGTGCAGTTCGACACCGTCGAAGCCGATGCGCTCGGCGTCCGCCGCGGCCTGCGCGAACGCGGCGATGACGTCGTCCAGGTCGCGCTGGGTCATCTCCTTGCCGGTGACCTCGTCCTCGCCGATACGAAGGCCGGAGGGGCCGACGGCGGGGGCCTCGGGGTAGGGCGACTGGCCCTCCTTGCGCACCATGCCGATGTGCCACAGCTGCGGCACGATCGTGCCGCCCGCCGCGTGCACGGCCTCGGCGACCTTCGCCCAGCCCGCCAGCTGCTCCTCACCGTGGAACCGCGGGACCCGGCTGCTCTGCCCGGCGGAATCGTGGCCGACGTAGGTGCCCTCGGTGACGATCAGGCCGACGCCCGCGGCGGCCCGGCGGGAGTAGTACGACAGCACGTCCTCGCCGGGGACGCCGCCCGGGGAGAACATGCGCGTCATCGGCGCCATCACGATGCGGTTGGGGACGGTCAGGCCGTTGATCACGGTCGGCCGGGACAGGATCTGGGCCGCACGGGAGGCGGAGGTCTCGGTGACGGTCACGCAGGGGCTCCTCGGGAGTGGCTGGGTCGGCCGGCGACTGGAAACCGGACGGTATGTGCGCACGCATTGTTGCAGCTACTTAAGCAACCGACTATGCGCTGCCCCACATTCCGCACCCCGCGGATCCCGACTGTGAGCCGGGCCACTCCCCCGCTCCGCCCCGCCCCCGAGAATGCCCCTATGCCGCAGTCCCCGCTGGTCTCCGCGAGCGAGCTGGAACGATCCTCCGTGGTCGCCAACAACACGATGAACCGCGAGCGCGGTCTCGCCGGAGTGAACAGTTACGCCCGTGAACTGGGCTTCGACGCCCTCGCCCGGCTCGCCGCCCGCCCCGCCGCCCCGTCCTGGCTGGACCTGTGCAGCGGGGAAGGCCGCGCCCTGCGCGAGGCCGCCTCGGCCCTGCCCGGTGACGCGGTACTCACCGGCGTCGACCTGGTCGGCCCGCTCGCCCCCACCCCGGCCCCGCCCACCGTGGAGGAGATCGTGACCTCCGTGTCCTCCTGGGCGCCGACCCGGACCTACGACCTGATCACCTGCGTGCACGGTCTGCACTACGTCGGCGACCAGCTCGGGCTTCTGACCCGCGCCGCCACCTGGCTCGGCCCCGACGGACTGCTGGCCGCGCACTTCGACCCGGAGTCGGTGCGCGGGCCCGACGGGTCGGCGGCGGGGCGGGCGGCGGTCGCGGCCCTGCGCGCGGCCGGGTTCCGGTACAGCGCCCGGCACCACCGGCTCACCCTGGACGGCGGGCGCGAGGTGACGCTCCCGTTCCGGTATCTCGGTGCCGATCCGGCCGCCGGGCCGAACTACACAGGGCAGCCCGCGGTCGGGTCGCACTACGCCCCCTGCTGAAACGCCCGAGGGCGGCACCCCCTGCGTGCGCAGGAAGTGCCGCCCTCGGTAAGGACGTTGATCAACCGTCAGGCCGATCAGAAGTCCATGTCACCGCCCGGCATGCCGCCACCGGCGGGCGCGGCGGCCTTCTCCGGCTTGTCGGCGATGACGGCCTCGGTGGTGAGGAACAGCGCGGCGATCGACGCGGCGTTCTGCAGCGCGGAACGCGTCACCTTCGCCGGGTCGATGATGCCCTCGGCGACCAGGTCGACGTACTCGCCGGTCGCGGCGTTCAGGCCGTGACCCGGGGTGAGGTTGCGGACCTTCTCCACCACGACGCCGCCCTCGAGGCCGGCGTTGACGGCGATCTGCTTCAGCGGGGCCTCGAGCGCGAGCTTCACGGCCTGGGCGCCGGTCGCCTCGTCACCCTCGAGCTCCAGCTTCTCGAAGACAGCGGTGGCCTGGATGAGGGCCACGCCACCACCGGCGACGATGCCCTCCTCGACGGCGGCCTTCGCGTTGCGGACGGCGTCCTCGATGCGGTGCTTGCGCTCCTTGAGCTCCACCTCGGTGGCGGCACCGGCCTTGATGACCGCGACACCGCCGGCGAGCTTCGCCAGGCGCTCCTGCAGCTTCTCGCGGTCGTAGTCCGAGTCGCTGTTCTCGATCTCGGCGCGGATCTGGTTCACACGGCCCGCGACCTGCTCGGAGGAGCCGGCACCGTCGACGATGGTGGTCTCGTCCTTGGTGATGACGACCTTGCGGGCCTTGCCCAGGAGGTCCAGGGAGGTGTTCTCGAGCTTGAGACCGACCTCCTCGGAGATGACCTCGCCACCGGTGAGGATGGCGATGTCGTTCAGCATCGCCTTGCGGCGGTCGCCGAAGCCCGGGGCCTTGACCGCGACGGACTTGAAGGTGCCGCGGATCTTGTTGACGACCAGGGTCGACAGGGCCTCGCCCTCGACGTCCTCGGCGATGATCAGCAGCGGCTTGCCCGACTGCATGACCTTCTCCAGCAGCGGGAGCAGGTCCTTGACCGAGGAGATCTTGGAGTTGGCGATCAGGATGTACGGGTCGTCGAGGACGGCCTCCATACGCTCCATGTCGGTGGCGAAGTACGCCGAGATGTAGCCCTTGTCGAAGCGCATACCCTCGGTGAGCTCCAGCTCCAGACCGAAGGTCTGGGACTCCTCGACGGTGATGACGCCTTCCTTGCCGACCTTGTCCATGGCCTCGGCGATGAGCTCACCGATCTGGGTGTCGGCGGCGGAGATGGAGGCCGTGGAGGCGATCTGCTCCTTGGTCTCGACGTCCTTCGCCTGCTCCAGCAGGGCGGCGGAGACGGCCTCGACGGCCTTCTCGATACCGCGCTTCAGGGCCATCGGGTTGGCGCCGGCGGCTACGTTGCGCAGGCCCTCCTTGACCAGGGCCTGGGCGAGAACGGTCGCGGTGGTCGTACCGTCACCGGCGACGTCGTCCGTCTTCTTGGCGACTTCCTTGACCAGCTCGGCGCCGATCTTCTCGTACGGGTCCTCGAGCTCGATCTCCTTGGCGATGGAGACACCGTCGTTGGTGATCGTGGGGGCGCCCCACTTCTTCTCGAGGACGACGTTGCGACCCTTGGGGCCGAGCGTCACCTTGACGGCGTCCGCGAGCTGGTTCATGCCGCGCTCGAGGCCGCGCCGCGCCTCCTCGTCGAACGCGATGATCTTGGCCATGTGAAGTGGTCCCTCCAGGACTGGGGGTGATTCCTTCGGACCGCGCCCGCGCCCGCGACGGACGGCACGCATGCCTCGTGGTTCCTTGCCCCACCTGGCCTGCGGGCCTCACCGACCCGGTCCTTCATTGTCACTCTCACCTTCAGAGTGCTAACGCCAATGATTAGCACTCGACCCAGGAGAGTGCAAGGCGCGCTCGCGAAGCGGGCGCTCGTCGAGGGGTGGCGGTCGGGCGACGGGCGGGCGCAAGCGGCTCTCGGGGATCGGGCGGGGCGGTCAGCCTCCGGCGAACAGGCTCCGAACAGGTCCCGAACGACCACCGAAGGGGCCCCGGACATGGCGAAGGGCCCGCACCCCGGAAGGTGCGAGCCCTTCGAAGAAGAACGTCGCTGAGTTGAGTCGACGCGTGCTTCAGCTGGTCGCCAGACGGACCATGTCCGCCTGCGGCCCCTTCTGGCCCTGCGAGATCTCAAAATCGACCCGCTGACCTTCCTCCAGGGTGCGGTACCCGTCCATCTGGATCGCGCTGTAGTGGACGAAAACATCCGCACCACCGTCGACCGCGATGAAGCCGTACCCCTTCTCCGCGTTGAACCACTTGACGGTGCCCTGAGCCATGCCTAACTCCCCTATTACTGGCCCTTGCACAGATCCACACTTCGCGGATCCGGGTCAGACCTCACCCCCCATCGGTCGGGGGCGTGCGCCGGAACGCGTCGACCGCGGCTGAATGTATCTGCCCAACTGCCGTCTGCAACAGGTCAATCGGACGAGAAATCCGGGCACGACCGGTCGGGAATGTGGGGACAATTCCCCTGACTTCAGGTCAAGTCGGACCCGGCAAAGGGAACAAAAGCCGCAAAAAACCCGCACACTTTGGCTACTTCTTGTCGGGCATACGGCAGAAATGAAGGGCTGCCGACCCGCGGATCGGCGGCATGTTCCCCAACTGTACCTCGCTCAACCACACAGAATTGCCCCCTCCGCTTCTCTCACGGAGGGGGCAATTCGATGAACTCTCAGTAACGCGAGTTACCGATGGTAATGATCGGTCATTCGGTCAGCCGCCGGCGACGGCCGGAATGATGGAGACACCCGCACCGTCCGGCGTCGCCGTCTCCAGCCCCTGCTCGAAACGGACGTCGTCGTCATTGACGTACACGTTGACGAACCGACGCAGCTTGCCCTGGTCGTCGAGAACCCGGGCGGCGATACCCGTGTGGTTCTTCTCCAGGTCGGCGATGACCTCGGCGAGGGTGGCGCCTTCGGCGCTCACTTCGGCCTGGCCACCCGTGTAGGTGCGCAGGATGGTGGGGATGCGGACGTTGACGCTCACGTGTGACCTCCGGTCAGCTAATCGCCCTCAGGGGCGCGGGGAACTGCGCGACCAGCCCCCCACGGCCCGCAGACGAAATCAATGGGACAGGCCCGTCAGACGAGACCCGCCTCGCGGAACGAGTCCAGGTTGGGACGAATGGTCGCAGTAAGCCCCGTACCGGCCACCGCATCCAGCGTCTTGAGTCCATCGCCGGTGTTGAGCACGACCGTGGTCAGGCTCGGGTCCAGAACCCCGTTCTCGATCAGCTTCTTCGTCACGCCCACCGTCACCCCACCGGCGGTCTCCGCGAAGATGCCCTCGGTCCTGGCAAGGACCTTGATCGCGTCGACGACCTGCTCGTCCGTCACGTCCTCCACGAACCCACCCGTGCGGCGCGCGATGTCCAGGACGTACGGCCCGTCGGCCGGGTTGCCGATGGCCAGCGACTTGGCGATGGTGTTCGGCTTCTGCGGGCGGACGACGTCGTGCCCCGCCTTGAAGGCGGTGGACACCGGCGAGCAGCCCTCGGCCTGCGCGCCGAAGATCTTGTACGGCTTGTCCTCGACGAGCCCGAGCTTGATCAGCTCCTGCAGACCCTTGTCGATCTTCGTGAGCTGGGAGCCGGAGGCGATCGGGACGACCAGTTGGTCGGGGAGCTGCCAGCCGAGCTGCTCGCAGATCTCGTACGCCAGGGTCTTCGAACCCTCCGCGTAGTACGGCCGCAGGTTGACGTTGACGAAGCCCCAGCCCTCGCCGGCCGGGTCGCCGATCAGCTCGGAGCAGAAGCGGTTCACGTCGTCGTAGTTGCCCTCGATGCCGACGAGCTCGCCGCCGTAGACCGCGGCCATGACGACCTTGCCCTGCTCCAGGTCGTGCGGGATGAACACGCAGGACCGGAAGCCCGCGCGGGCCGCCGCGGCGCCCACCGCACCGGCGAGGTTGCCGGTCGAGGAGCACGAGAGGGTCGTGAAGCCGAAGGCGCGCGCCGCCTCCAGCGCCTGGGCCACCACCCGGTCCTTGAAGGAGTGCGTCGGGTTACCGGAGTCGTCCTTCACATACAAACCGCCGGTGACGCCGAGCTCGCGCGCGAGGTTGTCGGCCTTGACGAGCTTGGTCCAGCCGGGGTTGAGGTTCGGCTTGTCCGCCACGTCCGCGGGGACGGGCAGCAGGGGGGCGTAACGCCAGATGTTCGCGGGTCCCGCCTCGATCTGCTTGCGGAGCTCCTCGGTGTCGTAGGCCGAGAAGTCGTACGCGATCTCCAGCGGGCCGAAACACTCCTCGCACGCGAAGACCGGGCCGAGCGGGACGCGGTGACCGCACTCGCGGCAGGACAGCGCCGCGGCGGGACCGAGGTCTACGGTGGAATCGGTGGTGCTTGCAACAGTCTGCACAGCCATGTGAGGCGAGGCCCTTTCTCCTCATCTTCCTCACGACGCATCTCGCCGTGAGACGGATTTGGCACCTTCCCTAGCCGGGAGCCTCGCGGAGCCGATCGACGGTGATGCGGTGATCGCTACGAGAGCCGACTGGAGGGTTGCCGGGGCTTCATCGGGCCGTTTCCCTCTGCCCCTCTGGATGAGCTGTATGCGGTTGTTAACAGCGGTTGACCCCGGACATGCGATGGTCATCCGCGTTGTTCAAGACTGTAACCGAAGGCCAGGACAGTTGAGATAGTCGTCCGAACCGCGAGATGGATCACACGGTCAGCAGATGTGATCACGAACAGTGAGGAGCCACAGACTGTGCTGGAAGAAGTCGAGCGCTGGCTGAGCACCCGCTCCTGGTCCGTGACCGATCGCCCACTGCACCAGCTCCTGGCCGCCAAGCAGCGTACGGGTCAGTCGGTCTCCGTCGTACTGCCCGCGCTCAACGAGGAGGAGACGGTCGGCGACATCGTCGCGGTCATCCGTCACGACCTCATGCAGCAGGTCCCGCTGGTCGACGAGATCGTCGTCGTCGACTCGGGATCCACCGACCGCACCTCCGAGGTGGCCGCCGCCGCGGGCGCGACCGTGGTGCACCGGGACGAGATCCTCCCGCGCATCCCGGCCGTGCCCGGCAAGGGTGAGGTCCTGTGGCGCTCGCTGCTCGTCACGAGCGGGGACATCGTCTGTTTCATCGACGCCGACCTGAAGGAGTTCTCCTCCGACTTCGTCTCCGGCATCGTCGGCCCGCTGCTCACCGACCCCGAGGTCGACCTGGTCAAGGGCATGTACGACCGTCCGCTCGGCGGGGCGGCCGGCCAGGGCGGCCGGGTCACGGAACTCATGGCCCGCCCGCTGCTGAACATGCACTGGCCGCAGCTGGCCGGATTCGTGCAGCCGCTCGGCGGCGAGTACGCGGCCCGCCGCTCCCTGCTGGAACAGCTCCCGTTCCCCGTCGGATACGGCGTCGAGCTGGGCATGCTGGTCGACGCCCTGCACCTGGTGGGCCTGGACGCCCTGGCGCAGGTGGACGTGGGTGTCCGCAAGCACCGCCACCAGGACGGGCAGGCCCTCGGCCGGATGTCCGCCGCGATCTACCGCACGGCCCAGCTGCGACTGGCCCGCGGCCACCTCATCCGTCCCTCCCTCACCCAGTTCGAGCGGGGCGAGGACGGGTTCGAGCCGCGCACGTACTCCGTGGACACGGAGGAGCGGCCGCCGATGGTGGAGATCGCGGAGTACGCGACGCGGAAGGTCGCGTGACGTCCGGCACAGGACGTACAGGCCGGTTACGCCGACCGTATGACGGCCGGTGCGGGCTGCGTCCCGGCCGTATACGGAACCCGCCACTGAGCGGAACCGCACGTTTGAGCGTTTCGGGGCCGGGCTAGGTTGAGGCGTATGGCTACCACGCAGGATGCGCAGGGTGCGGCCAAGGTGCTGGTCGCGTCGAACCGCGGCCCGGTCTCGTACGAAGTGCGCGACGACGGCTCGCTGCACTCCAAGAGGGGCGGCGGCGGAGTCGTCTCCGGGCTGTCGGCGATCGGGCCGGACGCCGGCGCCCTGTGGGTGTGCTCGGCGCTGTCCGACGGTGACCGCGAGGCGGTGCGGCGCGGGGTCGGCGAGGACGGCGTGCTGATGCTGGACATCCCGGCAGACGTGCACGCGGACGCGTACAACGGCATCGCGAACTCGGTCCTCTGGTTCGTCCACCACATGCTCTACCAGACACCGCTGGAGCCGGTCTTCGACGCTGAGTTCCGGCGCCGGTGGGCGTCGTACGAGACGTACAACCGCGCCTTCGCGGAGGCACTGGCCGGGCAGGCGGCGCCGGGAGCGGCGGTCCTGGTGCAGGACTACCACCTGACCCTCGTACCCGGAATGCTGCGCGAACTCCGCCCCGACCTGCGCATCGGCCACTTCTCGCACACGCCGTGGGCGCCGCCGGAGTACTTCCGGATGCTGCCCGACGACGTCGCCGGGCAGGTGCTGCGCGGGATGCTCGGCGCGGACCGGCTGGGGTTCCTCACGCGACGGTGGGCGAACGCGTTCGAGGCGTGCTGTGCCGAGTTCGCCGGGGGGCTCGGCGGGACCCGGGTCGGGGTGCACGGGCTGGGCGCGGACGCGGATTTCCTGCGGGCGCGTGCTCATCAGCCGGACGTGGCCGAGCGGATGACAGCGCTTCGGGACGAGATCGGCGAGGCGCCGGACGGAAGCGCCCGCAAGACGATCGTGCGGGTCGACCGGACCGAGCTGTCCAAGAACATCGTGCGCGGCCTGCTGGCCTATCGGCAGCTGCTCGACGACCACCCCGAGTGGCGCGAGCGGGTGGTGCACGTGGCGTTCGCGTACCCCTCGCGCCAGGACCTCGCGGTGTACCGCGACTACACGGCCGAGGTCCAGAGGGTGGCGGAGGAGATCAACTCCCGGTACGGAACGCCGGGTTGGACCCCGGTGGTCCTCCACGTCAAGGACGACTTCGCCCGCTCGCTGGCCGCGTACCGCCTGGCGGACGTGGCCCTCGTCAACCCCATCCGGGACGGCATGAACCTCGTCGCCAAGGAGGTGCCGGTCCTCTCCGACGAGGGCTGCGTGCTGGTGCTGTCGCGGGAGGCCGGGGCGTTCGAGGAACTGGGCGAGGACGCGATCGCCGTGAACCCGTACGACGTGATCGGCACGGCGCGGGCGCTGCACGAGGCGTTGTCCGTGGGACCGGAGGAGCGCGCGGAACGCTCGAAGCGACTGTCCGCCTCCGCGACCGCACTCCCACCGGCCCAGTGGTTCCTCGACCAGCTGCACGCGCTGGAGGAGGGTACGGGCCGGCCTGCTTGAGCCGGGACGGCTCGAACCCGGTCCGCCCGAACCCGGTCGCACGCCCGGACGGCATGAAGCACGGCCCGCTTGATCCTCGACGGCTTGAACCCGGTCCACTCGAACCCAGGCGGCTTCAACCGGGCCCGCTCGAACCCGGTCGCACGCCCGGACGGCATGAGGCACGGTCCGCTTGATCCTCGACGGCTTGAACCCGGTCCGCTTGAACCCGGTCGCACGCCCGGACGGCATGAAGCACGGCCCGCTTGATCCTCGACGGCTTGAACCCGGTCCACTCGAACCCAGGCGGCTTCAACCGGG
>NZ_JBVKAU010000006.1:0-151795 GCF_055657525.1 Streptomyces sp. NPDC107522 | reverse complement strand
GCCCGCCCGAACCCCGTCGCACGCCCGGACGGCATGAAGCACGGCCCGCTTAACCCCCGACGGCTTGAACCCGGTCCACTCGAACCCAGGCGGCTTCAACCGGGCCCGCCCGAACCCCGTCGCACGCCCGGACGGCATGAGACGCGGCCCGGTTCATCCCCGACGGCTTGAACCCGGTCAGCCTGAATCAGGGCGGCTTACACCCGGCCCGCTGAGCGCGGTCGGCTTGAACCGGGCCCGCTGAGCCCGGTCGGCTCGTCCGGGCGGCGGGCGTCGGATCAGTCTGCTCGCGCAGCGATCGCCTGCAGCAGCCGTACGACCCCCTCCGGGCCGTCGACCACGAGGTCCGCCTTCTCCGACAGCTCGGTGACCTCCTCGCTGCCGCTGCAGACCAGGAGGCCGGGGGTGCCGTCGGAGCGGAGTTTGTCGACGGCGGCGTACGCGGGGAGGTCGCCCAGGTCGTCACCGGCGTAGAGGACGGAGTCGGCGCCGAGTTCGCGGACGTACTCGCTCAGGGCCACGCCCTTGTCCATGCCGGGCGGGCGGAGTTCGAGGACCATGCGGCCCGGTTCGACGACGAGTCCGTTGCGGGTGGCGAGGTCGGTGAGCGGGGCGCGGAGGGCGTCGAAGGCGCCCTGCGGGTCGGCCGCGCGACGCGTGTGCACGGCGACGGCATGCCCCTTGTCCTCGATCCAGGTGCCCTGCGTGATGCTCTCGAGGAGGCCCGGCAGCTCGGCGCGGACGGCCGCGACGCCGGGGTGCGGGTCGGGTGCGGAGACCTCGCCGCTGACGGCGTCCCAGCGCTCTGCGCCGTAGTGCCCGAGCACGACGAGGTGTTCCAGCCCTGCGACGCCCGCGAAGCCGCCGTACCGCACGGCCACGTCGGCCGGCCGCCCGGTGATCACCGCCACGGCGGCCACCTTCGGCGCGAGCGCGGCCAGCGCCGGCACCGCGTCGGGGTGCGCCCGGGCCTGCTCCGGGTCGGGCACGATCGGCGCGAGCGTCCCGTCGAAGTCGAGCGCGACCAGCGCCCGCGAGGGCCGCGCGAGAAGGGCGGCGAGCCCGTCACGGCCGGGCTGGGTTGTGGGGTTCGGCAGGGGGTCGTCCATGGAGTCGGTCGAGCCGGAGTCGGTCAGATCCTTGTGACTGCCCATAGGGCGACCCTATCCGCCGGAAACGCACCGAGAGAGTCCTCGCCCCCGCCCAGCTCCTCAAACGCCGCAGGGGCTGACTTACCCAGCCCGTCCGGCGTTTGAGGACAAGGCCCCTTCAGGGCCGAAGCGGGGGTCCGGGGGCGCAGCCCCCGGGATGGGACGGGTAGGGGCGGCGGGGGCGAGACAAGGCGCGGCACGCACCCGTCAGCGTTCCGCCCGCCGCGCCTCCCGCACCCGTCGCAACCGATTCACCGTCACCGGGTCGTGGGATAGCGCCCGCGGGTCGTCCAGCAGGGCGTTCAGGAGCTGGTAGTAGCGGACGGGGGCCAGGCCCAGTTCCTCACGTATCGCCCGCTCCTTCGCCCCCGGGCCCGGAAACCCCCGGCGTTCCAGGGCAAGGACGGCCTGTTCGCGCTCGGCGAGTCCCTGCTCGGGCTGGTCCTGGTTCATGTGCGCACCGTAGCCGCCGCCACTGACAACCGGCGACCACCCGCCCCCCGACCGAAAGGCACCTACTCCGCGTTCTCCGCCCGCGTAGCCGTCGACTGCAGCTCCCCCAGGATCACCGACGGACTGCCCCCGGCCGCAACCGTCCTGCCGATGCGCTTCTTGATGTCGGCACTGACCGCCGCCCAGGAGGTCCGGCCGACCGGGTACAGCTCGGAGCCCGGCAGCTCCTCCAGGAACGGCTTGAGGTCGGCGTCCTCCTTGGCCCCGCTCATCGCCTCGGACGCGGAGGTCGTGACGGGAAGCAGGTCGTACTCCCGGGAGAAGTCCAGGACGTTCTCCTTGTCGTAGACGAAGTCGAGGAACTCGCCCACCTGCTCGGCATGCCCGTTCTGCTTGAAGGCCATCATCCAGTCGGCCACACCCATCGACATCTTGGTGGGGCCCTGCACACCGGGCATCGGCACCATGCCGAACTTCACGCCCTTCTGCTCCGCCATCCGCATCAGCGAGGGATGCCCGTTGAGCATGCCGACGTCCCCGGCCGCGAAGGCGGAGAACGCGTCGGCCCGGTTGAGCTCGCCCGGCGCCACCGGCCCGGTGAGCCCCTTGCCGACAAGGTTGTCCTTGAGCCAGCTGAAGGTGGCGACGTTGTCCGGGGAGTCGATGCTGTACGTACCGAGGTCGGTGTCGGTGTAGCCGCCCCCGCCGCTGAGCAGCCACTGCATCGTCTCGGCCTGCGCCTCCTCGGGCCCGAGCGGCAGCGCGTACGGGTACTTCACGCCCTCCGCCTTGAGCGCCCCGGCGTCGGCGGCGAGCTCCTTCCAGGTGGTCGGCGGGGTGAGGCCGGCCTTCGCGAAGAGGCTCTTGTTGTAGAAGAGCAGGCGCGTGGAGGAGGCGAACGGAATGCCGTACTGCTCCCCGCTCACCTGCCCCGCCTCCGCGAGCTGCAGGAGGAAGTCGGCCTGGACGGGGATGGAGAGCAGGTCGTCCGCCGGGTAGAGGAGGTCCTTCGCGGCGTAGTCGGCGTACGCGCCGATCTGCGCCATGTCCGGTGCGTTCCCGGCGTCGACCATCTCCTTGACCTTGGCGTCGACGTCGTTCCAGGAGTACACGCTGACATCGATCTGTACGCCCGGGTGCTCGGCCTCGTACGCCTTGACGAGCTTGTCCCAGTACTTCTGGGAGCTGTTCGCGGCGCTGTCGCCGTAGTCGGCGGCGACCAGCTTCAGCGTCACCGCGTCCGAACCGCCGGTCACCCCGCAGCCGCTCAGCACCGCCGTGAGGCCGAGCACGGCCACCCCCGCGATCGTCCCCGTACGCCTCGTACCTCCGGTACGCCCAGTACGCCCGGTACGCCTACGCAGCTGCACGCAAAACCGCCCCACACCCATGTTCGAAACTTTCGAAACGTCATACATATTGCCCCCATAAGGTCTACACCACGTAAGTGGACTAGACCTCTCGCGGGTGCGCAAGCCACACTGTCCCCCGTGAGACATGTCATCGCCCTCGATGTGGGCGGCACCGGGATGAAGGCCGCCCTGGCAGGGGCGAGCGGCGAGCTGCTGCATCAGGCCCGCCGCCCGACCGGCCGCGAGCGCGGACCGGACGCGGTCGTCGAGGGCATCCTCGACTTCGCCGCCGAGCTGCGCGCGTACGGCGAACAGCACTTCGGCGAGCCCGCGTCCGCCGCCGGCGTGGCCGTCCCCGGCATCGTCGACGCGGAGCACGGCATCGCCGCCTACGCGGCCAACCTGGGCTGGCGGGACGTACCCCTGCGGCAGCTGCTCACCGCCCGGCTCGGCGGCGCCCCCGTAGCCCTCGGCCACGACGTCCGCACCGGAGGGCTGGCGGAAGGCAGGGTCGGCGCGGGCAAGGGCGCCGACCGGTACCTCTTCGTGGCCCTCGGCACCGGCATCGCGGGCGCGATCGGCGTCGACGGCCGGGTGGAGGCGGGTGCGCACGGCTTCGCGGGCGAGATCGGCCACATCGTCGTACGGCCCGGCGGGTCTCCTTGCCCGTGCGGGCAGCGCGGCTGTCTGGAGCGGTTCGCTTCCGCGGCGGCGGTGAGCGAGGCATGGGCCGCCGCCTGCGGGGACCCGGAGGCGGACGCCGCGGACTGCGCCAAGGCCGTCACGTCCGGCGACCCGAACGCCGTACGGGTCTGGCAGGCCGCCGTCGACGCCCTCGCCGACGGCCTGGTCACCGCGCTCACCCTGCTGGACCCCCGCACCCTGATCATCGGTGGCGGCCTCGCCGAGGCGGGGGAAACCTTGTTCACACCGCTGCGGGATGCCGTCCGGCAACGGGTCACTTTCCAGAAGCTGCCGGAGATCGTCCCCGCGGCTCTGGGCGATACGGCGGGATGCCTGGGCGCAGGCCTCCTCGCCTGGGACCTCCTCACATCCACCGACCGCACGGAGGAATCGGCCTGATGGCAACCCCCCTAGGGGCGCGGGGCCCTATTGAATCTGCGGCTACCGCCGCGTGGGCGCGACCAGCCACACACAACCCGCAGCCCGCATCCGGCAAGGCGCCCCTGATCCTCTCCGGCGCCACCGCCGTCATGCCCACAGGAACCGTCAAAGACGCCCAAGTGATCGTCGACGGCCCCCGAATCGCCCGCACAGCCCCGGAAAACGCCCACCGCATCGACCTCACCGGCTACTGGCTGGTGCCCGGCTTCGTGGACATCCACAACCACGGCGGCGGTGGAGCCTCGTTCACTTCGGGCAGCCCGAACGACGTAGTCACCGGCATCCACACCCACCGCCTGCACGGCACCACCACCCTCGTCGCCTCCACGGTCACCGGCGACATGGACTTCCTCACCCAGCGAGCCGGTCTCCTCTCCGAGCTCGCCGAGCAGGGCGACATCGCCGGCATCCACTTCGAGGGCCCGTTCATCTCCCCGTGCCGCAAGGGCGCGCACTCCGAGGAGCTCCTGCGCGACCCGGACCCGGCGGAGGTCCGCAAGCTGATCGACGCGGCGCGCGGCCACGCGACGATGGTCACCCTCGCGACCGAACTGCCGGGCGGCATCGACTCCGTACGCCTCCTGGCCGATCACGGCGTCATCGCGGCGATCGGGCACACGGACGCGACGTACGAGCAGACGGTGGAGGCGATCGAGGCGGGCGCGACGGTCGCCACGCACCTCTTCAACGCGATGCCGCCGCTCGGCCACCGCGAGCCGGGCCCGATCGCGGCCCTGCTGGAGGACGAGCGCATCACGGTCGAGCTGATCAACGACGGCACGCATCTGCACCCGGCGGCCCTGCAGCTGGCGTTCCATCATGCGGGTGCGGAGCGGGTCGCCTTCATCACGGACGCGATGGACGCGGCCGGCTTCGGCGACGGCCGCTACATGCTCGGCCCGCTGGAGGTGGAGGTGGCCGACGGGGTGGCACGCCTCGTCGAGGGCGGCTCGATCGCGGGCTCGACCCTCACCCTGGACCGCGCCTTCAAGCGGGCGGTGACGATCGACCGGCTGCCGATCGAGGACGTGGTGACGGCCCTGTCGGCCAACCCGGCCCGCCTCCTCGGCCGCTACGACCGCATCGGCTCCCTGGAGCCCGGCAAGGACGCCGACCTGGTCCTGCTGGACGCCGAGTTCGACCTCAAGGGCGTGATGCGCCGGGGCGAATGGGTGGTTGAGCCCCAACTGGGGTGATGTGTCCCGCTGTTGAGGGCGGCGGTTGTCCTGGGAGACTGGGACGGCCGCCGTCCTTTTGGCATGATCAACCCTCCGGACGGCGCGTCCGGCAGACAGACGGCAAACGCGTTCTGAACTGCTTCACTTCTTCGCGTTCTGAACTCTTCGGGGGAGGTCGGCCCAGGTGATCCTCACGGTCACGCTGAACACCGCTCTCGACATCACCTATCGCGTACGGGCGCTACGGCCCCACGCCTCCCACCGGGTCTCCGAGGTGACCGAACGCCCCGGCGGCAAGGGCCTGAACGTGGCCCGGGTGCTGGCGGCCCTCGGCCACGAGGTGACGGTCACAGGCTTCGCGGGCGGCGCGACAGGACGGGTCGTACAGGAGCAGCTGACGAAGACTCCCGGTGTGGTGGACGCACTGGTCCCGGTGACCGGCGCGACCCGGCGCACCATCGCCGTCGTCGACGACCACACCGGCGACACGACCCAGCTCAACGAACCCGGCCCGACGATCACGCCGGCCGAGTGGTCCGCCTTCCAGGAGGCCTACGAGGATCTCCTCACGTCGGCCTCGGCCGTGGCCCTGTGCGGCAGCCTGCCGCCGGGGGTGCCGGTGGGGGCGTACGCCGGCCTGGTCCGCGCGGCGAAAGCGGCCGACGTCCCCGTCCTGCTGGACACCAGCGGCGAGGCCCTGCGCCGGGGCGTCGCCGCCCGCCCGGACATCATCAAGCCGAACGCCGACGAACTGGCCGAACTCACCGGCTCCCACGAGCCGTCGCGCGCCACGCAGGACGCGCGTCGACGGGGCGCCCGAGCGGTGGTGGCCTCACTCGGCGAGGCCGGCCTCCTGGCCCTGACCCCCGAGGGCCGCTGGCGAGCCACTCCGCCCGCCCGCCTCCACGGCAACCCGACCGGCGCCGGCGACGCGGTGGTCGCGGGCCTGCTGTCGGGGTTGGTGGAACGGCTGCCGTGGCCGGACCGGCTGGCCCGCGCGGTCGCTCTGTCGGCAGCCGCCGTACGGTCCGCGACCGCGGGCGACTTCGACCGCGAAGTCTACGAGCACCTCCTGGCGCAAGTGTCCATGACGGCGGCGTGAAAGCGTGGCGACCCTCGCGGACCTGCCCGACCAGCAGCTGACCGAAAAGCGCCCTTCATCTAACGCCGGATGATCAAATGATCACTTGCTCGGTGCATGACCACACCGAAAGATGCAAGGGGAACCTCATATGAGCATGCTCAAGAAGAGCCTGACGACGGTGGCCGTAACCGGCGCGTTGCTGAGCGGCGTTTTCGCCACACCGGCCGCGGCGGCTGATCCCAAGACCTGCCCGCAAGGGAAGGTCTGCGGATGGTCGGGGAAGAACAGGACGGGGACCAGGACCGTCCTCTCCGTAACACCCGGCTGTGAGCCCTTCACCGGTGCCCGGTCCGTCTCGAACCAGACGTCCTATCGCATCGAGTTCTGGCACATCACCCCCGGCACCGGCTGCGGAGTCGGCACCAAGCTCGTGACTCTGAAGCCGCACACCTACTCGGATGACACCCGTGGCACCGTTACCGGGATTGGGGTCTACGGAGGTTAGTGCCGCGCAGCCCGAGCCTCACAAGGAACGGTCCGCCGATGTACCGGCGGACCATTCCGCTGTCCGAGCCCTACTGCAGCCACAGCTGGTCCAGGACCGCCTCGCACTGGTTGCCCTGGTTGCAGGCGATCTCGATCGTGTTGGTGCCCTTGTTCAGGTTCACGTTGGCCCAGGTGTCCTTCCAGCCCTTTTCCCAATCGCCCTCGGGCGTCTTGCCGAAGTTCTCCATGTTCAGCGGCTGGGTGTTGGCCGTGCCATTGACCAACAGCGTGGCGTTGGCGTCCTTTCCGGGGACGCCGTAGTGCACGTACAGCCGGTACGTTCCGGCCTTCTCGATGCCGTTGACGGTCCAGGTGACCTTGGCTCCGACCTGGTTGAAGCCGGTCACGTAGACGCCGCCGTCGGACTTGGCGCCCTTGATGTCGGACGCCGTGGTGGTGCCGCCCTCCAAGCGCAGCGCCTTCGCCTCGGTCTTCGGCAGCTCCGCCTCTCCCTCGGCACTGCTGCTCGCCGAAGGACTCGACTCCGCGGTTTCGGACTGCGTCGGGGTGGACCCGGCCTGGTTGCCGGTCGGTTCCTTGTCGTCGTCACCGCTCAGAATGGCGATGCTGATCCCGACGACGACCGCCGCGACGACCGCGACCGCCCCGATCAGCAGCCCCTTGGTGTTAGGACCCCGGCCCCGCCCCGCACCCGACCCGCTGCCGCCGCTGTACGCCGGCTGCTGCGGAGCCGTCGGCGCACCGCCCGGCAACGTCTCCGGCGCCGCGTAGCTCGCGTTCGGCTGGCCGTACGCCCCCTGCTGCTGCGGGACCTGGCCGTAGGCGGCCGTAGGCGCCTGCTGGCCGTACTGGCGCTGTCCGACCGCGCGCACCCGGTTGACCGAGCCCGGGTAGCCGTAGCCACCGCCACCGGACGGCGGCTGGGCTCCGTTGGCCTGCCCGTCGGCGTAGAGGTAGCCGAACGGGTCGTCGTCCTCGGGCGTGCTGGCGCCGTTGTTGCCGGACGTCATCCCTGGATACTCCTCACCGGGTGCGGGCGATGCGATACGTGTGATGAATGGCGAGCCTACCCGCTCCTGCGGACCCAAACGGGTGACTCGGATCGCATCAACCCGCTGACCTGGGGTTACCCAGCGCGTCTGTGTTGTTTGGGACGAGATCGTTTCTCTACGTACATCCGCTCGTCAGCAGACTTCAACACTTCGTCCGCAGTCATGCCACAGTGTGCCCACCCGATGCCGAAGCTGGCACCGACGCGGACCGCCCGGCCCTCGGCCCGGATCGGCTGGATGATCTCGTTGCGCAGACGTACCGCGAGGTCCTGGGCGTCGGCCCGGCCGAGCCCGTCGGCGAGGATCACGAACTCGTCGCCACCGAGCCGGGCGACGGTGTCGCCGTCGCGGACGCCACGGGACAACCGCCTGGCCACCTCGATGAGCACCGCGTCACCCGCGTTGTGCCCGAACCGGTCGTTGATCGACTTGAAGCCGTCGAGGTCGCAGAAGAGGACCGCGAGCCCCTTGGTGCCGTCGTCGCGCTCGCCCTCGGTCGGGGCGACCGTGTGGACGTGGTGGTCGAAGCCGTCGTACGCCGCCGCGACCGGCCGGAAGTCGAACCCGTGGCCGTTGGCGTCGTACACGGCGGGATGGCCGTAGGCCGCGTCGGTGGACTCCAGCTCACCCGCGTGTGCGGGGCGCTTGCACAGCCGGGCGGAGAGGCGGGCGCGCAGCTCGGCGGAGTTGGGCAGGCCGGTGAGGGAGTCGTGGGAGGCGCGGTGGGCGAGCTGCAGCTCGCGGCGCTTGCGCTCCTCGATGTCCTCGACGTGGGTGAGCAGGAAGCGGGGGCCGTCGGCGGCGTCGGCGACGACGCTGTTTCGGAGCGACACCCAGACGTACGTGCCGTCCCGGCGGCCCAGGCGGAGCTCCGCGCGGCCGCCCTCCGCGGAGGTCCGCAGGAGGGTGCCGATGTCCTCGGGGTGGACGAGGTCGGAGAAGGAGTAACGGCGCATCGCGGAGGCGGGGCGGCCGAGGAGGCGGCAGAGCGCGTCGTTGGTCCGAAGGATCCGCCCGTGCTGGTCGCCGCCCATCTCGGCGATGGCCATGCCGGAGGGGGCGTACTCGAATGCCTGCCGGAAGCTTTCCTCGCTCGCGCGCAGGGCCTGCTGATCGCGCTCCAGCCTGACCAGTGCCCGCTGCATATTCGCGCGTAGACGTGCGTTGCTGATCGCGATGGCGGCCTGGAACGCGTACATCTGGAGCGCCTCGCGCCCCCACGCGCCCGGCAGCCGGCCGTTGCGTGGCCGGTCCACGGACAGGACGCCGATCAGCTCGCCGCACGCGCCGCCCTGCACGCCGGGCGTGTACATCGGCGCGAAGAGGCGGTCGGAGGGGTGCCACTCGTCCTCGAAGCGGGGCGCCGGGCCGTCGGTGTACCACTGCGGGACGTCGTCGTCGTCGAGGATCCAGCCCTCGGTGTGCGGGATGAACACCAGGTCGCCCCACTGCTCGCCCATGCTCAGCCGGCGCTCCCAGGACTCGCGGGAGCCGACGCGGCCGGTGATGAGGGCCTCGGCGGCCGGGTTGCCGGAGAAGGCGGCGACGACGAGGTCGCCGTCGGGGCGTACGAGGTTGACGCACGCGAGCTCGTAGCCCAGGCCGGTGACGACGCCGTCGGCGACGGTCTGTAGTGTGTCCGCCAGGCTACGGGCCGTGTTCATGTCAGCCATGACCTGGTGAAGTTGTCGCAGGGTCGCAAGACGGACATACGGCTCCGACTCGGTCTCCATGCTCGCCCTCCCCCCGAGACCTCGCAGCGAATCAAGGGTTCTACTTCGGCGTAACGTCCCTTGCTGGTTCCCAGCCACTGAATCACAGCGCGCTGCCCACTCGGTACACAGGGTCAACAATTAATGGCCCTTGTGACTCAAGTCACAGGTAAACGTGAACAATTGAGTGGTGTTTCTGCGTTTTTCCTGTGCGTTTACTGAACGCAAGCTTTGCGGGCGCTCCCACCTGCAGTCGGTTCGGTCCGGAGTCCTAGGTCCGTTCTCGGGCGCAGGCCCGATGTGGGAGATGCGGATCCGACATTAGCGTTTTCGTCGTGCCGAACACTCTCCCTCCCTCCGCGCCGCCCGCGACCGCCGTCCTCCCCGCCTCCCGGAGCGCCTCCGGGCATGCTGAGGGAGTGAGCAACGACGAGTTCCGTGCCGCCATGTCGCGGCTGGCCGCGGGTGTGGTCCTGGTGACCGCGCTGGAGCCGCCGCTGGACCCGGACGACCCGCACGCTCCGGCCGGCGAGGACGTCGGCATGACGGCGACGGCGTTCATGTCCGTGTCCCTCGACCCGCCGCTGGTCCTGGTCAGCCTGCGCGAGGGCTCCCGCATGGACGACCTGCTCGCCGAACAGCCCCTGTGGGCGGTCTCGGTGCTCTCCGAGAGCCAGCGCCACATCGCCGGCCGCTTCGCCATGAAGGGCCGCGTCAGCGACCGTCTGCTGTTCGCCGACATCCCGTACGTCCGCGGCAAGGAGACCGGCGCTCCCCTGGTGGGCGGCGCCCTGGCCACCCTGGAGTGCCGCACGGAGCAGCGGGTGACCGCAGGCGACCACACCCTGGTGATCGGCCGCGTCCTGTCGGCCTCGCTGCCGAGCGCGGACGGGGGGCCGCTGACGTATTTCCGGGGCCGGTATCGGCACCTGGGTTGAATCGCGCGACCGAGAGCGGCCCCTGGTCGAATCAGGCGGCCCGAGAGCGGGCACCCGGGTCGAATCACGCGGCCTGTATAGGCAGTTGGGGTGAATCCCGCGGCCGAGAGCGGCACACAATTCCGTGGCAGGCAGTCGATCACTCGCTTACCGTTCCGGGGTGATGTCGACCACTTCAGCGCCCGCGCCCCGACTCGAAAAGATCACCCCCTCGAATTTCGAGGCCGCCACCGCGATACGCGTCCGCCCCGACCAGGAACACGCGGTCTCCCCCGTCATGCAGTCCCTCGCCGAGGCGTACGTCCACCCCGCCGGCGTCGCCTGGCCCCGCCTGATCGTCGACGGCGACCGCCCGGTCGGCTTCCTGATGGCCTTCTTCGACATCGACTGGCGCGGGGACGGCACGCTCCTGCGCTCCGGACTGTGGCGCCTGAACATCGCCGCCGACGCACAGGGGCGGGGGTACGGCCGGTTCGCCGTCGAGTCCGTCGCCGCGGAGATCCGCCGCCGGGGAGGCACCCGGCTGTACGTCACCTGGCACCCGGGGCCCGACGGCCCCGAGGGCTTCTACCTCGGGCTCGGTTTCCGCACCACCGGGGAGACGTCCGGGGGCCAGACGGTGGGCGTGCTGGAGTTGGACCAGGCGCAGCCGGACCAGCCGGCCTAGATCGGCCTGACGTCGAGCCGGGACACCCGTCCGGGGTCCGTCACGATGTCGATCACGGCGATCCGATCCCGTACGAACGCAAACTTCAGAGCCCGCTCCACCCGCCCCTCGGCAAGCACCACGAACCCCGCGGCACCGTCGACCAGCGCCGCCCGCGCAACACCGGCGAAGGACCCGCCGAACGTCGCCGCGCCCCGCGCCACCACCGCCGCCCCCGTGGCCACCCCTGCCTCGGTGCGCGCGATGACGTCCGGGTCCAGGACGTCGAGCAACCCGTCGAAGTCACCGTCCCGCGCGGCGGCGAGGAAGGCGTCGACGATCTCCCGCTGCCTGCGCTGCCTGGCGCGATCGGCCTCGGGGGGCTCGGCGCCCTGCACCCGCCGCCGGGCCCGGCTGGCGAGCTGCCGCGCGGCGGCGGGCGTACGGTCCACGACCGCCCCCACTTCGTCGTACGACACCCCGAACAGGTCGTGCAGCACGAACGCCAGCCGTTCCGCGGGCGTCAGGGTGTCCAGGACGACGAGCAGGGCGATGCCGACCGAGTCGGCGAGGAGAGCGTCCTGCTCGGGGTCGGCCGTGGTTGCGGAGGCGAAGGCGGCCGGGGCGGTGGGAGGGGGTGCCGCGGTGTCCAGGGGCTCCTCCGCGCGGGACCTGCGCGAGCGCAGCATGTCCAGGCAGACCCGGCCGACGACGGTCGTCAGCCAGCCACCGAGGTTGTCGACCCGCGTGGTGTCGGAGCGGCTCACCCGGAACCAGGCCTCCTGCACCGCGTCCTCGGCCTCGGCGGTCGAGCCGAGCATGCGGTGGGCGACCGCGCGGAGATGGCCTCGGTGCGCCTCGAAACGCTGGGCAAGGAAGTCGGTGTCGTCGGCGCTCATCTGTCGCTGCCTCTCGTCGCGGTCCGTCGTCAGTGGCTTGACGGATCGCGCGACGTACATGTGACAGACGCGCGCATGTGACAGACGCGCGCAGTGACAGACGCGCGCATGGGGCAGGCACACATGTGGCAGGCGCACATGGGACAGCCGGAGCTCCTCCGGGGGCCACCCGCCCGGAGCTCCTCCGGGGCTACCCCCAGTCCCGCCCCGACCGCCCCCGCTTGGTCTCCGAGCGCTGCTTCTTCTCCCTCAGGCGCCGCTCGTTGATCCCGCGCGGAATCCGGGTGGGCCTGCGCGGCTTGGGTGGCGGAGCCGTCGCCTCGGCGAGGAGCGCGGCGAGGCGTACGGCGGCGGTCTCGCGGTTGCGCCACTGGGAGCGGTGCTCGGAGGCGCGGACGGTGACGACACCGTCGACGAGCCTCCCGGCCAGCCGCTCGAGCGCCCGCTGCTTCCACACCTCGGGCAGCGCCTCGGTCCTGGCGAGGTCGAACCGCAGCTCGACCTGGGAGTCACTGGTGTTGACGTGCTGGCCGCCCGGGCCGCTCGACCGCGAGAAACGCCACATGAGCTCGGCCTCGGGGAGCGAGACGGAGCCACGGATGACGTAGGGACCAGACATGCCGTCCATGTTCCCTGTCCTGTCCGGTCCACGTCACGCGAATATCCCCTGAGAGTGCTTTTTGGCAAAGAAAGTAAAGACACCTGGAACTTGAGGTACCCCTCTTCGCGTTCATAGGGGTAGCTGTAGCTTCTAGCCGTACCGAAACGAGGGAAGGGACTCCCAACAATGGCTGTAAGCCTGTCCAAGGGTGGCAACGTCTCGCTCACCAAGGAGGCTCCGGGCCTGACCGCCGTCACCGTGGGCCTCGGCTGGGACGTCCGCACCACCACCGGCACGGACTTCGACCTCGACGCCTCGGCGATCGCGGTCAACCAGCAGGGCAAGGTCTACTCGGACGCCCACTTCGTCTTCTTCAACAACAAGCAGACCCCGGACAACTCGATCGTCCACACCGGCGACAACCGCACGGGCGAGGGCGCGGGCGACGACGAGGCGATCAACGTCAACCTGGCGGCCCTCCCGGCCGACATCGACAAGATCGTCTTCCCGGTTTCCATCTACGACGCCGAGACCCGCTCGCAGAACTTCGGCCAGGTCCGTAACGCCTACATCCGCATCATCAACCAGGCGGGCGGCGCCGAGATCGCCCGCTACGACCTGTCGGAGGACGCGGCCACCGAGACCGCGATGGTCTTCGGCGAGCTCTACCGCAACGGCGCCGAGTGGAAGTTCCGCGCGGTCGGCCAGGGCTACGCCTCGGGCCTGGTGGGCATCGCGCAGGACTTCGGCGTGAACGTCTGACGGACGCTGCGCTGTGCTGGAACCCCTGGCTTCGGCCGGGGGTTCCAGCGTTATGAGGTCCGATAGGTTGCCCCACGTGATCCTCGCCCCCCTCCCCCTCACCCCCGACCACGACATCCCGGCCCCGCTCCTCACCGAACTCACCGCCCTCTACGCCTCCAACCGCGACTTCCACGCGCTCAGCGGTGACTTCCCGGACCCGGACGGCATCCGGCCGGAGCAGGTGGCGGCCGCGCTGGCGGACGAGTCGGCGAACCCGGACGTGGAGGTGCTGCTCGCCCGCAGCGAGGGTCGGCTGGTCGGCATCGTGATCACGCTCGCCCAGCACCCGGACCCGGCCGACCCGGACCCGTGGATCGGCCTGCTGATGGTGGCCGCCACGGCCCACCGCCAGGGGTACGGCAGGCAGCTGGCCGCCCTCGTGGAGGACCGCTTCCGCACGGCGGGCCGTACCGCCGTACGCCTCGCCGTCCTGGAGAACAACCCCAAGGGCCTCGCCTTCTGGACCGCCCTCGGTTACGAGGTCATCGCCCACCGCAAGGACCGCCAACTCGGCCGCCCCTGCGCCGTCCTGCGCAAGGCGCTCGTCGCAGACTGAACGGCATGGACTGGACAACCCTGGCCGGCACGGCCCTCGGCGCGCTGGTCGGCGTCGGTTCGACGCTGCTCGCGGACCGTGCCCGGTGGCGCCGCGACATGGCCGACCGGAACAGGCAGGAACGCCAACAGATCTATGTCACCGTCCTCACGAAGTACCGGCTGGCCTACGAGGCCATGCACGCGGCCGCCGTGGCCGGTCGCGGTCAGGACGACGGGGCGCGGGAGACGTCCGTACGGGAGGCGTTCCGGGCGTCGGGCTGCGACGAGGCCCGGGAGAGCGCCCTGATCTGCGCCCCGCAGGAGATGTCGGACGTGCTGGAGAAGGTCTACGCGACCCTGCGGGACCTCCAGGACGCGTTCGCCGCCGGTGATCCGCCGCTCGACTCGCCGGAGTTGCAGGAGCGGCGGCTCCAGCACGCCGAGGCCGTCTGGGCGGCCCGCGCCGCGATGCGCCGCGATCTCGGCCGACGCGTGTGACGTCTTGCGCCCCAACCGCGCTTCACATAAAGGCAGTTGACCTATCGCGCCACCCGTCCACACTCGTCCGCATACCGGTTCCCCGGTAACGACTTTCGGATACAAACACGTAAAGTCTTGACGGCGCCCTGTCAAACAAGCCACTTCCGGTGTCACTCTCTCTCCCGCTCGCCGCAACTCTGTGCCCCACCTGTGCCTCCCCCATGAGGCCAGTCCGAAGGAGACCGAGTGAGACAGCAGTCCCGCGCCACCAGCGCGACCCGCTCCCCCCGCAAGGCCACCGTGCGTGCCGCCGCCCTGATCGGCTCGGCAGCGATGGTCGTGCTCGCGTTGCAGAACGGCCCCGCCACCGCGGCCCCCGAGCCCACACCGTCGGGCGCCGCCGCGCTCCCCCTCAGCGCCTCCGCCCGCGCCGCCGCCATCAAGTCCGCCCAGGAGACGGCCGGTTCCACCGCCCGTGAGCTCGGACTCGGCGCGCAGGAGAAGCTCGTCGTCAGGGACGTCGTCAAGGACGCGAACGGCACCGTCCACACCCGCTACGAGCGGACGTACGCCGGACTCCCCGTCCTCGGCGGTGACCTGGTCACGCACGTGACGAAGAGCGGCGCCCTCAAGGGCGTCAGCAAGGCCACGAAGGCCCGCATAACCGTGGCGTCGACGGACGCCGCGATATCCGCCGCCGACGCGAGGAAGTCGGCGCTCGCGGGCACCGGTTCCTCGAAGGCCACCGCGCGCAAGGTCGTCTGGGCGGCCGGCGCGAAGCCCGTCCTCGCCTACGAGTCCGTCGTCAAGGGCCTCCAGCACGACGGCACCCCGAGCGAGCTGCACGTCATCGCCGACGCCACCACCGGCAAGGAGATCCACTCCTTCGAGGCCATCGACACCGGGACCGGCACCAGCCAGTACAGCGGCACGGTCCCGCTCGGCACCACCGGCACCGCCTCAGCCGGCTACGACCTCACCGACACCGGCCGCGGCGGCCACAAGACGTACGACCTGAACGGCGGCACGAACGGCACCGGCACCCTCTTCCACGACGCCGACGACGCCTGGGGCGACGGCACCCCCGCCAACCGCCAGACCGCCGCCGTCGACGCCCACTACGGCGCCGCCGTCACCTGGGACTTCTACAAGAACGAGCTGGGCCGCAACGGCATCCGCGGCGACGGCAAGGCCGCCTACTCCCGGGTCCACTACGGCAACGCGTACGTCAACGCCTTCTGGTCCGACCAGTGCTTCTGCATGACATACGGCGACGGCGCGAACAACCTCAAGCCGCTCACCTCCCTCGACGTGGCCGGCCACGAGATGAGCCACGGCCTCACCGCGGCCACCGCGGGCCTTCGCTACAGCCGGGAGTCCGGCGGCCTGAACGAGGCCACCTCCGATATCTTCGGCACCTCCGTGGAGTTCTACGCGGGCAACTCCTCCGACGTCGGCGACTACCTCATCGGCGAGAAGATCGACATCCGCGGGAACGGCACCCCGCTGCGCTACATGGACAAGCCCAGCAAGGACGGCAACTCCGCCGACTACTGGTCCCGCAACGTCGGCCGCCTCGACGTGCACTACTCGTCGGGCGTCGCCAACCACTTCTTCTACCTGCTCAGCGAGGGCAGCGGCGCCAAGACCATCAACGGTGTCTCCTACGACTCGCCGACGTACGACGGCTCGACGGTCACCGGGATCGGCCGCACCAAGGCCTACCAGATCTGGTTCAAGGCCCTGAGCACCTACTTCACCTCCTCGACCGACTACGCCGGCGCCCGCACCGGCACCCTCCAGGCGGCGGCCGACCTGTACGGCTCCGGCGGCGCGGAGTACAACGCCGTGGCGGCGGCGTGGAAGGCGGTCAACGTCAACTGACGTCCACGCCCAGCACGGTGGCCGGGCCGTCCGTCACGGGCGGTCCGGCTTTCCGTCGCCGTACAGCCACTCGTCCCAGATCCCGCTGAAGTCCTCGTCCGGCGCCTTCTTCTCGACGTAGGCGGTGAAGTCCGCGGTGTCCGCGGTGCCGTGACGGTGGTCGGCCGCCCAGCCCTGGACGATGTCGTAGAAGGTGTCGTCACCGACCTTCTGGCGGATCTTGTGGACGACCATCGCGCCCCGCTCGTAGACGGGTGAGTCGGAGATGTGCGCGGCGCTCGTGGGCTTGGCCGGCGGGAAGTCCCACAGGCCCTCGTGGTCCTCCTCGCCGTGGTCGTACAGGGCGTCGAAGGTCTCCTGCGCGCTGTCGCCGCCGTCGTCCTCCCGCCACAGCCATTCCGCGTACGTCGCGAAGCCCTCGTTCAGCCACATGTCCCGCCAGCTCTTCGGCGTCACGGAGTTGCCGAACCACTGGTGGGCGAGCTCGTGAACGAGCGTTCCGGTGTCCGGGGCGCCGGGGAAGAGGGGGCGGTTCTGGGTCTCCAGGGCGTAGCCGGCGGCCTCCTCGGGGGCGACGATCGCGCCGGTGGAGGAGAAGGGATACGGACCGAAGTTGGTCTCGGCCCACTCCAGGATCTCGGGGAGATCCTCAAGGACTTCGCGGCCGGCGTCGTCCTGGGAGGGGGCTACGGCGGCGTAGACGGGCAGTTCCCCGCCTGTCTCGCTGAGGACCGTGGAGCGGCGGATGTCGTAGTCCCCGATGGCGAGGGCGGCCACATAACTGGCCATGGGCTCGGCGGTGCGCCAACGGAACGTCGTACGGCCGTCGGCGGTGGTCCGGTTGGCCAACTCCCCGTTGGAGACGACCTCCAGCTCCTCGGGCACGGTGACCACGATGTCGTACGACGCCTTGTCGGACGGGTGGTGATTGCCGGGGAACCAGGCCATGGACCCCACGGGCTCGCCCAGCGCGAGCACCCCGTCGTCGGTGGGAAGCCAGCCTTCCTCGGAGCCGTCGGCATCGGTGACGGTCTCAGGGGTGCCGGAGTAGCGGACGGTGACCTGGAAGGTCTCGCCGTCGTCGAGGTCGTCGTCGGGGCGGACGACGAGTTCCTGGCCGGTACGGCTCCAGCGGGCGCGCTCGCCCTCCACCGTAACCTGCTCGACGTCCATGCCCGTCAGGTCGAGGTCGAAGGCGGAGAGGTCCTGGGTGGCGCGTGCGGTGATCTCGGCGGTGCCGCCGAGGTGGCCGTCGTCGGGGTCGTAGGCGAGGTCGAGGGCGTAGTGGGTGACGTCGTAGCCGCCGTTGCCGGCCTTGGGGAAGTACGGGTCACGCAGGCCGGAGCCGCCGGGGGTGCCCCGGACACCGCCGCTGCACGCGGTGAGGACGAGCAGGGCGGAGGTGACGGTCAGGGCAACAGGCGCTAAACGGGACACGCGGTGATCCTATGAGGCCGGGGGTGGCTCGACACCAGCACCTACGCCCCAGGTGAGGCGTGACACCATCACCTACGTGCTCGACATCGGCTACGCCCTCTCCACCCGCTTCCCGGACCCCCCGCAGACGGACTACCGCCGCGCGGACGTCCGCGCCCTGCGCCACGACCTGTTCTGCGGCGACGTCTACCTCGCCGACACCAAGGCGGACCGGGAGTTGTCCACAGCCTGGGGATGGGTGCCGGTGCTCGACTTCGCCTGGGCCCTGTGCGACATCGCCGAGCAGCTGGACCGGGACCCGGCCGGCTCCCGCGCCTCCCGCCCCCAGCACGCGGAACTGGACTTCACCGAGTCCACGGACCGCATGCTCTTCGAGCGCCGCTTCGGCTGGGTGGACATCGAGGCGGACTGGATGCCGGCCGAAGAGCCCCCGCTGACCTTCTCCCACTCCGAACTGCGCCGCGAGGCCCGCGACTTCCTGCACGACCTGATCGCCGACCTGATCGATCTGCACGAGGACCTGGGCGAGAACCCGGCGATCTGGACGCTGCAGGCTCGCTTTCCGCGGGTGGCGTAGCCTCCGCCGCGACAGTGAAGAAGCCCCCTCCCGTTTCGTACGGGAGGGGGCTTCTTGTCAGAGCGCTGGGCAGGCCTTGCACCTGCATCTCCCCGCAGGAAGCGGGGCGTCTTTCCTTGGACCACCAACGCAGCACCGTCCGCCAGGGGTTCTGGCGAGCAGCTCAAGATCAATCATACCGGATCCGTTCCGCTGCCGTCTCCCTACTCCTCCGCCTCCACCCGCACCCCCATCTCCGCCGCCAGCACCGGTGCCAGATCCAGCAGCTGCGAAGGACTGATCACCGCCCCCGCCAGCCGGTCCACTCCCCGCGCGATGTCCAGCTCGGCCGCCTTCCGCAGGTCCACGTCCATCAGCGTCGCCCCGCTGAGGTCCGCCCCCTTCAGCGCGCAGTCGACGAACTCCACCCGCTCCAGCCGGGCTCCGCCGAAGTCCGGCTCGACCAGGACGCAGCCCTCGAAGACGACGTCCCTGAGCTTCGTCTTGCGCAGGTTCAGGTAGTCGATCTTGCCACCCCGGATCAGCACTCGTTCCAGCACGGCCCCGTGCAGCTGCACTCCGCCCAGGCGGGCATCGACCAGCTCCACATCACGCAGCGTCGACTCGGCGAGGTCGGTGCCGACGCCCCGTAGGCCCGTGAGAACCGAATCCAGAATCCGGGCGTGATGGAGCCGCGTCTCGTCCACGGCGCAGCCCCGCAGCGAGCAGTCCATGAAGCGGGCGCCTGCGCCGTCCTGCCCGCCGAGGTCCTCCTCCCGGAACTCCAGCCCGTCGTAGTCCCCGTCCGGCACCAACTCCCCGTCCCGGTACGGCTCCAGCACCGGCAGCCGCACCTCGGGCCGCCGCGCGCCCTTCACGCCGGTCCGCCCCGCACCGGCGCCCCGGCCCGCACCGCCGCCCGCACCCATCGCTCTCCTCGCCATGACCCCCATGCTGCACCCCGCCACTGACAATCCCCCTGACCTGCGCGGACACCGGCGATGTCACATTCGGGGTGCCTCGGACCGTCGTAGTCACAGACAGACGAACAGACAGACAAGGCGAACCCGAGCAAGAGGGAGACCCCCAGCCATGCACCGCATCACCGTCATCGGCGGCGGCTTCGCCGGACTCACCGCCGCCATCACCGCCGCCGAGGCGGGCGCCAAGGTCACCGTGTACGAAGCCCACCACACCCTCGGCGGGCGGGCGCGGACCGCCGAGGGGCCGTACCGGACGAACGACGGTCCGCACGCCCTGTACAACGGCGGCCCGCACTGGGCCTGGCTCAAGCAGCGCGACCTGATCGGGCCGCTCGCGCCGATCCCGCCCCTGGAGGCGGCCCGGCTGCGGCTGCGGCACCGGGGCGTCCTGCGCCGCACCCCGCCCTTCGCGATGCTCAAGCTGCTGCGGCGCGGCCTGCCGCAGGCGCCCGTCGACGTGGACTTCATGACCTGGGCCACCGGCATCGCCGGCGAGGAGGGCGCCCGTGCCGCCGCCCACTACTCCGCCGTCGCCCTGTTCCACCACGACCCCGGAGCGCTGTCCGCCGCCTTCGTGCAGGAGCGGCTGCGGCGGGCCACCAAGCTGCCGCCGGAGGCGCACTATCCGCGGGGCGGCTGGGCGAACCTCATCGACCGGATGGCGGCCCGGGCGTGGAACCTCGGGGTGCGGATGGAGACCCTGTCCCGCGTCGACGAGCTGCCGACCGACACGCCCGTCGTCGTCGCCACCTCCCTCGACGCCGCCCGCCGCCTGCTCAAGGACGACTCGCTGACCTGGACGAGCGGCCGTACGGCGCTCATCGACCTGGCGGTGCGCACCCGGCGCGGGGACGCCTTCATCGTCTCCGATCTCGACGGGACGGGGTGGCTGGAGCGGTTCACCGCGCAGGACCGGTCCCTGGCGCCGGCGGGAGAGCAGCTGATCCAGGGGCAGATCCCCATCGCGCCGCACGAGTCCAAGGCCGACGGCGTCGCCCGCGCCGAGCAGCTCCTCGATCTCGGCTTCCCCGGCTGGCGCGAGCGCGTCACCTGGCGGCGCGAGTCCGTCGCGAACGGCCGTACCGGCGCCGTCGACCTGCCCGGCACCAGCTGGCGCGACCGTCCGGCCGTCGACCGGGGCGACGGCGTCTATCTGGCGGGGGACCAGGTCGCGGCCCCCGGCGTGCTGTCCGAGGTCTCCTTCAACAGCGCCCTCACGGCCGTGTCCCTGGCCCTCGGCCGGCACGCCCTTGACCTCAAGCAAGCTTGAGGTTGGAGCATCGCAGGTATCAGCCGCCCCGGCGACCGGGGCCGGCTCCTGACAGCTGCCGGCACAGGCACATCCGATGGGGGACCTCCTATGCACGCCATCCGCCTGCACACCTTCGGCCCGGCCGAGAACCTCACCTACGAAGAGGTCGACGACCCCGCGCCGGGTCCCGGCCAGGTCCGTATCGCCGTCGAAGCGGCCGGCGTCCACCTCCTCGACACGGCCCTGCGCGAGGGCATCCAGGGCCCGGCGCCGACGCCGCCCACGCTGCCCACCGTCCCCGGCCGCGAGGTCGCCGGTGTCGTCGAGTCCCTCGGCGAGGGGGTCGCCGCACTCTGGCTCGGCAAGCGCGTCGTCGCCCACCTCGGCTTCGCGCCGGGCGGCTACTCCGAACTCGCCGTCACCGATGTCGACCGCGTCCACGAGATCCCGGCGAACCTCGACTTCGCCGAGGCCGTCGCCATGATCGGCACGGGCCGTACGGCCATGGGGATCCTGCAGTTCGCCGAGCTCGGCCCCGACGCGGTCGCCGTGATCCCGGCGGCGGCCGGCGGTATCGGCACCCTGCTCGTGCAGTACGCCAAGAACGCCGGCGCCGTCGTCATCGGCCTCGCGGGAGGCCCGCAGAAGGCCGCCCGCGTGCAGGAGAACGGCGCCGATCTCGCCGTCGACTACCGGGACCCCGCATGGCCGGAGAAGGTCCGCGCCTTCCTGGGCGGGCGGCCGGCCACCGTCGTCCTCGACGGCGTCGGCGGCGACGTCGCCCGCGAGTCCGTCGCCCTGCTCGGCCCCGGCGGCAGGCACCTCGTCTTCGGCTGGTCCGGCGCAGGACTGCACGACGGCGAGCCCTACCTCGTCGACGGCGTCTCCGAGAACGTCCTGGGCCCCGCGATGATGCGGAAGGCCGGTGGCCCCAACCCCGTCCGCACCCTGGAACTGCGCGCCCTCACCGAGGCCGCCGCAGGCCGCCTCACCCCGGCCGTACAGCGCTTCCCGCTCGCCGAGGCGGCGGCCGCCCACCGGGCCCTCGAAACACGCGCGACCACCGGAAAGGTGGTACTGGAGCCGTGACCAGCCGTAAGCACCCCACGGACGCGATACGTGGGACACTTCGCCCCTCCCCAAATGCGCCCCCTCCCGAATCGTGGTCTTCTGGCCGGGTGAGTTTCACCCGAACAGGTGAATTCGCCGTGGCCGCCGACCCCCGCCGCTGGTGGGGCCTGGTGATCATCGCCCTCGCGCAGCTCATGGTCGTCCTCGACGCGACCATCGTGAACATCGCGCTCCCGTCCGCCCAGAGCGACCTGGGCATCTCCGACGGCGACCGCTGGGGGTCCCCCCGCTCGAGCGAAGCCGAGAGTGGGGGAGGGTGATCACCCCTACACCCTCGCCTTCGGCGGACTGCTCCTGCTGGGCGGGCGCATCGCCGACCTGGTGGGCCGCAAACGCACCTTCGTCATCGGCCTGGTCGGCTTCGCCGCCGCCTCCGCGCTGGGCGGTGCCGCCACCACGGCCGGCATGCTCTTCGGCGCCCGCGCCCTGCAGGGCGTCTTCGCCGCCGTACTGGCCCCGTCTGCCCTGTCGTTGCTGACCACGACCTTCACCGACCCCAAGGAACGCGGCAAGGCCTTCGGCATCTACGGCGCCCTGGCCGGCAGCGGCAGCGCGATCGGGTTCATCGTCGGCGGTCTGCTCACCGAGTACCTGGACTGGCGCTGGTCCCTGTACGTCAACGTGCCCATCGCCGTGATCGCCGTCTTCGGCGCCCTCACCCTGCTCCACGACCGCCCCGGCCACGCCGGCGCCCGCCTCGACGTGCCCGGCGTGCTGCTCGGCTGCGGCGGCCTGGTCGCCCTCGTCTACGGCTTCAGCGAGGCCGAGCCGCGCGGCTGGACCGACCCGATGGTCCTCACCCTCTTCGCGATGGCGGCCGTCCTCCTCGCCACCTTCGTGTGGTGGCAGACCCGGGCGCCGATGCCCCTGCTGCCGCTGCACATCATCAAGGACCGCACCCGCGCCGGCTGCTTCCTCACCATGGCGCTGGCCGTCATCGGCATGTTCGGCCTGTTCCTGTTCATGACCTACTACCTCCAGGTCATCCTCGACTACTCGCCGGTGATGACCGGCCTCGCCTTCCTCCCCCTCACGGCCGCGATCATCACCGGCTCCACCCAGATCGCCGCCCGGCTCCTCGGCCGTGTGGCACCCCGCCTCCTCATGGCCCCGGGCGCCCTGCTGGCGGCGATCGGCATGCTGCTCCTGACGCAGCTGACGGTGGACTCCTCCTACGCCACCGACATCCTCCCGGCCCTGCTCCTCATGGGCCTCGGCATGGGCCTGGTCTTCATGCCGGTGTTCGCCACGGCGACGGCGGGCGTGGCCCCGCAGGACTCCGGCGTGACCTCCGCGACCGTCAACACCTCGCAGCAGGTGGGCGGTTCGATCTGTACGGCCCTGCTGAACACCATCGCCACCACCAGCAGCGCCGCCTACGTCACCGCCCACCTCACGGACCCGGCCCAGCGGGCCCTGGTCACCAAGGAGGGCGTGGTCCACGGCTACACGGTCGCCATCTGGTGGGCCGCCGACATCATGCTCCTGGCCTGCCTGGTCGCGGCCCTGATGGTGACGGCGAAGCCCCCGAAGCAGGCCCCGCCCCCGCCCGACCTCCCCGAACGGGGGGAGGGGCCCCACCGGACCGCGGAGCCCCTCCCCCACCCTCGTCGAGCGTCGGCGGCCTGCTTCAGTGCCGCCCGGCCACCCGGTCGGCGATCCGCGCCAGCCTCGCCGACTCAGCTCCGTTCGTCGTGCGCTCCCGCCGGTCCGCCGCCCGGTAGGTGGCGTACAGGCCGTGCACACCGAGCCAACGCAACGGCTCCGGCTCCCACTTGCGCACCTTGTGCCCGACCCACGGCAGTTCGGTCAGCTCGGTCCGCCCGCCCTGCCCGGAGTCCTGCTGCACCAGGTCCCGCAGGGTCCGCGCCGCGAGGTTGGCGGTGGCGACGCCCGAACCGACGTAACCGCCCGCCCAGCCGAGCCCCGTCGAGCGGTCCAGCGTGACCGTCGCGCACCAGTCCCGCGGCACGCCCAGCACACCCGACCAGGCGTGCTCGACACGCACCCCGGCCAGCGAGGGAAAGAACCCGACGAGAATCTCCCGCAGCGCCTCGATCGTCTCGGCCTGCGTCCGCCCGTCGTTGTCGGTCCGCGACCCGAACCGGTACGGAACCCCGCGCCCGCCCAGCGCGATCCGCCCGTCGGCGGTGCGCTGGGCGTACATGTAGGCATGCGCCATGTCGCCGAGCGTCTCCAGGCCCGCCCAGCCCACCGCCGCCCACTGCTCCTCCGTCAGCGGCTCGGTGGCGATCATCGAGGAGTTCATGGGCAGCCAGGTCCGCTTCTGGCCCTTCAGGGCGGCGGTGAAGCCCTCGGTGCAGCGCAGAACATAGGGCGCGCGCACGGTGCCGTACGGCGTGACGGCGTGCTTGGGCCGGATCTCCGTCACCGGCGTCAGCTCATGGATGGTGACCCCGAGCGCCTCCACGGCCGCCGCGAGGCCCTTGACCAGCTTCACCGGGTGCACCCGCGCCCCGTGCGGCGTCCACGTCGAGCCGACCGCGTCCGCGACCTTGATGCGTTCGGCGGTCTCCCGGGCGCCGTACAGCACGCGTTCCTTCTCGCCGTACGACAACTCGTGCTCGTGAAAGGCCTTCAGCCGCGCCCACTGGGCCGGCGTACGGGCGACTTCGAGGACACCACCCTTGTGGATCCCGGCGTCGAAGCCCTCCTCCCCCGCCGCCCTGATGACTTCGTCCACCGTGTCGTTCATGGCCTGCTGCAGCCTTACGGCCGCCTCGTGGCCGTGCAGCTTCGCGTACCGGTCACGCCCCGCGATGCCGTTGTACAACCACCCGCCGTTGCGCCCTGACGCCCCGTACCCGCAGAACTTCTGTTCCAGGACGGTGATACGGAGGAAGGGGACCGCCTTCTTCAGGTAGTACGCGGTCCACAGTCCCGTGTATCCACCGCCCACGATCACCACGTCCGCGGAGGCGTCCCCCGCGAGCGGCTCGCGCACCTCGGGGAGGCCGTCGTCCGCGTACCAGAAGGAGATGCCGCCGTTCACGGCACCACTGACCGAGCTGCTCATGTGAGGACGTTAATTCGCGTGAGCCGATTCCGGGAGCCCCGTAGGGTCCCGAAGGTGATCGACATTCCGGACGAGCTCATCGCCCAGCACGTGCGCTACGACGGAGAGGCGGGCCGGGCCTACGTCGCCACGCTCGCGGAACGGGCCGCGTACTTCCTGGAGCACTGGCGGCTGCGACTGGACGGGCCCACGATGTACGGCCGGGTCGCGCTGGTCCTGCCCGTGCTGCAGCCCGACGGGACACGGGCCGTGCTCAAACTCCAGGACGTCGACGAGGAGACCGTGGGCGAGCCGGTCGCGCTGCGGGCGTGGCAGGGCGACGGAGCCGTACGGCTGCTGCGGTCCGACGACGACACCGGCACGCTGCTGCTGGAGCGGCTCGACGCGGACCGGCTGCTGGACGACCTGCCGGACTCCCGCGAGGCCACCCTGGTCGTCGCCCGGCTGCTGGCCCACCTCACCACAACCCCGGCCCCACCGGGCCTGCGCCGACTCGGCGACATCGCCGCGGACATGCTGGAGCGGACACCGGCGGCCCTGGAGCAGATCCCGGACCCGGACACCCGTCGCCTCCTCGCGGACTGTGCGGCGGCCGTGCGCGAGGTGGCCGCCGAACCCGGCGACCGGCTGCTCCACTGGGACCTGCACTTCGAGAACGTCCTCGCCTCCGACCGGGCACCCTGGCTCGCCATCGACCCCAAGCCCCTCGCGGGCGACCCCGGCTTCGACCTGTTCCCGGCGCTGTGGAACCGCTTCGACGCGGAGGAGGTGCGATGGCGTTTCGACGCCATGACGGAGATCCTCGCCCTGAACCGCCCCCGGGCCCGCGCCTGGACGTACGGCCGGCTCCTGCAGAACTGCCTCTGGGACATCGAGGACGGCCGCCCACTGGAGGAGCGCCAACTGGAAATCGCGAGGCGCCTGCGCCGGGGCTAGCCGCACGGCGGTGATCTCTACTGCGAACTCCTGAAAGGCGAGCCGGGACACCGGGCGTCGGTGACCCACGCCGAGGACGCCATGGGTGTGGCGGAACGGCAACGCCCCAAGGGGCGCGGGGAACTGCGCGACCAGCCACGACGCAGGCACATCCGGCAGACAACCCAAGGCCCCGAGCTCTCCGCCGCCAAAAACCCGCGGCGCCGGCCACGGCAAGGCCCTGCTCACCGAGCTGGCCCGGCTCTGCGTGGAGCGCGGCTACCAGCGCCTGGAGTGGTCGGTACTGAACTGGAACGCCCCCTCCATCGCCTTCTACAAGGCCCTCGGCGCCCGCCCCCAGGACGAGTGGACGGTGTACCGGCTGACGGACGAAGCGCTCACGGCGCTGGGCGGAGGCCAGGAGGCCTGACTGCCTCCACCAGGCGACAGCGTGAACGAAGTTCGCATGCCCCCTCACCGAATGGGCCCGGCGTGCTGATGCGCCCTGCCCTGACCAGGGAGCTGATCAAGCCGCTCCGGCAGACCCGGCAGCCGCCTCGGACGCCGCGACCGCTTTCAGTTCCTGCGCCACGGCAGCACCGATCATCTCCGCGTCACCCGCACGCGCATGGCTGACGACGGTCAGCGTGTAGGTGTCGGCGGTGTGGACGAGGCAGAGGTTCGCCGTGCCCGGCGGGGACAGCTGCGGCAGGGGAACGACGCGGGAGAGGGGGCGTCCGTGCAAGTGGCTGGGGTTGTCCCGCCACTTGAAGGCGGTGCACAGGCTCGTGGTGACCTCGGGGCGCGCCAGGCTCCTGGCCATCGTCCCGGCCAGCCACGGCAGGGAACGGGCGACCGACTGCAGCGTGGGAAGAAGCGCACGGTGGGTGTGGCAGCGGTGCGGAAACGCCGCGACCAGGTCCTGGCACGTCTGCAGGCGGGCCACCGGTGACGCGCCGTCGACGGGCAGCGGGATGCGCAGCGCGGTGACGCCGTTGCCGAGCTGCTGTGCGTGGTGACGGGTGCGCAGGTCGACGGGCACCGTGGCGTAGAAGGGGGCCGGTACCCCGGGCCAGGAGCGCAGGGGGCCGTAACAGGCGTGGAGGGCGCCGGCATACGCGCTCAGCAGCAGCTCGTTGAGCGTGGCTCCCCGTCCGCCCTCGGGTTGGCGGCGCGCTGTCCGCATCACCTGCGGGTCGAGCTCGACCACGGCCACCGACGGCCGGGGTTCAGCGGGGAGGGCCGGAGGGAGAGGCCGGCCGAGGGCCCGGATGCGGCGCAGCTCCCTGCCCAGGGTGGCCGGACGCACGGGCGGGCGCCGCTGCGCTGCCGCGAGCACATGCGCGGCGGCCGGTGCGAGCGGAGGCGGCGCTGCGGCGTCGTCCATCAGCAGCCGGAAGAGCGTCTCGAGGGACCTGCCGTCCAGCAGGGCGTGATGGGCGAACAGAACGACGGCCTGCTGCGTGACCAGCAGCCGCCACAGCGGCCGGTCGTGCGGCAGCCGGTGGCGGACGCCGTCGGTGAGCAGGGACTCCAGCTCCTGGTCCGTGGCGGTGACGTGTGCACCGGGATCGAAGGACGGGGCCGCCGCCCATCGATGGCCCGACAGCGCCGCCGGTCCGGCCGGGGGCTCCAGAACCAGGCTCATCCGTTCCAGTGCACCCCATCGTTCACGGACCCGGGACCGCACCTGCTCCAGATCGAACGGCCCTCCGGCGAACACCCCGGCGATACCGATCGTCCCCGGCAGCCCGTTGCGCAGGTGCCCTTCCTCGATGGCCGTCAGCCTCATGGTCCGCAGCCTCCTTCGGTGCTCAGCCGTGGGGTGAATCGAACACGACACTGGCGTTGTGGCCGCCGAAGGCGAAACTGTTGCTGATCACCGGGCCGTTCGGGATCTTGCGCGGTTCGGCGGTGACCACGTCCAGTTCGCATCGGGGATCCAGCCGCGTGAGGGACGCGGTCGGCGGCGCGAGCCCTTCCCGCACCGACCAGGCCGTGATCACCGCTTCCAGTGCTCCCGCCAGCCCCAGCCCGTGCCCGGTGACCGACTTGGGCGCGGTCACGGGCACCGCACGCGGGCCGAACAGGGCGCTGATCGCCTGCGCTTCCGCGATGTCGTTCAACTCGGTGCCGGTGCCGTGCGCGTTGACGTGCGTGACGGCGTCCGCCGTCGTGCCGGCGTCGGCGAGCGCCTGCTCCATGCACGCCCGCGCCCCCGCCCCGTCGGGATGCGGTGCCGTGAGGTGGTGGGCGTCGGAGGTACGCCCGTATCCGGTGAGCGTGGCGTAGATCCGGGCACCCCGCGCCTGGGCGAGGTCCAGCCGCTCCAGCACCAGGAACGCAGCCCCTTCGGCGAGCACGAACCCGCGCCGCTCCACGTCGAACGGCCGTGACGCGGCCGCGGGATCCTCGCACTCGGTGACCATCGCACCGGCCCGGCCGAAGGCCAGCGCGGTCGTGGGCGTCAGGGGGCTGTCATGGCCGCCCGCCACCACCACGTCCGCGTACCCGGTCCGGATCATCTGCATCGCCTCGCCCACCGCATGCGTGCCGGACGCGCACGCGGTGGAGACCGTCAGACTGGGCCCGGTGATACCGAGCCGGGCGCTGATCCAGTACGCCCCCGCGTTGTGCATCAGCCGGGGCGCGTAGAGGACGTCGGGATGCCCGAGACCGTTCTCCTGGCTGATCACCCCGCCGTACCCGGTGCCGGTGACCACCGCCCGCCGGCCCGGCGCGACGTGCAGCCCTCCGGCATCCTCCACCGCGTCCGCGGCCGCGCACACCGCCATCTGCACCGACCGGTCGGCCCGGCGCACCTCCTTGGGCGCCAGGTAGCCGGCCGGATCGAAGTCGGTCATCGCACACGCGGGATATACGACGGTGCCCTCGTCGTCGAACGTGTGCAGCGACGTCGCCGGACGGCACTGCACGAGGCTCTCCCACAGCGCCGCCGGAGTCGCTCCGGCGGCGCAGCGCACGCCCAGGCCCGTGACGGCGACCGCGTGTCGGCGGGTCATCGGGCGAGGGGGCTGTGGGTGGCGTGGGCGCGCATCTTCACGATGAGGTCGGCGACGTCACCCACGGTGGACACGCCGGTCTTGTCCGTGCCCCGCAGGGACACCCCGAACAACTCCTCGGACGCCGCTTCCAGTTCGGTGATGTCCAGGCTGTCGGCTCCCAGGTCGGCGACCAGCCGGGCCTGCGGCACCACCGCCTCCGGCGGCACCGACATCACCCGCGCGCAGAGCGGGCGCAGCGCTTCCCATACGTCGCCGTGTTCCACATCCATGCAACTGCCTCCATTCCTGGTGCCGTCAGGGCTGACTCACACCGACGGCGTCGCCATCCGGGCCCATGCCTCGAACTCCGTGACGACCGCGTCGCCGAGCCGTCTCGCGTCGTCCGGGCGCAGGTTGCACACCACGGTGAGCGTGAACGTGTCCCCCGCCTGTGCCAGGGCGAAGCTGGCGGTGCCCGGGTGCTGCAAGGGCGGCAGACCCACGGTGCGCACCAGCCGGCGCCCTTCGAAGGCGCTCGACCCGCCGGGCCACTTCATGGCTGTGGTCGCGGTCGCCGCAAAGCAGGAGCGGCGACCGCGGTTGGTCAGAAGTCCCGTCACCCACGGACCGGTCCGCCGTACCGCTTCCGCGGCGGGAAACAGCACGCCCGCGTGGACGGCGGCCCGCTCCGGGACCGAGGCCAACGCGGCCTGACACGCCCGCAGCCGCGCCACGGAACCGTCCACGTCGACGGGCAACGGAACCCGGACGACCGTGAGCGTGTTCCCGAGTTCTCTCGGATTCGCCCGGGTGCGCAGGTCGCACGGTACGGCCGTGTACGCGGGCTCCTCCCGCTGCCGCCACCGCCGCACCGGACCGAACTGGGCCCGCAGCGCCCCGGCCACCGCGCCCACCAGCAGTTCGTTCAGCGTCGCGCCCCGTCCGTCGGCGGGCTGCCGGCGCGCGGATCGGACGGTCTGCGCGGGCAGTTCACTCACCGCGACCGAGGGATACGTCTCCGCAGGCGACCGCATCGGAAGGGCCTGTCCCGGGGCCGCCATCGCCCGCAGCTCCCGGCCCGCCGCGCGCAGCCCGGTACGCGTGAGCGGCACCGACCGCGCCGAGTCCCTCGCCGTCACCGGGCTGTCCGTCAGGGAGCGCATCAACGTCGCCAGGGAGCGCCCGTCCAGCAGCACGTGCTGGGCCACGAGCGCCAGGGCGAACCCGCCGCCGTACGCCGCGTCCGGGACCACGTAGAGCCGCCAGGGCGGGACTTTGCCGGTGAGCGGCCGGTGCACGCTCTGCGCCCACAGATCGTCCAACTTCTCCCGGGCGACGGTGACATGCACGGCCGGGTCGAACGGCCCCGGTACGACCCACCGCACGCGCCCGCGCCGCCCGAACGGTCCCCGCCGCGCCGTCCCGCCGTCGTCCGAGGGGCGGTCGAGCACGCAGTTCATCCGCTCCAGGCCCGTCCACCGCTCGGCGACGCGCGCCCGCACCCGCTCCACATCGGGCTGCTCACCGGAGAAGACCGCCGCCAGGCCGATGACGCCCGGGCACCCGTTGAGCAACAGCATCTCGTCGGCACAGGACAGTCTCATGCGACAGGTCGCCCACCCTTCCTGGTCAACGAGATCACCCTACACGCAGGGTTACGAACTATCACTCAGCGCATATGACGCGCCCAACAGTCCGACGCCCGCCCCGTGGTGGAGCGGGCGTCGGACCGAACGCTTCACACGCTCTACTTCAGCGCCGCGCTGTTGCAGCCCATGTCGGAACCGAGGTGGGTGTCCTGCCCACCGGCGTTGCCCTCGCCGTTCAGCAGGTTGCCCGCCAGGCCGTTGATGAGGCCGACGCTGCCGAGGACGTCGACGTTCATGTCGTGCGAGCGGCACTCGATGCCCTGCGTGATGTCGAGGTCGTGGGCTCCCGCCTCACCGTGGGCGAGGGCGGTGCCGACGCCGAAGGAGCCGACACTGCCGAGGACGGCGCCCACGAGGGCGACCTTCTGAAGCTTGCGCATTTCTTCTCCGTTGGTCGAGCGGATGTGCTGTGCAGCAGATCGAGTTGGGACGGTGGACAACTACAGGGGGATCAGCCGAGCCGCGGCAGACCCAACTGGCCCACGGGAGGCGCCTGGACCTGTCCGAGGCCGAGCCCGGGAATCTGCGGCGGGCCCGCCGGGGTGGGCGTGATCAGCGGGTTGACGAGCGGGTTCACCTGCGGGTTGACCTGCGGGCTCACCTGCGGGGCGACCCGCGGCGGCGGCTCCGGGTTGAAGACCTGCGGCGCATTGACCTGCGGGGCCACCTGCGGCATGACCTGCGGCGCCGTCTGCGGGGTGACCTGCGGCACGACCTGCGACACCGGCGACTGCTGGGGAGCGGACTGCGGCGCGGCGTGCGGCGCGTTCGACGCCTCCGCGGTACCGCCCGACGCGGCCGAGGCGGAGGCGTAACCGCTCTGCGGCTGGGGGGCGGGGGCCGGAGCGGGCGCCGGAGCCGGAGCCGGGGCGGGGGCGGGGGCCGGAGCCGCGTACACCGGAGCCGGGGCCGGGGCCGCGTACTGGGGCGCCGGCTGGGGCCGCGGAGCGTAGGACTGTGCGACGCCCGTCGAACGGGCCTCCGCGACGGCCTGCTGAGGCGCCGGGTACTGCGGAGCGGGCGCCGGAGCCGCGTACGGGGGCGGCGCGTACTGCGGAGCAGGCGCCGGGGCCGCGTACGGGGGTGGCGCGTACTGCGGGGCCGGCGCCGGGGCCGCGTAGTGAGGTGCCGGGTACTCGGGAGCGGGCGCCGGAGCGCCGTACCCGTAGGGATATTCGGCGGCCTCGCTGACGCCGGCGCCGATGGCGGACAGTCCGCCGGCCGCCGCTACGACGAGCGCGGCCTTGTGAAGCTTGCGCATGGAACCCTCGGCCCTTCATTACCTGTGCAGGGAATCCGTATGTATTCAGTGCGGTCTTGCGTGCGCTCAGTGTGATATTCGTACTGCGCCCTTACAGGGGTAATGCCTGAGCTGTCATGTGGACTTCACGCTGGAGCCGGCAGCGGATCCCAATGCCCCTCTCCGAGTCCTGATCGCTGCCCTCTCCCAGCTGGCAACGACAATTACTGGGCCAGGTCACGGGATGAGAAAGTCCGTCACTCAATTGCCATCGATCGGATAAACGGCTCTACGGATTTGTCACCCCGTCAAGAGCACGCCACAGGCCCGCACTTCTCATCGTTGATGATTTACACCCCCGGCAAATGGGTGACCACACCCCGACACACGTGACCGGGCCCGCACCCGTCTCGTTTCCCACAGGTCAGAGCAATGGCTCACAGCACTTCCATACGATTCATGAACAGGTCAATGAAGGGCCGAGGTTCCATGCGCAAGCTTCAGCACGTCGCGCTCGTCGTCGCAGCAGCCAGTGGTCTGTCAGCCATCGGCGCCGGCCCCAGCGTCGCCGACGCCCCCGTGGCATACAGGGGCACCACTCCGCCCCCGGTCGGGCAGCAGGACGCCCAGGCCCACACCTGGACCCGGTCGCAGGCCAGCGTCCAGACCCCGGGCCATCAGACCGCGCCGCAGCGCCCGGCGGCCCCCCAGCGCGGTGCCGAGGTCAGCCCGCAGGTCAGCCCGCAGCTGAGCCCGCAGATCAACCCGCAGATCTCGCCCCAGCCGGCTCCCCAGTACGACCCGCTGGGCCAGACCAACCTGTTCCGTCCGTCCCAGGAGTGCAGCCCGCAGTCGCTGCTCAACGCGAACGTCCCGATCGCCGCCCTCGCCGCCGCCGACGCCCGCGGTGTCGACTGCGACCAGGCCAACAGCCAGGCGAACGCCGCCGCCCACGCCCGCGCGACCAGCTAGGGCCCGCCTCGGCCCACCCGACAGGAACTCAGTGCTGGTCACAGCCTTCGACGAACGGCTGTGACCAGCACTTTCTCGTCATGCACTGCGACTTCCGGGTGCTTCCGACGCGAGATCGCACATATCGGCGCGTCGCTACGACATATCGGATATTTCTTATTATTCTCCCGTAACTGTACGAAGTCGATCTCTCACAGATCGCACCCACCTCACTCCACCGGAGATGACATGCACAAGCTTCGCAAGGCTGCCGTCCTGGTCGTCGCCCTCGGCAGCGTCGGGCTGCTCGGCGCCGGCACCGCCGTCGCCGACCAGGGTGGTCACGGCGGCAAGGACGGAGGCAAGTTCAGCGTCCTGCAGAGCTCCTCCTGCAAGTCGCACGACCTCAACGTCGACGTCCTCGGCCAGGTCGGCATCCTGAACGGCCTGCTGGGCAACGCGCTCAACGGCGAGGGCAACGCCGGTGGGCAGGACACCCACCTCGGCTCGACCATGGGCTGCAACAACAGCGCCTTCTAAGCGCGTGACGGCCGCATAGCCGGCCGACGGCGGGAGAAAGTCCCGGTACCGAGCCTCGAGCCCGGTACCGGGACTCCTTTTTTGCGCCGCGATTCGTCATGGCACGAGGCATTTCCCGGCAATCGGCCATGGCGGTGAGACTTCCCCGAATTCGGCGTGCCTCCGATTAATCCCGAATATTTCCTATTAGCCTCTGTAACCGTTCGAAGTCGATCCATTACGGATCGCAACCCTCTTCACTCCACCGGAGAAGAACATGCACAAGCTCCGCAAGGCCGCCGTCCTGGTCGCCGCCCTCGGGAGCGTAGGACTCCTGGGTGCCGGCGCTGCCCACGCCGACCAGGGCGGATGGGGCAAGAACGGCCGGGGCCACGGCGGCTCGAGCGTCAGCGTCCTGCAGAGCACCAGCTGCAAGTCGCACGACGCCAACGTCGACGTCCTCGGCCAGGTCGGCATCGCCAACGGCCTGGGCGGCAACCTGCTGAACGGCGAGGGCAGCGCCGGCACGCAGGAGACCGGCCTGGGCTCGTCGATGGGCTGCAACAACAGCGCCTTCGGCAAGTAAGCCAGACCCTTTCACCGGTGCCCCGGCCGCAGGCCGGGGCACCGGTCTTCTGTCGGCCGACCGCAGGCGGCGGAAAACAGAAATGCCGGACCGGGCGTAAATCCCGGTCCGGCATTTCCTGCTCGCGCCTCAGAACTTGAACTTGAACTTGGGCACTCGGAAACCCTTGGGCACCTTGGCCTTGTTGGAGCATTCCACGACCGGACCGGACTGAGTGGAACCGCCGTTCAGCAGGGTCTCCTCGGGAAACGTGACGCGCGGCCGCTCCATGATCTGGCAGTCCTGCTTCTGCTTGATGACATACCCGCGCTTGTCCTTGTGGAACTTCTCGCTCTTCTTGACGCAGACGATGTCCCCCTGGGCGGTGATGGTGCACTCACCCTTGGGTTCGTCCTCGGCGTACGCCGGCGCGGCACCTGCGTAGATCACGGCGAGCGCCCCGAGGAGCCCCGAGACGGTTGCGATCTTCTGTCGACCGATCATGTGCTGCGTTCCTTTGCCATCGAGGCCCGGGCGGCCGCGCCGACGACCGGCGCCCGCCCGAGCCTTGGAGAACGTCGAAATACGGGAACCCGTCGTCCGGCGCGTTCTCGACTTCGCCCGACGACGGAAATTGAGGCAGCCCGGCCGCGCACCCCGAGGGGTCTGCCGCGCGTCCGGGCTGCATGTGCTGAGGGTCCGACGGATATCGATGCGCCTGTCGTGAGAAACGCCCTACGGGGCCGACCGTGGCTCGGAATGCGGAGCCATCCGCCCCGCGGCCGTCACGACGACGTCCACAGTGCCCTGAAACTCGCGCATCGATCCCTCGGTGCTTTGTTACTGAGCGGCGGTAGGAGCGGCGGCCGTGTACTCCCCGTAACCGGCCTCGGGCGCAGCGGCCGGCGCGGCGACCGGAGCGGCCTCCGGCGCAGCGGCCGGAGCAGCGGCCGGCGCGGCCTGCGTGGCCGTCGGGGTGGCGGCCGCCTTGTCGGCGGACGGAGCGCCCCAAGTGCCCGCGGCGTTGGCCGTCGAGGTGGCCACCGCGGTCACGTTCTGAGCATCCCAGTCGTCCTCGTGGGCGAACGCGGAGCCGGCAGCACCGAAAGCGGACAGCCCTGCGACCGCTGCAGCTACCACCGCAACGCGCTGAAACCTGCGCATAGTTAGACCCTTTCTTCCCGGGCGCGAAGCCCTGGCTTGACTACTTAGTGTGAGCATATACAGGTAATCCGTAGCAATTTGGGATCTATGACCTTTCTCTGTGTCGTGTCGGTCCATGGCAAGGAGCCCTTTCGTCCGCCTCGCCATGGACGCCAAGGGAATTGAGGAAGCCGGTGTGCGGCCCTCGCGGGTCCACCGTTCTCCTTGAAAGGAACGACGTTTCCCCGAGGGCGAGTCACGGGCAGCGAGCGGCGGTCACCCGTTTGCCAACCCCTGAAGAGGCGGAAAGCAGCGGACGGCCGGACCGGTCAACCCGGCGCGGCCGTCCGCTGCTTGAGAGGGGGGAAGACGTCGCAGGCTACGCTCCGCCGCCGAACAGGTGCTGAAGAGCGCTGCCGACCGCCCCCGGGCTGATCTCATTGTTGTCCGTGGCCGGCGCCACCTCGGGGCCCAGGTCGCTGCAGGTGATGTGGGGGCCGATCCGCGTCTGCCCGTTGGAGAAGAGACCCGGAGCGGGCACGCTCACGGGCTTCGTCGGCTGGCAGTTCACCGACCGGCGGACGATGAAGTTGTCACCCTCGGGCGTCTGGCCCACGATCCGCTGGGTGCAGTTGGTGTTGCCCTGGCTGTCGGTCGTGCAGGCGGGCGGGTCCGCCGCGGCGTGAGCCTGGGTGACACCGATACAGGTCATGGCGAGGCCGCCAAGAAGCCCCGAGATGGCCGCGATCTTCTTTCCGTTGAACATGTGATGCGTCTCCTTTGTGAGGGGTGCCCGGACGCCGTGCGCGGCGAACCGCCGCGCCGGGCCCGGGAGGTCGGAGATACGGGCCCCGGCATCCAGCCATGTCCGGGCTGTTCGGGGCCGTTTCGCTTACGAAGGGAAGGAGTGACCTGGGCTTCGAGGTTCAGGTCGTGCGCCGCGACGGGCCACAGGAGCGGACCTGCGCTCCGGGCAGCCGTACAGGAACGGGCCCCCTCGGGGACTGACCCCGAAGGGGCCCGCGGAAGGCGTCGCGCACGACTACGCCGCCGACCTCAGCCAGTGAACGCGTTGTTGAACTGACCGCAGGTGGTGTCGAAGGTCTCGGAGAGACCGAGCACGGCGATCGGGAGGTCACCCGAGGCCACCGTCTGCGGGCTGCACTCCTGGTAGGGGCGGTAGAGGTCGGTTGAGGTCGGCCTGACGTCGTAGGCGACACCGGTACCGGCACCGATGGCGGACAGGCTGCCGGCCGCCGCCGCGACGATCATGACCTGGTGAAGCTTGCGCATGGAACCCTCGGTTTTCATTACCTATAGATGAGGCTGATTGCCTACTGTGACTGAACGAACACTAGCAGTAGCGACCAGGTTCCATGTCGGTCCATATCCCGTGTCCTGGACGGGAGATGGGATATGACGCACGCGCACGGCGGGCATAAAAAATGCCCGGCGTGACGACCGCGGTGCGGAGCGTCACGCCAGGCTCTGTGGCGGATTGCCGATGCTTTTTGGAGCCCCCTGTCGGATTCGAACCGACGACCTGCTGTTTACAAGACAGCCGCTCTGGACCAACTGAGCTAAGGAGGCCTGCACGCACTGTCACGCACGCGCCCGTGCAGTGTACCCAGGTTCCGAGCGGGCCCTGTCGAAAATTTCCGCGAAGTTCACATGCCTCCAGGTACTGACAGACCAGCCGAACGCCAGGTAGCGTCCAGAGCCAGTCCGCACATGTGGACTAAACCAACCACCTTCCTACAACGGATCGTCCGGCACGTTCCTGCCGGTAGAAGGGGGCCCATTCACCATGGCCACTGTCTCGTTCGACAAGGCGACCCGGATCTACCCGGGCACCGAGAAGCCCGCCGTGGACGCGCTCGACATCCACATCGAGGACGGAGAGTTCCTCGTTCTGGTCGGCCCGTCCGGCTGCGGCAAGTCCACCTCGCTCCGCATGCTGGCGGGGCTCGAGGACGTCAACGCCGGCGCCATCCGCATCGGTGACCGCGACGTCACGCACCTGCCGCCGAAGGACCGGGACATCGCCATGGTGTTCCAGAACTACGCGCTGTACCCGCACATGACCGTCGCCGACAACATGGGCTTCGCGCTCAAGATCGCCGGCGTCAACAAGGCGGAGATCCGCAAGAAGGTCGAGGAGGCCGCGAAGATCCTCGACCTGACCGACTACCTGGACCGCAAGCCGAAGGCGCTCTCCGGTGGTCAGCGTCAGCGTGTCGCCATGGGTCGCGCCATCGTGCGTGAGCCGCAGGTCTTCCTCATGGACGAGCCGCTGTCCAACCTGGACGCCAAGCTCCGTGTGTCGACGCGTACGCAGATCGCGTCGCTGCAGCGCCGTCTCGGCATCACCACCGTCTACGTCACCCACGACCAGGTCGAGGCCATGACGATGGGCGACCGCGTGGCGGTCCTCAAGGACGGTCTGCTCCAGCAGATCGACACCCCGCGCAACATGTACGACCGCCCGGCCAACCTCTTCGTCGCCGGCTTCATCGGCTCCCCGGCCATGAACCTGGTCGAGGTCCCGATCACCGACGGCGGCGTGAAGTTCGGCAACTCGGTCGTGCCGGTGGACCGTGACGCGCTCTCCGCCACCACCGACAAGACCGTCACCGTGGGTGTCCGCCCCGAGCACTTCGACGTGGCCGGCTCCGACTCGGACCAGGGTCTCGCGGTCACCGTCAACGTCGTCGAGGAGCTCGGCGCCGATGCGTACGTCTACGGCACCGCCAAGGTCGGCGAAGAGTCCAAGGACCTCGTCGTCCGTGTCAGCGGCCGTGACGTCCCGGAGAAGGGCAGCTCGCTGCACATCGTCCCGCGCGCCGGCGAGACCCACGTGTTCTCGACCTCGACGGGCGAGCGGCTCTCCGACTGAGGGCAGCACCAGGCAGTACAACCCCGGGTAATTCACCCAGGTTGACGAAGAGGGCCCCGCAGACCGCTGCGGGGCCCTTTTTTGTGTCGACAAATACCCCGGCAAATCGGTTGATTTCGAGGGCTGTGCGTCAACGTGCCGTTCAGGGGAGAGCACTACTTCGTCCCCCGAAACGGTGACCAAATGTCGCCATATCAGTACTGAACGCTACCCTCACTCGCGTGAAGCACTCCACCAACCCACAGACACGACGCGGCCACCGGGGCCCCGCCCGCCAGCTCGGCCGCACTCTCGCCCTCGTCCTGCCCGTCGTCCTGGTGCTCTCCGGGACCCTCGCGGTCACCCGGGTCAACTGGTCGGGGAACCCCTCGGACTCGGTGCTCGCCGCGACCGACGTCACGAGCGCGGGTGACGCGAAGAACGCCGCCCCGCGCGCCCCACAGGACGTGCTCCGCGACCAGCTCCTGACCGAGCTGCAGGAGAGGAACCCGGGCGTCGCCCTGACCCACCTCCAGCAGGCCGTCCACGACCGCCCGTCGCTGGCCCGGCACTGCGCCTCGATCGCCCGTGCGCTCGGGCGGGCCGCGGTGCGGGTGTACGGTCCGACGCGTGCCCAGTCGTACGCCCGTCCCGTCTGCGACACCGCCTTCGCCTCGGGCGTGGCGGCCGCGCACAGCTGAACACTCCTTTTGCGGACGGTAACGGCTGATTAAGGAACGGTTGCCGGCGAATGCCGCGAGCGGGGCGCCGCGTACAGTTCGGTCATGACTGATCCGAATGCCGCGTCCCGCCCCGTTCAAGCCGTCGTCCTGGCCGGTGGCCAGGGGTCCCGGCTGCGTCCGTACACCGACGACCGGCCCAAGCCGATGGTCGAGATCCCCGGTACGGGGACGCCGATCATCGGCCACCAGCTCGCCTGGCTCGCCGAGGAGGGCGTGACGGACGTGGTGGTCAGCTGCGGGCATCTCGCGGAGGTGCTGCAGGACTGGCTGAAGTCGGCCGATCTTCCGGTGCGGGTGACGACCGTCGTCGAGACGGAGCCGCTCGGGCGTGGCGGCGGTCTGAAGTACGCGGCCGCGCATCTGCCGCATCCCGACCAGCCGTGGTACGCCACCAACGGTGACATCTGGACGCGCTTCTCGCTGCGCGACATGGCCGACTTCCATGCCGAGCGCGACGCCGTCGCAACGCTGGCGCTCGCGCGTCCCCGGATCCCGTGGGGTGCGGTGAAGACGGACGGCTTCGGTCACATCACCGACTTCATCGAGGCACCGCCGTCGACCTTCGAGATCAACGCGGGCGTCTACGTCTTCTCCCCCGAGTTCGCCGGCCTCCTCCCCGAACGCGGCGACCACGAACGCACCACGTTCCCCCACCTGGCCCGCGAACGCCGCCTGGCCGGTTTTCCCATCCCGCAGGGCGCGTACTGGCGGGCCATCGACACGGCGAAGGACCTGACAGAGGCAGCGAAGGAACTGGCGGCGCTGGGGCGGTGAGCCTCCGGCGCGGTGAACTCCGCCTCTCAGCGCCGGGTCGGCAAACTCAGCCCGTCCGGCGTTTGAGGACGAGGCCCCTTCAGGGCCGAAGCAGGGGTCTGGGGGCCGCAGGCCCCCAGCAGTGCCCGCGCCGACGCCGAAGGCGCTGAACCAACGTAGCTGCGGGCAGTCGTGCCGCTGGGGCGGCTCCCGACCCACAGAGGCGGCACCCCGTCAGCGCCGGGCTGCGCGACCCACCCACGGCCAGCCCCACGCCGGGCTTCTGAGTACGGCAGCCACGGCGAAGGGCCCCGGACGGCGGCGCGTCCGGGGCCCTTCGTTGTGGTGCTCGGCGTCTACCCCAACAGGCCGCCCACCAGGCCCGGTTCGCCGGAGGTGGAGCCTCCGTTGCCGGAGCCGCCGGTTGAGCCGCCGCCGGAGGTGGGGCCTCCGGAGGTCGGGCCGGTGCTGGTGCTGGGGGCCTCGTCGGCCGGGGTGGACTGCTGCGGCGGAGCCTGTCCCGTCGTGCCCTGCGTCTGGCTCGGCGCGGCGCCGGTCGCGCCCGTGTCGCTGGTGGCACCCGGCGTGGTCGCCGCGCCCGACGGGGTGGCCGCGCCCGACGTGGCTCCCTGGGTCGGGGAGTTGGAGGCGGACGGCGTCTTCTTGTGCCTGTCGGGCTCCTGCGGGAACGGGGAGCCGGGCAGTTCGTTGCGCGGGGCCTCGCCGGGGCCGGGGACGACCACCCGGTCGGCGTCGCGGACGGCGCCGCCGAGAAGCGAGCCGATGAGGAGGGTGAGGCCGCTGACGATCGCGGTGACCAGGGCGCCGCGGCGGAGGACGTAGTTGCGCAGCTCCCAGATGTCGGAGCGGGGGCCGAGGCGGCGCCAGGCCATGCCGGCGAGGCGGCCGTCGATGGAGTAGACGGGCGCGCCGGCGATGATCAGCGGGGACCAGGCGGCGAGGTAGATGATGTCGGGGGCGTCGTAGACCGGGACGCTCTTCCAGCTGACCGTGACCAGGAGTGCCGCGGACAGCAGGGCGCCGACGACTGCGGCTACCCGCTGCCAGCAGCCCAGGACCGTGAGGACGCCCACGATGACCTGGAAGAAGGCGATGACCAGGCCGGAGCCGATCGGGTGCTCCAGGGCGAACTGGCGGAGCGGTTCGGCCACTTCCCAGGGGTGCAGGGTGTTGAGCCACTTCACCATCGAGCCGCGCTTGCCGCCGTCGAAGTAGACGGGGTCGCAGAGCTTGCCCATGCCGGCGTAGATGGAGATGAAGCCGAGGAAGACGCGGAGAGGGAGGAGGACGACGCCGAGGTTCATGCGGCGGCCGGGGTAGTAGGCGTGCCGTGCCGGGTCGTCGCCCAGGCGCTTGGGCGGTGCACCGGTCCCGTCCTGTCCGTCCGGCCCGTCCGGATCCTCGAAGTCCTCGTCCGCGTACGGGAGTTCCTCGTCGTACGCGCTCTCGACCGTGCGCATGCCCGGCAGCAGCCGGGTCTCCACCGACTCGTGCGTGCGCTGGGCGCCGACGATCGGCGTCTCGACGGTCTGCGTCAACTCGTCGTCGTAGCCGCCGTCGTAGCCGCCGACGCCCACGCGCGGGATGACCTGGGTGGCCCCTGCGGGGACCGGCTCGTCGCCGTGGCGGACGCTGCCGTCCCGCACGGCCTGGAGCAGGCGGTGGGCGCCGGTGTCGTCCGGCGCGGACGTGCCGTTCCAGACGGCGACTCGGCGGCGGGCGGCGGGGGCCGCGCCCGCTCTGCCGGCCGCGTTGACGACGGGGATGCGGGCGGTGTCCTCGGTGGCGCTCAGGTGCCGTGCGATGCGCGAAGATTTGGTGCGCCCGGTCGAGGCGCCCAACAGCACGCGGAAACTCGCGTGATTGACGATGATCTGCGCCGGATCGCTCGGCACCTTCACCATGCTCAGCGCGGGAGCGTCGTCGTATCCCGACGAGCGGTCCCCCGTGGGTGTGCGGGGTGTTCTGGTGTCCACACTCAACTAACCGAGTGACGTGAGGTTAGGACACTGCTTTGACCGGTCCGATCTGTCCGGACCCCGTCAAAGATGCGCAGGTCGCACCACTGTCACCAGAATTAACCCGCACGGGTGATGCCGCGGATGTCTGTTCAGACCCGTCGGCGGGCCGCCTCGTAGAGGACGATGCCTGCCGCCACACCGGCGTTCAACGACTCCGCGCCGCCCGGCATCGGGATGCGGACCCGGAAGTCGCACGTCTCCCCGACCAGGCGGGACAGGCCCTTGCCCTCGCTGCCGACCACGATGACCACCGGACCCTGAAGGGCCTCCAGGTCGCCGAGTTCGACCTCGCCGTCGGCGGCGAGACCGACGACCACGATGCCCGCCTTCTTGTACGCCTCCAGGGCGCGGGTGAGGTTCGTGGCGCGGGCGACGGGTGTGCGGGCCGCCGTGCCGGCGGACGTCTTCCAGGCGCCTGCCGTCATGCCCGCCGCACGCCGCTCCGGTACGACGACGCCGTGGCCGCCGAAGGCCGACACCGAGCGGACGACCGCACCCAGGTTGCGCGGGTCGGTCACGCCGTCGAGCGCGACGATCAGCGGGTCCTCGCCCTCGTCGGCGGCTGCGTCGGCGAGGTCCTCGGGGTGGGCGTACTCGTAGGGCGGGACCTGCAGGACGAGGCCCTGGTGGTTGAGGCCGTTCGTCATCCGGTCCAGCTCGGGGCGCGGGGCCTCCATGAGGTTGATGCCGCCGCGATCGGCCGCGAGCTGCAGCGCCTCGCGGACGCGCTCGTCGTTGTCGATGAACTGCTGGACGTAGAGCGTCGACGCCGGGACGCCCTCGCGCAGTGCCTCGACGACCGGGTTGCGGCCGACGACCAGCTCGGACGTGCCCTTGCCGCCGCGCCCGCGGGCCGCGGGACGCCGCTGGGCCTGCTTGGCCTTGGCGGTGGCGATGCGGTTCTTCTTGTGCCCCTTGCGCATCTCGGCCGGAGGCGTCGGCCCCTTGCCTTCCAGGCCCCGGCGCCGCTTGCCGCCGCTGCCGACCTGCGCGCCCTTCTTGCCGGACATGCGGCGGTTGTTCGCGGCCATGACCTACCTGTCTGTCGTGAGCTTTCGTACGTACGTCTATGAAGTGTGCCGCCCGGATGGCCGGACGGCACAATCGATCACCAGCGGTGGCTACCGCGGGCCGAGGCTCCAGCGCGGACCCTGCGGGCTGTCCTCGATGACGAGGCCCGACTGGTTGAGCTGGTCGCGGATGGCGTCCGCGGTGGCCCAGTCCTTGCGGGAGCGGGCCGCCTCACGCTGGTCGAGCACCATGCGGACGAGGGTGTCGACCACGCCGTGAAGGTCCTCGCCGCGGTCGGTCTCGCCGGCCCAGTGCGGGTCGAGCGGGTCCAGGCCCAGGACGCCGAGCATGGCCCGCACCTCGGCCAGCCGCGCCACGGCGGCTTCCTTGTCGTCGGCGGCCAGTGCGCTGTTGCCCTGCCGGACGGTGGTGTGCACGACGGCAAGTGCCTGCGGGACGCCCAGGTCGTCGTCCATCGCCTCGGCGAAGGCGAGCGGCACCTCGGCGGACGGCTCGACGACGCCCGCCTTCTCCACCACGCGCTGCACGAAGCCCTCGATGCGCGCGAACGCCGACTCGGCCTCGCGCAGGGCCTCCTCGCTGTACTCGATGGTGGAGCGGTAGTGCGGGGTGCCCAGGTAGTAGCGCAGGACGATCGGGCGCCACTGCTTGACCATCTCCGACACCAGCACGCTGTTGCCGAGCGACTTCGACATCTTCTCGCCGCTCATGGTGACCCAGGCGTTGTGCACCCAGTACCGGGCGAACTCGTCGCCGTAGGCCTTGGCCTGGGCGATCTCGTTCTCGTGGTGCGGGAAGATCAGGTCGAGTCCGCCGCCGTGGATGTCGAAGGCGGAGCCGAGGTACTTGTGCGCCATCGCCGAGCACTCCAGGTGCCAGCCCGGACGGCCCCGGCCCCACGGCGTCTCCCAGTCGGGCTCACCGGGCTTGGCGGCCTTCCACATCGCGAAGTCGCGCGGGTCCCGCTTGCCGGTGATGCCCTCCTCGGCGGGCTGGCGCATCTCGTCGAGGTCCTGCCGGGACAGCTCCAGGTAGGAGGGCCAGGACCGGACGTCGAAGTAGACGCTGCCGTCGGCCTCGTAGGCGTGACCGCGCTCGATGAGACCGCGCATCATCTCGACCATCTCGGTGATGTGGCCGGTGGCGCGGGGCTCGTACGTGGGCGGGAGGCAGCCGAGGGCGGTGTAGCCGTCGCTGAAGGCGCGCTCGTTCTCGTAGCCGATGGACCACCAGGGGCGGTCCTGGTCGACGGACTTGGCGATGATCTTGTCGTCGATGTCCGTGACGTTCCTGATGAACGTCACGTCATAGCCGCGGTACGTGAACCAACGGCGCATGATGTCGAAGTTGAGGCCGGAGCGGATGTGCCCGATATGCGGCGCGGCCTGCACGGTGGCGCCACAGAGGTAGATCGAGACACAGCCCGGCTTGAGCGGGGTGAAGTCACGGATCTGCCGGGCGCTGGTGTCGTACAGGCGAATCGTCACGACACCAGGGTAGTGGGCGGACGGCAGTGCCCGGCGCCCAAGGGCGGTTTGCTGTCGCCTCGGTGTGGTTCGGCCGTTGTCGGCCGTGGGCAGGGTGGGTGGCCGGGTTTCCCGGGCTCTTCTCAGCCGGCCCGCACCACCAGCGCCGTCGCGACCGCCATCAGTCCCTCGCCGCGGCCAGGGAAGCCGAGGCCGTCGGTCGTGGCGCCGGATACGGAAACCGGGGCTCCGGCCGCCTCCGAGAGGATCTTCTGGGCCTCGTCGCGCCGCTTGCCGATCTTGGGGCGTGGGCCGACGACCTGGACCGCGATGTTGCCGATCCGGAAGCCCGCCTCGCGCACAATGCGGGCCGCCTCGCTGAGGAGTACGACCCCGGAGGCGCCCGACCACTCCGGCCGCCCCGTGCCGAAGTGCTGTCCCAGATCGCCGAGGCCGGCTGCCGAGAACAGGGCGTTGCAGGCGGCGTGTGCGACGACGTCCGCGTCGGAGTGGCCGGCGAGTCCCGGGCCCTCGCCCTCCCACCTCAGGCCCGCGCACCACAGCTCGCGGCCCTCCTCGAAAGCGTGGATGTCGGTGCCGATGCCCACCTGGGGCAGCACCGGAAGCTGCTCAGAAGCCATCGTTGAGCCTCCGGCGTGCCAGGACCGCCTCGGCCAGGACCAGGTCCAGGGGGCGGGTGACCTTGAAGGCCTCCTCGTGGCCGGGGACGACCACGACCGTCAGGCCCAGCTGTTCGACCATGCTGGCGTCGTCGGTGACGTCGCCGGTCACCGTCTCGTGCGCACGGATCAGCGTGGCGCGGTCGAAGCCCTGGGGGGTCTGTACGGCGCGGAGGCGGGCGCGCTGCGGAGTGGCGACCACTGGTTCGGGGTCGCCCGTGGCCGTGGCCGGCTCGACCTCCTTGACCGTGTCCGCGAGCGGCAGTGCGGGCACGACGGCCGGTGCTCCGTCGCGGACGGCCTCGATCACCGCGTCGACCGTGTCCACCGGGACCAGGGGGCGCGCCGCGTCGTGCACCAGCACGATGTCGTAGTCCGGCGGCAGCGCGTCCAAGCCGAGCTTCACGGACTCCTGGCGGGACTCCCCGCCGGGGACCACCAGGAAGTCGGTGCGCTCGGGCAGTGCGTGCACGTCGAGGAGTGACTTGACCTCTGCGGTGCCGTCGGGCGGGGCCACGACGACCACCAGGGAGACGGCGCGGGAGGCGGCCATCGCGCGCACGGCGTGGATGAGCATGGGCGTGCCGTTCAGCGCGCGGAGCGCCTTGGGGGCGCCCGGGCCGAGGCGTACGCCCCGTCCGGCGGCCGGGATCACGACGGCCGTACGGGTGCCGGCGGCCGTCCCGGTGCGGACTTCCGAGGGCGAAGGGCGCGAAACGTCAGACATCGGTTCCTGTCAGGTTTGTGTGCTCGGCCTACTTGGGTATGGCCACAGCGTGCCGGGCGCGACGCCTTGACGGACCCTTCCGTGACAGTCGGTCGAGCCAGCTGCCCGGGCCCGGCACGTCCAGTATCGGGGGCGCCCCCGACAGAGACGTACCGCACAGGGACGTGCAGCGCCTGTGAGCGAACATGCCGCAGCGCCCGGCGACAGCAATCGCGTCATCGGGCACCGCGGCACTTCTTTTAAAACAACACAGCAACTGTGCTGAACTGAGGCGGATGGACCGCGTCAGGACGCGAGAACCTCGTCGAGCAGGGCCTCGGCCTTGTCCTCGTTGGTGTTTTCCGCGAGGGCGAGCTCGCTCACCAGGATCTGGCGGGCCTTGGCAAGCATGCGCTTCTCACCGGCGGAGAGTCCACGCTCACGCTCACGACGCCACAGGTCACGCACGACTTCCGCGACCTTGATGACATCGCCGGAGGCGAGCTTCTCCAGATTTGCCTTGTAACGACGAGACCAGTTCGTGGGCTCCTCGGCGTACGGCGCGCGCAGCACCTCGAAGACCCGGTCCAGCCCGTCCTGACCGACCACATCACGCACGCCGACGAACTCCGCATTGTCCGCTGGCACACGTACCGTCAGGTCACCCTGGGCGACCTTCAGCACCAAGTAGGTCTTGTCCACGCCTTTGATCTGGCGAGTTTCGATGGCCTCGATCAGCGCGGCCCCGTGATGGGGATAGACCACGGTGTCGCCAACCTTGAACGTCATGTGACAGGTACCCCTTCCGTGGCTATCCAGGGTAACACGGATACGGCGTCTTCTGAATGGCGTTTTCGCAGGTCAGGGCATATCTCGGGGCTTGACAACTCCGACAGGAACGTGCTTCGCGGGCCGACCGGAAGAAGGTATTCGCAGGTCGGAGCCGCTCTGCGGGTGAGGTGAAACGCGCACGTTACACACATCCGGAGGCGCCTCCGAGCGGCCGAACGTCCGCATATGTCCGCTTCCAAGTGTGCGACTTCCGCTACTCCGTTCGGTGTCCGGAGTCGGGTACCGGACGATTCCGGAATTGATCACGACCCGGCCCGGGAGCGCGCCCGGTGATCAATTCCGGGAAGGCCGCGCATTCCTTCACGGAAAATTCTGCCCCGCTGCTTGCGAGGGGCTTATGTGAATGACGGACGAGCACGGGGGCAATGTGGCTCCTGGGTCACTTGTGGGTGACGGGACGGATCACGGAAGAGGTACGAAGAGGTGCTTCGGCGGTAGTTCGGCCGCTCAGGGGAGGGTCGGGTGCGGTCGCGCGGGAACGGCTCGGTAACCTAAGGCCGCTGACAGACACTTAGGGCGGCTTTACGCGCCCGCCCCGTTCGAGTCAAGGAGTTGCCGCCGCCGTGAGCAGCAGCCTTCGACGCGGCGCCCTCGCCGCGGCCGCCATCGCGTTCTCGATCACGTCGCTCGGTGCGTGCGCCGCCGGCAACAACAGCCAGACGCTGGAGATCAAGCCGGACAACGCTGCCACCACCGTCGGCGACATCAAGATCCAGAACGCCGTCGTCATCACCCAGCCCGACCTGGAGTCGACCGGCCCGGCCGCCATCTCCGCGACCGTGTTCAACTCCGGGAAGACCGCCCAGACGCTGGACGAGATCAAGGTGGACGGCACCGACAAGACCGCCGAGCTCAAGCCCGCCAAGGGCGGCAGCCTGACCATCCCGGCCGGCGGCTCGCTGATCATCGGCGGCAAGGACAACGCCTCCGCCGTGCTGCCCAGCAGCCGCGAGGCCATCCAGGACGGCAACGCCCAGAAGATCACCTTCACCTTCAGCAAGACCGGCGACGTGAGCCTGCGCGCGTTCGTCGTCCCGGCCGAGCACTACTTCGAGGGCTGGGGCCCGAGCGAGGTCCCGGCGACGCCGGGCGCGTCCGCCTCCCCGTCCAAGCCCGCCGGCAGCGGCACGCCGACCGGCGAGGCCTCCCCGGGCGCGACGCCGACCGAGGGCGCCGAGGCCGGTTCCGCGGCCGGCACCGGCGCGGGCGGCGCGGCGGCACCATCCGACAGCGCCTCGCAGACGACGGCCGGTCACTGAGCGGTCGTACGGCACCGAGTAGTCGTACGACATCTGCACAGCCGTAGGAGAAGGAGGGCGGGACCCCGTGTGACCGGGGTCCCGCCCTCCGACGTATCCAGTGCTTTTTCTACGGCTCGAACTTGTAGCCGAGGCCGCGCACCGTCACCAGGTACCGCGGCGCGCCCGGGTCCGGCTCGATCTTCGCGCGCAGGCGCTTGACGTGGACGTCGAGGGTCTTGGTGTCGCCGACGTAGTCGGCGCCCCAGACGCGGTCGATGAGCTGCATACGGGTGAGGACGCGGCCGGCGTTGCGCAGGAGCATCTCCAGGAGGTCGAACTCCTTGAGGGGGAGGTCGACCTTGGAGCCGGAGACCGTCACGACGTGGCGGTCGACGTCCATGCGGACCGGGCCCGCCTCCAGGGCGGCCGGGGTCACCTCCTCCGGCTCGCCGCGGCGGCGCAGGACGGCCCGGATCCGGGCGACCAGCTCGCGCGAGGAGAACGGCTTGGTGACGTAGTCGTCGGCTCCTATTTCCAGACCGACAACCTTGTCGATCTCACTGTCCTTGGCGGTGACCATGATCACCGGAACGTTGGAGCGGCCGCGCAGCTGGCGGCACACCTCCGTGCCGGGCAGACCCGGCAGCATCAGGTCGAGGAGGACGAGGTCGGCGCCGTTGCGCTCGAACTCGTCGAGTCCGTCGGGCCCGGTGGTCGCGACCGCGACCTCGAAGCCCTCCTTGCGGAGCATGTACGACAGGGCGTCGGAGAAGGACTCCTCGTCCTCGACGACGAGCACACGGGTCACGGAAGGACCTCCGGGGCGGAAAGCGTTTCGTACGCGGTTGAATCGGGGGATTCGGCGGATGATCGAGCGGACTGGCCGGCCTCGTCGTCGAGGTCGGGGTGCTGCTGTGCGCGGTCGCGGGCCGCACCGGCCTCCGGCAGCCGCAGGGTGAACGTGGAGCCCTGTCCCTCCGAGCTCCACACCGTGACCTCCCCGCCGTGCGAGGCGGCCACGTGCTTGACGATCGCGAGACCGAGGCCGGTGCCACCGGTGGCACGGGAACGGGCCGGGTCGACGCGGTAGAAGCGCTCGAAGATGCGCTCCTTGTCCTTGTCCGAGATGCCGATGCCCTGGTCGGTGACGGCGATCTCGATGAGATCCCCGCCGGGGCTGTTCACCCGGCGGGCGGCGATGCCGACGCGGGTGCGGGCGGGCGAGTAGTTGACGGCGTTCTCGACGAGGTTGCCGAGGGCGGCGGCGAGCTGGCCGCGGTTGCCCCAGATGCTGAGGTCCTGGGTGCCCCCGGCGGCCATGGTGATCTGCTTCGTCCCGGCGGCGTGCCGGCAGCGGTCCATCGCCTCGGCGACGAGCTCGTCGACGCGGACGGGCTCGGCGTCCTCCAGCGGGTCGTCGTTCTGGACCCGGGAGAGGTCGATGAGCTCCTGCACCAGGTTGGTGAGCCGGGTCGCCTCGATCTGCATGCGCCCGGCGAAGCGCTGTACGGCCTCGGGGTCGTCGGAGGCGTCCATGACGGCCTCGGACAGCAGGGAGAGTGCGCCGACGGGCGTCTTCAGCTCATGGCTCACGTTCGCGACGAAGTCGCGCCGCACCGCCTCTATCCGCCGGGCCTCGGTGAGGTCCTCGACGAGGAGGAGGACGAGGCGGGAGCCGAGGGGCGCGACGCGGGCGGAGACGGCCAGGGCCTCGCCGCGACCGGTTCCCCGCCTCGGCAGGTCCAGCTCGACCTGCCGTATCTCACCGTCCCGTCTCGTGTCCCGGGCCATCTGGAGCATGGGCTCGACGGAGAGCTTGCCGCCGCGCACCAGTCCGAGGGCGTACGCCGCCGAGCTGGCCTTGACCACGCCGTCCCCCTCGTCGAGGACGACGGCGGAGGAGCGCAGCACCGACAGGACCGTGTCCACGCCGGGCGGCAGGACCGGGTCGGTGTGCAGGGAGGTTCGGGTGGGTCGCTTCAGGTCGCGTTCGCTCCAGCGGAACGCCAGCATGGCGATGACGCCGGTGAGCACCCCGGCGATCGCTGCCGCTGCGGCGACCGCCGCGTTCACGTCCATGCATCCAGGTTAGGCATGGGGCAGGCGGTGGCCACAGCCGTCGGAGGGCGAGCTCGAACACTCGTCGCCCAGAGTTCACCTTGGAGCCAGTAGTGGTTCATTTGGGGTGGCGGAAACGGACGCGTAGGGGCCGGATCGTGGGAGCGTCGGGTTCGCCCTGGCGGTTTGGCGTGGAGATCACACTGGCGGTTTCACGACAGTCCGACTGGCGTTTTCGGGACAGTCTTACTGTCGGAGGTCACGACCGTAAGACTGTCCGCTCGACGGTTTGACCGGTTTGTTGATGAGAAGACTGTCGGTTCGAACGACAAGACCGACGGTTCGACGGACGAGACGGACCACGGACGAGGCGGACGACGGACAAGACGGACGACGGACGAGACGGACAGACAGCCGGATAACGAGCCGGACAAACCGGTGTAACAAGCCGGAGCAAGACCGGGTAAAGCGGATAAGACTGACGGCTCGACGGCAGTCTCCTGGCCCCCGGAACTCCCGAGGCAGACGTAAGAGAGGGACCCCTGATGCGGGACGCGTACCACGAGGAACTGGACTCGATCGGCGACAGCCTGGTCGAGATGGCCCGGATGGCCGGGTCGGCGATCGGGCGCGCCACGACGGCGATCCTCGACGCCGACCTGAAGCTGGCCGAAAGCGTGATCGAGGCCGACCAGAAGGTCGACGACCTCCAGCACGACCTGGAGGCGCGGGCCATAGCGCTGCTCGCCCGCCAGCAGCCGGTGGCGACGGACCTCCGTATCGTCGTGACCTCGCTGCGTATGTCGGCTGACCTGGAGCGCTCGGGCGACCTGGCCCAGCACGTGGCGAAGCTCACGCGGCTGCGCTACCCCGAGCGCGCCATCCCGCAGGACCTGCACGCGACCATCCTGGAGATGGGCCAGCTCGCGCAGCGCCTGATGGCGAAGGCGGCGGAGGTGATCGTCACCAAGGACGTCGACCTCGCGCTGCAGCTGGAGCAGGACGACGACGCGATGGACCTCCTCCACCGCACGCTCTTCCAGCACCTGATGGACGAGCGCTGGAAGCACGGCATCGAGACGGCCGTGGACGTGACGCTGCTCGGCCGCTACTACGAGCGGTACGCCGACCATGCGGTGGCCGTGGCCAAGCGTGTGGTGTACCTGGTGACGGGTGAGCACGCGGATGAGCTGCAGGCCGACCTTCAGCCGGAGATCCAGCCGGTTGCGGGGGCGGAAGGGGCGTAGGCGCCTTACGTACGCGGGCTTGCGGGGGCCTGTTCGGGGCGTGCACAAGCCTCAGTGCGCCGTTGATGCGCCCAGCGGGGCGGGCATGGAATGGACACAGGCTCCAGCCTCGAGGAGGGACCATGGCCGAATCCCCCAGCATCCCCGGCACGACACCCGACCCCACCCAGGAACGCCCGACCGAGCAGCCCGCCGACATCAGGAGCCTCCCGCTCTTCGGCGCCTGCGGCTGCGGCTCGGGCTGTGGGTGCGGGTGCCAGTCGGGGAATCCATGCCAGTGCGGCTGAGGTGAGGGTGCGGGACGCGCGGGCGCGAGAGGTGAGGTAGGGCGGCGTACGGCGCCGTCCTCGTACGACGGTGAAGGGTCCCGGTGCACATGCCGGGGCCCTTCGTCGTGCTGGTCGTGCCGGACGGGCGCAGCATGGAAGGAGAGCAGGCGACCGCACTCCGAGGACCGGAAGTCCGAGGATCGTGAGGAGGTGCGAGGCATGGCTCAGTTCATGGACGTACACCACAACATGAAGGGCATCACGGCCGACCAGCTTCGGGAGGCCCACAACGCGGACCTCGCCATAGAGAAGGACGAGCGCGTGCACTTCGAGCGGGCGTGGGCCGACCCCGAGTCCGGCGTCGTCTACTGCCTCTCCGAGGCCCCTTCGGCCGAAGCGGTCCAGCGCATTCACGAGCGCGCCGGGCACAAGGCCGACGAGGTCCATCCGGTTCCGCTGACGGTCTGAGGAGGCGGGAGCCACGGGGGTGCACCGGCAAGAGGGGGCACCCGCAAGACGGGGCACATCGGGAAGACGGGGGCATCGGGAAGGAGGTGCGAGGCCCGTGACACGGTTCATGGACGTCCACCACGGCATGCGGGGCATCACGGCCGAACAGCTGCAACAGGGTCACGACGCCACCGCCGCCGTCGAGGCGGAAGAAGGAGTCCACTTCGAACACGCCTGGGCGGACCCGGAGTCCGGCACGGTCTACTGCCTCAGTGACGGCCCCTCGGCCGAGGCGGTGAAGCGCGCCCACGAACGCGGGGGTGGCGCGGCGCCGGACGAGATCCATGCGGTGCCGCTGATGGTCTGAGCCGCGGCGCCGCCCGGGTCGGCACTGCGGCCTCTGATCCCCTGCCCGCCGACGTCGCGGGCAGGGGATGCCGTCAGTCCGCGACCTTGCAGGCGACTGCTGTGACGACGAAGTCCGGCTCGACGTAGTAGTAGTCAGTGATCTCGGATGGGCCCACACCGGAGGGCGGCACCGGGACCGGCGTCAGAGTCGGCATTGCGGTGGGGGTAGGGCTGAGGGCAGGGGCAGGTGTCGGCCCCGAACACGCCCAAGGAGTACTCGACGAGGACGACTTCGGCCGCGGTCCGGAGGTCGGCTCGATCCCGTCGTTGATCGACTCGGTGAACGACCAGCCGGCAACCACGAGCACGGCCCACCCCCCGACCAGCCATCCTTTGACCCGCCTGCTCATCCCGCCCCTAATACTCACCAGCTGAACGAAACGGACTCCGTCCAGCGCCGCTTCAGGTTAGTCCGCTGCCGTTGGCCGGTAGACGAACTCCACAGCCGTACCGACGTCCGTGTTCTGTGGTGAGGAATCCCCGCCCCTGGTATCCATGAGCACGGATCGTAGCGAGGAGGCGTCAGGCGCCAAGGGGCACCGATGATTTCCTGCGCGCTGCCGGGTCAGTATCGCCATGACTGATGTGAGCAAGCCGCCGGTCGTCTCCCGTCGGGAGTGGCTGGCCGCCATTGACAGCCTGCGTGTCCGGGAGAAGGCGCACACCCGAGAGGGCGACGCGATCGCCGCCGGTCGGCGGCGGCTGCCGATGACCGAGGTGGACGCGTCGGCCCCGCTAGTCGGGGGCGATGGCCCGGTTCCGCTGATCGACGTCTTCGAGGGCCGCACCCAGTTGTTCGTGTCATATCACATGTGGCACGACGGCCACGCCGCCGCCGACCAGTGTGAGGGCTGCACGTTCTTCACCGGCCAGGTCCGTGAACTGTCCTATCTGCACCAGCGCGACGTCACCTTCGCCGTCTTCTGCCAGGGTCCCTATGAGGAGACCGACCGCTACCGCCGGTACATGGGCTGGGACATGCCCTGGTACTCCGTACCCGCCGAGTCGCACCAACGGCTCGTCGCCGGCCGCCACTTCGGGATGAAGGCGTGCTACCTCCGCGACGGGGACCGTGTCTACGAGACGTACTGGACCACGGGCCGCGGTGTCGAACCCATGGCGCCGTCCTACGGCATCCTCGACATGACGGTCTACGGACGGCAGGAGACCTGGGAGGACTCCCCGCCCGGCTGGCCGCAGCCGTACGAGCCGCGCGGACAGCAGTTCCGCAAGGACGGACGGCCGACCGCGCAATGGGCCCGACTCGCCGCCGGTCATGACGACGATCTCCGCAGCGAGCGGCCCAGCGCGGGAACCGACAGTTCGGCCTGCTGTTCCTGACTCCAGACCCGACGGCTCAGCGGCACACCGCAAGAAGGAGCCCCCCTGCCCGCGAGAACCTCGCGGACAGGGGGTTCGCCGCACAATCGCAGCAACGATGTCCGTCAGGGAGCGTCGTACTTCACGGTCGCTTCACCGGTCCGGGCTCACTCGGCTGCGGGGTGGCGAGGGTCTGGGACAGCGGCGGTGGCGGTGGCGCGGGGCGTGTGGGGGGTTGTGCGCTCTTGCCGACCCCACACATCACTTAAGCCCGGCGTCTCCTCGAGTTGGTGGAATCATCGGCTGCCGGCCAACCGGCCGCGGGTCCACAGGGGTCCCGGGGCCATGAAAATGCCCCCGATCCGCGCCGTAAGCGCAGGTCGGGGGCATGATCATGGAGCCTACTTCTTCTTGCCCTGGTTCTTGACCGCCTCGATGGCCGCCGCAGCCGCCTCCGGGTCCAGGTACTTGCCACCCGGGGTCACCGGCTTGAAGTCGGCGTCGAGCTCGTAGTACAGGGGGATGCCCGTGGGGATGTTCAGGCCGGCGATGTCGGCGTCGGAGATCCCGTCGAGGTGCTTGACGAGGGCTCGGAGCGAGTTGCCGTGGGCGGCGACGAGGACCGTGCGGCCGGACAGGAGGTCCGGGACGATGCCGTCGTACCAGTACGGGAGCATGCGGACGACGACGTCCTTCAGGCACTCCGTGCGGGGGCGCAGCTCCGGCGGGATCGTCGCGTAACGCGGGTCGTCCGACTGGGAGAACTCCGTGCCGTCCTCGAGCGGGGGCGGCGGGGTGTCGTACGAGCGGCGCCACAGCATGAACTGCTCCTCGCCGAACTCGGCGAGAGTCTGGGCCTTGTCCTTGCCCTGGAGGGCGCCGTAGTGGCGCTCGTTCAGGCGCCACGAGCGGTGGACGGGGATCCAGTGGCGGTCCGCGGCCTCGAGGGCCAGCTGGGCCGTGCGGATCGCGCGCTTCTGGAGGGACGTGTGGACCACGTCGGGCAGGAGGTCGGCGTCCTTCAGGAGCTCGCCGCCGCGGACTGCCTCCTTCTCGCCCTTCTCGTTGAGGTTGACGTCCACCCAGCCGGTGAACAGGTTCTTCGCGTTCCACTCGCTCTCGCCGTGGCGGAGGAGGATCAGCTTGTACGGTGCGTCGGCCATGCGATGAGCGTAATCCAAGGCTCTGATCGGGTGCGCCCGCCTCTCGATGGGCGGACTGTTGACGGGATCTGTTAATTGAGTGGCCTCCGACAAGGACGCGCTCGTAAGTTGTGACTGCCGCATGAGCCGCTTACATCGACCGCGCCGTTCCTGGCTGTGCCATTCCTGGGGGATTCCTATGTCGCTCGCCGCCCTGAGACGCGCCACCCGAGAGTCCGTCTCCGGGCTGCCCCGCGAGTTCTGGTGGCTGTGGACCAGCACGCTCGTCAACCGGCTCGGGGCCTTCGTCGCCACCTTCATGGCCCTGTACCTGACCCTCGACCGCGGCTACTCCGCCTCCTACGCCGGTCTCGTCGCCTCGCTGCACGGCCTCGGCGGGGTCATCTCGTCGATCGGCGCCGGCGTCATGACCGACCGGCTCGGGCGGCGGCCCACCCTCCTCGTCGCCCAGGCGTCCACCGCCGTCTCGGTCGCGCTCCTCGGCTTCGTGCACCACCCCGTCGCCATCGCCGCCGTCGCCTTCCTCGTCGGCGCCGCCTCCAACGCCTCCCGGCCCGCCGTGCAGGCGATGATGGCCGACATCGTCCGGCCCGAGGACCGGGTGCGCGCCTTCTCGCTCAACTACTGGGCCATCAACCTCGGCTTCGCCATCTCCTCCATGGCCGCCGGGTTCATCGCGGAGGTCAGTTACCTCGCCGGGTTCCTGATCGAGGCGGGGATGACGGCCGTCTGCGCGGTCGTGGTGTTCGTCAAGCTGCCCGAGTCGCGGCCCGAGCGGACGCAGGCGGAGAAGGCCGCCGAGGAGGGGGTCGGGCTCGGGACCGTGCTGCGCGACGGGCGCTTCATGAGCGTCGTCGGGCTGTCCTTCCTCGTCGCCCTGATCTTCCAGCAGGGGGCGGTGGGGCTGCCGGTGGCGATGGGCGACGCCGGGTTCTCCCCTGCCGACTACGGCCTCGCGATCGCCGTCAACGGTGTCCTGATCGTCGCGCTGCAGATCCCGGTCACCCGGTTCATCGAGCGTCGGGACACGGGGCGGATCCTCGTCGTCTCGTCCCTGCTCGCCGGCTACGGCTTCGGGCTCACCGCGTTCGCCGGCTCGGTCGGCGTCTTCGCGCTGACGGTGTGCGTGTGGACGCTGGGCGAGATGCTGAACGCGCCCACCCAGACCGGGCTCGTCGTCCGCCTCTCCCCGGCCCACGGGCGTGGGCGGTACCAGGGCATGTACACCATGTCCTGGTCCGTCGCCGCCCTGGTCGCCCCGCTGATGTCCGGCTTCGTCATCGACCACTACGGCGCGGAGTGGCTGTGGGGGCTGTGCGCGGTCGTCGGTACGGCGGCGGCGATCGGATACGGCGCCCTGATGCGCCGGCTGCCGGCGGACAAGCCTGCCGCCGACGAAACCCCGGCCCCCGCGAAGAGCGAGGTCAGCCCCGCCTGACGGCGCCTCCCGGGTGCGCCGGTCGTCGTCACGGATGCATCCGCGCCCCCTTCACCACCTTGTCCACCGCGTTCCTCGGCCCGTACACCGCCAGCCCCACCAGATCCAGTTCCCCCGTCGGCACGGCCCGCACCGCCGCACGGTTGTCCCGGTCGTTGCCCGTCGCGAAGAGGTCGGAGGTGAAGACCGCGCGCGGGAGGGAACGGGAGAGCACGCGCGCGTGGGCCGTCGTCAGGGTTTCCTTCGTGCCCTCGAAGACCAGGACCGGCTGGCGGAACATCGGCAGGTAGCGGACACCGTCCCCGTCCTCGTACGGCTCCCCGATCACCTCGGGGAGCTGCGTGCCCAGGCCGCTGACCAGGAAGGCCGTGACGTTCAGGCGCTGCCACGGCTCCAGGTCCTCGCGCAGCAGCACGGCGATCTTCGTGTCGAAACGGACAGGGGCCTCAGCGGTCGTATCGGTCGTAGCGCTCATACGACGAGACTGGCGGCCGCCGTACGACTCCGTCTTGTACGTTCTTTGCATGGCCGCCGCCCGGAATCGCCAGGAGGTCTCCGCGTGGCGCCCCTCCGTGCCGGGCGTCACCGAGGTCTTCCACGCCCACTTCACCGAGTACGCGTATCCGATGCACGTCCACGAGGCCTGGACGCTGCTCATCGTGGACGACGGCGCCGTACGGTACGACCTCGACCGGCACGAGCACGGCACCCCGCACGACACGGTGTCCCTCCTCCCGCCGCACGTCCCCCACAACGGCTCCCCCGCCACCCCGCACGGCTTCCGCAAGCGCGTCCTGTACCTGGACAGCACCCGGCTCGGCGAGGACCTGATCGGCCCGGCGGTGGACTCCCCCGACCTGCGGGACCCCGTGCTGAGGCTGCGCGTGGGCCAGTTGCACAGCGCTCTCGCGCAGCCCGGCGACGAACTGGAGGCGGACAGCAGGCTGACCCTCATCGGCGACCGGCTGCGCACCCATCTGCGCCCCAGAACCCCCACCGACAGACCTCGCCGCGACCCCGCCCTCGCCCGCCGACTGCGTGAACTCCTCGACGAACGTGTCGTCCGGGGCATCGCCCTCGACGAGGCCGCCGCGCTCGTCCAGGCCCATCCCGCCCATCTCGTACGGTCGTTCAGCACCGCGTACGGCATCGCCCCGCACCAGTACCTGATGTCCCGCCGCGTCGACCGCGCCCGCCGGCTCCTGCTGGAAGGCCGGTCGCCTGCCGAGGTGGCGACGGCGACGGGCTTCTACGACCAGTCGCATCTCACCCGCCACTTCCGGAAGTTGGTGGGCGTGCCGCCGGGGCGCTATCGCAGCAGCGCACGCTGAGCGTCGTACAGATTGCGTGGCCGTACGGCGTCCGTGGTGCCGTACAGCTCCAGGCGGGAGTGGAGGTCCCCCGCGAAGTCCGGTACGTCGATCTGGTCGAACTCCCTGACTTCGTCGATGCCGACGGTCGCCGAGTACGGGGCCAGGCCGTCGAGGCGGATCATGCCCGCGCGGCCGTTGGTCACCCGGACGTTCCAGTGGGTGAAGCGTGCGCCGAACAGCGGGCCCGCGCTCGCGTCGCCGCCGTGACGGCCGTCGTTGTGGACGGTGATGTCGGTGCGGACGTTGGCGAAGGGCAGGCCGCGGTGGCTGTCGAAGGTGCCTGTCCGCATCTCGCCGCGTGACCAGACGTTGTGGGAGGACAGGCCCTCGACGTTGATGCCGTGGAGCTGGGTGCCCGAGGGGGCCGGGGTCGTGCGGGCCTCGATCGTGAAGTCCTCGACCAGGTTGTCGTGCGAGCCCTCGCGGCAGAAGTACGGGTGGTGGGTGCCGCGGCCCGACACGCGCGTGTGGCGGAGCGTGCAGGCGGAGGCCGCGACCAGGCCGAAGCCGTTGTCGACGTGGCGGACGGTCACGTCGTCCACCCAGCAGTCGTAGGCGCACTGCAGGACGACGCCGTTGTGGCCCCGGTCGAGGAGGTGGGGCTGCTGTGCGATCTCCGGTGCCTCCAGGGTGAGGCCCTCGACGCCCGCTCCCGTCAGCTCGGGGGCGTGGGTGGTCAGTTGGGGGTTCCACTCCGGGCGGGAGTCCAGAGGGAGGGGGCGTTCCAGAGTGATCTTCCGGCCGTGGATCCGGGTGATGCGGACCGGCCATTCGTAGGGGACGTACGACGTCAGTTTCGTCTTGTCGTCCCAGGTGTAGGCCTCGGGGCCCGGGCCGCCGCCGCACATGTGCTCCAGGAGGGTGTGGTTGGCGTCGTCGGCGAGGCGGAGCAGGACCAGCGCGCCGGGGCGCAGCGAGGAGGGGTCCGTGACCGTCACCGTCCAGTCGCCCTGGCGGGCGGGGCCGACCGGGGTGAGCGTGCGCCACTCGTCGCGCCGGTTGCCCGTCCAGCCCTCGAAGGGCCAGGTCCTCGCCCTGATCGCGGCGACGAGGGAGTTCCAGCGGGCCTCGGGGGCCAGCCAGATCAGGCCGCCGGCCCAGGACCACGCCGACTTGTCGCCGCCGTAGCGGGAGCCGTAGGTGCCGATCAGGTCGGTGAGGTTCTTCGTCGCGAGGAGCGTCGTACGGCTGCTGCCCGCGCCGCGGAGGACCACGTTCGAGTGGCCTATGCGGATCACGTCGTCGATGCGGAACGTGCCGGGCGGGATGGTGACCGTGCCGCCGCCGGCCCTTCCTGCGGCGGCGATGGCGCGGTTGATCGCGGCGGCGGAGTCGGTCGTGCCGTCCGCCACGGCACCGTAGTCGCGGATGTCGGCCACGGGGTGGCGGCGGGGGAAGCGGGGCGCTCCGCCGCGGTAGCCGGCTCGGCCGACGAAGGGGATCTGGGGGTGGGTGAACGGAGTGCGGGTGAACTCGTGCCAGACAGGCGGGACTTCGGCGGCGGACGCCGCCTGTGCCGTGCCGGTCGCAGTGGCAGTCGCCGTGCCCGTCGCCGCGCCGAGCGCCACGGCCGTGGCCCCGCCGAGCAGGGCCCGTCTGGTGAGGTGCGCGTTGCCCATGTTCCGTGCGCCCTTCCATGCGGTTTCATGGATGTGAACGACGTTCAGATGTGCGGTGGGCGCGAGCATGCCACGACCTCGCATGGGCGCGAAAGGGGTCGTGCAGTGTGAGTTGGTTCGGACCTTACGTCAGTCCGCTGAGCGCTGAGTCAGATGACTGAACGCGTCCAGGTTGCGCGTCGACTCGCCGCGCGCCACCCGCCACTCGTACTCCTTGCGGATCGCGGAGGCGAAACCCAGCTCCAGGAGGGTGTTGAAGGCGCCGTCCGCCGCCTCCAGAACCTGGCCGAGGAGGCGGTCGATCTCGTCGGGGGTGACGGCGGAGAGGGGGAGCTTGGCGGTGACGTAGATGTCGCCGAGGCGGTCCACGGCGTAACTCACGCCGTAGAGCCTGAGGTTGCGCTCCAGGAGCCAGCGGTGGACGCCGGGCTCGTTCTCGTCGGGGTGGCGGATGACGAAGGCGTTGAGCGACAGCGAGTGGCGGCCGACGAGGAGGGAGACCGTCGTCGAGAGCTTCCGGGTGCCGGGGAGCTTGACGACGTAGTTGCCGGGGGCGGGGCTCTCCCACTCCAGTTCGGCGTTCTTCAGGGCTCCCTCGACGACCTGCGCCGTCTTCTGTGCGTCAGCCATGGTGGGAGCGTACGCGACGCCTGTGGTCATGGGCCGCGGCCGTGTAGACCTCCGCCGTGGCGGCGGCCGCGGCGTCCCAGCCGAAGGACTGTGCGTGCCGGGCCGCGGCCTCGCCCATGCGGGGGGACAGGTGCGGGTCCTGCGCGAAGGCGTGCAGCACGCGCGCGTAGTCGGCCGGGTTGTGACCCTGGACCAGGAAGCCGGTACGGCCGTCGCGGACCGCGACCGGCAGGCCGCCCACCGCTGCCGCCAGCACGGGGGTGCCGGCCGCCTGTGCCTCGATGGCCACCAGACCGAAGGATTCGCTGTACGACGGCATGACCAGCACCGATGCCGCGCGGAACCAGTCCGCGAGCTGCTCCTGGCCGACCGGCGGACGGAACCGTACGACATCCGCGATGCCCAGGCGGGCCGCCAGCTTCTGCAGGCCCTCGGGCTTGGCGAGGCCGCTGCCGCTGGGGCCGCCGACGATCGGGACGACGAGGCGGGAGCGGAGGTGTGGGTGCTCGTCGAGGAGGACGGCGACCGCGCGCAACAGGACGTCCGGGGCCTTCAGGGGCTGGATGCGGCCCGCGAACAGGGGGATCAGGGCGTCCTGCGGGAGGCCGAGGCGGGCGCGGGCCGCGGCTCGGCCGTCGGCGGGCGAGAAGCGCGTGAGGTTCACGCCGGGGTGGACCACGGCGACCTTGGCGGGGTCGGCCGCGTAGTGCCGTACGAGTTCGTCGGCCTCCTCCGCCGTGTTGGCGATCAGGCGGTCGGCGGCCGAGACGATCTGGGTTTCGCCGATGACCCGGGCTGCGGGCTCGGGGGTGTCGCCGTCGGCGAGGTTGGCGTTCTTGACCTTGGCCATGGTGTGCATGGCGTGCACCAGAGGGGCGCCCCAGCGCTGGGCGGCCAGCCAGCCGACGTGGCCGGAGAGCCAGTAGTGGGAGTGGACCAGGTCGTAGTGACCGGGGCGGTGGCCGGCCCACGCCTGCATCACGCCGTGGGTGAAGGCGCACAGCTGGGCGGGGAGGTCCTCCTTGTTCAGGCCCTCGTAGGGGCCCGCGTCGATGTGGCGGACGAGGACGCCGGGGGCCAGCTGGACGGTGGGGGGCAGGTCCGTGGCGGTCGTGCGCGTGAAGATCTCCACCTCGATGTTGATCGCGGCGAGGCGTTGCGCGAGCTCCACGATGTAGACGTTCATGCCGCCGGCGTCGCCGGTGCCGGGCTGGTGGAGCGGTGAGGTGTGCACGGAGAGCATGGCTACGCGGCGGGGGCGGCGGTGGAGCCTGAGCCGCGGGTGGGCCGCCGGAGAGCGACGCCCGAGCCTGCTGACGTACTGGCTCACGTGGCGGTCCTCCTTGGCTGCGGGCATGCCGGGCGGAGGGTGTGGGGCCCTCCAACGGGGTGCAACAGCGGAGGGAGGGGTCGCCATTCCTGGCGGGGTGGTTTTTGCCGAGGTATTACCGGGGGTCGCTCAACTGTTCGGGGCTTGGGGGCGTTGTGCGTACTGCATGATGAGCACCGCTTCTCGGCGCCGGTCCGCGTCATTCAGCCCGTCCGGCGTTTGAGGACGAGGCCCCTTCAGGGCCGAAGCGGGGGTCTGGGGGCCGCAGGCCCCCAGCAGGGCCGGCGCTGACGCCGGTGCGCTGGAAAGTCGCGGCGCGTGTGCACCCGCGCCGGGCACTTACTCTCGTATGCATGACAGCCCGCGCCGCCGCCCGCCCCGTGGGAACGGTGACCCGCGGGACCACCAATCCGAATCGGCTCCGTCGGATGGATCGGTGGATCGCCCACACGTACGGGGCCGAGCTGCGGCGGGCCGTGGATCCCGTTGCCGTTGATCTCGGATACGGCGCCGCCCCCTGGACGGCCGTCGAGCTCCTCACCCGGCTTCGCGCGGCAGCGCCTCGCGTGCGTGTCGTCGGTGTCGAGATCGAACCGGCGCGGGTCGCGGCCGCCAAGTCGTACGAGCGGGAAGGGCTCGTCTTCCGGCACGGCGGGTTCGAGATTCCGGTACCGCAGCGGCCTGTGCTGGTGCGGGCCGCGAATGTGCTGCGGCAGTACGAGGAGGGGGAGGTCGCCGGCGTCTGGGAGCGGCTGTGTGCGCGGCTCGCGCCGGCCGATCCGGTGGGCGGGTCCAGGGGCGGTCTGCTCGTCGAGGGGACCTGTGACGAGATCGGGCGGCGGCATGTATGGGTGGCGCTCGGGCCGGAGGGGCCGCGCACGGTGACCTTCGCGACCCGGCTGGGGTCGCTGGAGCGGCCGTCGGATCTCGCCGAGCGGCTGCCGAAGGCTCTCATTCACCGCAATGTGCCCGGCGAGGCGGTGCACGCCTTTCTGCGCGACTTCGATCGTGCCTGGGCCGCCGCCGCGCCCTATGCGTCGTACGGCGCCCGGCAGCGCTGGATGCGGGCGGTACGGGATCTTGCGGGCGACTGGCCGGTGGCGGACGGGCCGGCGCGATGGCGGCAGGGTGAAGTGACGGTGCGGTGGGAGGCGTTGGCGCCGCGGACCTGACTCGGGACGCGAACGCCCGGCGGGGTCGGGGGCGCAGGGAACGATCTCGGCGAGTCGTTCGTCACATTGGCGGGGAGATCGTCATGGGGGCAGGAGAGGGGGAAATACGTACTCCGACTGCCTCTGTCGCTTTGCGCGTCGTCGTGGCACGATCCCTCAAGCGCCAGTAGTTACTGACGGTAAATCAGGTTTGGGGGCAGAGGTATGGGACCGGGCAAGCGCACCCTTTCGCCGGGCAAGCGCAGCGTCCTCGTGGCCTTGACCGTGGTCTGTGCGGTCACCGTGCTGGCGGCGCCCGGTACGGCGTTCGCGGCGCCCTCCCCCGGGCCGTCACCCTCGTCGTCCCCGACCGCCGCGTCGAACAAGGACCTTGAGGCCGTACGCGAGAAGCTCGACAAGCTCTACCACGCCGCGGCCGTCGCCACCGACGAGTACAACGCCGCCGAGGAGGCGGCCGAGAAGCAGTCCGCCGAGATCGTCGCGCTGGCGAAGAAGATCGTCAAAGGCCAGGAGAAGCTGGCCGAGTTGAAGAAGCGGGCCGGTGCCGCGGCCGCCGCCCAGTACCGGTCCGGCGGGTTGCCCGACGAGGCCAAGCTGATGCTCAGCGACGATCCGCAGAACTTCCTCGACGGCGCCGGGCGGGTACTGCAGGGCCAGCGCGCGACCAAGGGGCTGCTCGCCGAAATGACCCGCACCCAGCAGGACTTGGAGCAGTACGCCAAGGACGCCTCCGCCCAGTGGCAGAAGCTGGAGGCGGGCCGCAAGGCCAAGGCAGCCGCCCAGAAGAAGATCGAGCAGCGGATCAAGGCGGCCGAACAGCTCGAATCCCGGCTGGAGAAGGAGGAGAAGGAGCGCCTCGCCGAGCTGGAGAAGGAGGCCGCCTACAAGGCGCAGACCGCCTGGCTGGACTCCGGCATCCTCGAGGACATCAAGGGCAAGGCGTCCGCACAGGGACGCAAGGCCGTCGCGTATGCCACTGAGCAGCTGGGCAAACCGTATGAATGGGGCGCCGAGGGCCCGACGTCGTACGACTGTTCAGGGCTCACCTCCCAGGCCTGGGCGAGCGCCGGGCAGGGGATCCCGCGGACCTCGCAGGAGCAGTGGAAGCAGCTGAAGCGCATCGACGTCGAGGACATGCGCCCCGGCGACCTCATCATCTACAACGACGACGCCAGCCATGTGGCCATGTACATCGGCGACGGGGCCATCATCCACGCCCCGCGGCCCGGGCGGACCGTGACGGTCGCGGGGGCCGGATCGATGCCGATCCTCGGGGTGGTTCGGCCCGATGCGTGAGGGTTCAGGGTGGCTTGTGACAGGCGGGGCGGAGGCTGTGCGGCGATGAGACCCGCGGTGTGGGGCGGGTGTTCGTGACTCCTGCCACGTGACCCACCCCACGTCACTTTGCCGTGAAACCCACCCACGGCGTGACGTTCGTCATCCCTGGCTCCGCTCCGCCCTGTCCAACTGCGGTACGGAACGCGGCATATGACAGAGGCCAGCGTCAACGCGGCGTGGCTCACACCATTCCATTGCGGCGCCGACACCCGCTATGGTCCCCGTCGGTGGATCGAGGTCCCTCGTTCCCACCATGCCCTCGGGGGGAGGGAAGGAACTCAAGACGATGCCCGTACCCATACCGCGGCAGAGAGCGATCCCGGCCGCGGAGAGTGGTCAGGCGCAGGCCGCGTCCCCAGGCGGCACCTCCATGGAAGAGGCCCCGCGTAAGGAACAGACGGTCGAGAACACCACCCACACCAATCTGACCCTGCTGCTGATCGAGGACGATCCCGGCGGGTCGGCCATCGTGCCCGAGTTGATCGACTCGGCCGGCAAGCCGATCCGGGTGCGCACCGCCCGCAACCTCACCGAGGCCGAGCGGCTGCTCACCGACGACGTCCACTGCATCCTGCTGGATCTCGCGCTCCCGGCGCCCGGCCGGGCCGACGACGACGAGCTGGCCGTGCTCCGGCACGTCCTGGAGCTCGCTCCCCGGCACGCCGTCCTCGCGCTCACCGCCTCCGGCGACGCCGAGCGCGGTGCGGAGGCCGTGCGCGTCGGCGCGCAGGACTACCTCTTCCGGGACGAGCTGGACGGGCGGCTGCTGAGCCGGGCGATCCGGTACGCGGTGGAGCGGAAACGTTCCGACACGGCCGAGCGGCGGCTGGCCGAGGGCCGGATGCGGGCGCAGGAGAACCGCCGCCTGGAGCGCGGTCTGCTGCCGACGCCGCTGCTCGAGGGGTCCTCGCTGCGGTTCGCCGCGCGGTATCGGCCGGGGCGTTCGCGTGCCCTGCTGGGCGGTGACTTCTACGACGTCGTGCGCACCGCGGACGGGACCGTGCACGCCATGATCGGTGACGTCTGCGGGCACGGGCCCGACGAGGCCGCGCTCGGTGTGGAGCTGCGCATCGCCTGGCGGGCGCTGACCCTGGCCGGGCTGTGCGGGGACGCGCTGCTGGGGACCCTTCAGCAGGTCCTTGAGCACGAGCGGGCCGACGACGAGATCTTCGCGACGCTGTGCACGGTGGACATCGCGCCGGACGGGCGGCGGGCCGGGCTGTGCCTCGCCGGGCATCCGTCACCGCTGATCGCCCGGCCCGGCCGGCCGGCGCAGCTGTTGCCGTACGACAACAACGGGCCTGCGCTCGGTCTGCTGCCCGGGGCTCGGTGGCCCCGGATGGAGGTGAAGCTGGGGGCGGAGTGGAGTCTGATGCTCTACACCGACGGCTTGATCGAGGGGCGTGTCGGTGAGGGCCGGGAGCGGCTCGGGCAGGACGGCATGGTGGAGATGGTCCGTCGGCAGCTGTCCGAGGGGCTGCGCGGGGAAGCGTTGCTGCGGGCGGCTGTCAATGAGGTCCGGGACCTCAATGGGGGCGAGCTGACGGACGACGTGGCTGTGCTGTTGCTCGACCGGGGGGTCTGAGCACCGGGGGTCTGAGCGGGGATTCGCCGCGGCGGGTTCTGTCGTATGCCGTCTGCGGGCTCTGTCGTATGCCGTCTGCGGGTCCGTTCGGGCGGGTCACGCCCGCGCGGCGGAGCCGCATATTGAACACGGCCCCGCGCCTTTGAGGGGCGTCGGCCGCCGGCGGTATTGATCAGCGCGCGCGGTTCGCGCCGGTCAGCGGCCGCCGTTCCACGGGCCGTACGGGCCGTCGCTGCTCGAACCCCTTCTGCTGCGGCCTCCGCCCGGCAGGCTCTTGATGGCTGGGCGGACGTCGACCATGTACACGATCGTCGCGATGAGGCCGATGATCGGCAGGAACGACAGGATCGGGAAGAGCAGGTTCACCACGAAGGCGATGCCGAGGATGATCATCCAGAACGGCTTGGTCTGTTTGTCGGCCGCCCGGTAGGCGTCCTCCCGGCGGAAGGCCGCGTCGATCAGCGCGAAGCCGCTGAAAAGGATCAGGGCCATGCTCAGCAGCCACATGAACCCCGCGAAGCCCTGCATCAGCACAACGTCCACCACCTGATTCGGCTCGTACCTACGCGGTCACCGTACCCGCAACCGCCGGACCGCTACCCGAACAACGGGCCGAGCACTCGGTAAGTGCCCGGCCCGTTACGAACGGCCCCTTTTCACCCGTGGGTGTTACTTGGCCGGCGGGGTCGTCTTCTTGGCGGCGGTCTTGCGTGCCGGGGCCTTCTTCGCGGCGGTCTTCTTCGCCGGGGCGGCCTCCGCGGCCGGCTTGGTCTCGGCGGGCTTGGCCTCGGCCTTGTCCTCCTTGACCTCGACCGGCTCGGCCTTCGGCTCGACGGCCACGGCGAGCTCCTCGATCTCCTCGGCCGCCTCACCGCGCCAGTGCTTCACCGCCTGCTCGCCGTGCTCGGCGACCTTCTCGTAGGTCTCGCGGGCCTTGACGGCGTACTCGGCGGCGACGCCGACACCGCGCAGCGCGAGGTCCTGGGCGGTCTCGCCGAGCTTCTTCAGGTCGGCGTCGAGGTTGCTGCCGAGCTTCTTGAAGTCCGCGTCGAGGTTGCTGCCGAACTTCTTGATGTCGGCGTCCAGGGTGCTGATGATGTCGTTGACCTTGGCCTGGAGGGTCTCCTGCGCCTCCTTGGCGCGGGCGGTGGCCTTCTCCTGGACGGCCTTCGGGTCGGTGTTGCGAACGGCCTCGAACCGGGCCGGCGCCTCGGCGCGCAGCTGCTCCACCAGGCCGGGCACCTTCTTGGCCTGCTGGAAGGCCAGGTCGGCGGTGCCGGCGGCGAAGTAGAGCGGGGTCGGGTCGCTGAAGGTCTTACGCAGGTCGTCGGCGATGGCCATGGTGATGGTCCTCCCGGTTTGCTTTGAGGTGAGGGTTTTGGATCCCGCGGGCGACCGGACGGCTGTTCGCCGGTTCGTGTCGACGCGTGCCGGTGTGAGGCGCGCGTACGGCAAGAACTCGGTCAGCCGGCCGACTGCTGCGGGTTGATCGGGTTTTCCGGGTCGGCGTCGCTGCCGTCGGACGTACGGGTCGTGCGGGTCTTACGGGTCGTACCGGTCTTGCTGGTCTTACCGGTGTTGCGAGTACGGCTCGCGGCGGACTTGCGGCCGCCGTCGGCTGTGCTGTTCGTGCGGGTCGTACGGCTGCGGCGTACGGCGGCGTCACTGCCCTGAGCGTCCGCCGCGCCGTCGGGGTGGCCGTCGCTCTGCGGGGAGTCCGGTTCCGAGCCGACGGCCGCGATCGCCTCGGCGATCCCGCCCGCCTCGGGGGATATCCCGAACCCGTTCTCCTTGCGGAAGGATTCGTAGATCTGGAGCAGCACCTGCTTCTGCCGCTCGTTCAGCGTGGGATCGGCAAGGATGACGGCGCGCGTCTCCACCTCGTCCCGGTCCCGCTCGGCGTCGAGGATGCCGGCGCGGACGTACAGCGTCTCCGCGGAGATCCGCAGCGCCTTGGCGACCTGCTGCAGCACCTCCGCGCTCGGCTTGCGCAGCCCGCGCTCGATCTGGCTCAGGTACGGATTGGACACCCCGGCGGCATCGGCGAGTTGCCGCAGCGACAGCTGCGCATTGCGCCGCTGCTCACGCAGATACTCGCCGAGATTGCCGACGTTGAGCGATGCCATGTCTCCACCTTGCCTCACCGTCGCTAACTATTGCAAGCAGCCGCTTGCAAAAGTGCGCCACACCACTGCGACGGAGCACTGTCGCCGCGCTGCCGGCCGACGTGCCGCCGGGCGCTGCCGCCGAAAATCTCTGTTGATCCGGTCCCTGGCGTCTGAATACTGGCTGTCGTCTCAGTTGATCCGGTCTGCTTCCGGCGTTTCGGATCGGACTGGTGGAAGGGCCTGCGAGAGTGACCATGCACGATGACCAAGTGGACGTGACGACCGACATCGTTGCGGCCTTGGTCCAGGAACAGTTCCCCCAGTGGAGCGGCAAGGCGATCCGACGACTGCCGTCGACCGGGACGGTCAACGCCATCTTCCGCATCGGGAACGACCTCTCCGCGCGTTTCCCACTGCGTCCGGCCGATGCCGCCGAGGCGCTGGCGGTTCTGGAACAGGAAGCCCGGGCGAGCGCGGAGTTGGCACAGGTGTCCCGGTTCCCCGCCCCGGAACCCGTCGCCTTGGGGAGGCCTGGAGCGGGTTACCCCATGCCGTGGTCGGTCCAGACATGGCTGCCGGGAACGGTCGCCTTCGATGCCGACCCGAGTGGGTCGGACGCATTTGCCGAGGACCTTGCGGCCTTCATCGCAGCCCTGCGGGACGCCGAGACGCGGGGGCGGCTTTTCAGCGGCGAAAATCGTGGCGGCGTTCTCACTGACCACGACGACTGGATGGCGAAGTGCTTCGAGGAGAGTGAGGGGCTGCTCGACGTGCCCCGGCTGCGCCAGGTGTGGAGCCACTTCCGGGAGTTACCACGCACGAGTGCCGACGTGATGAGCCATGGTGACCTGATTCCCGGCAATGTACTGGTCGCGGGAGACCGGCTCGGCGGCGTACTCGACACCGGCGGCTTCGGCCCGGCCGACCCCGCGCTGGATCTGGTCAGTGCCTGGCACCTGTTGCAGCCAGGCCCGCGGGAAGTGCTCCGGCGGACCCTGGCCTGTGACGATCTGGAGTGGGAGCGCGGCAAGGCATGGGCGTTCGAACAGGCGATGGGTGTCGTCTGGTACTACGTCGAGAGCAATCCGACGATGAGCGGAATGGGGCGCCGGACACTCGACCGCATCCTGGAGTCGATGCAGTGATGTCGCCCCGGCCGTAGGCAGTGACAGAGACGATCGCTTGCCGCCCCCACCGGCACTTCGGTTGGCCGCGCCGAGCATCGCAGGTGACCGGAGATCGCTACGCGGTGGTCCGGCGCTCGGCCTCGGCAGTGATGATCTTCAGCGCCTCGGCGATGCGGTCGTGGTGGGTGCGGTGGGAGACCACGCAGACGCGCAGGGTGTAGCGGCTGTCGACGACGGTGCTGGAGAGCACGACGCGCCGGTGGCCGTTGATCCGCTCCAGCAGACGGCGGCTCGCTTCGTCGGCCCGTTCGGCGGCGGCCCGGCTGCCGTCAGCGGGGCGGACGCGGAAGATCACGGTGGACAGGTCCGGGCGCTGCGGGACCTCCAGTTCCGCGACGCCGGACAGCGTGTCGTGGACGTGTTCGGCCAGGTCGAGCCCGGGCGACGTCCGAGCCGTTCTTGAAGCGTCGCGCCACCATGTCCAAGTCCCGCAGCCAGCCGTCCATCGACGGGCCCCGGCGTACGCCCCCCTTCCCGAGGCTTCTTCGCATGCCCACGGACGACCCATGTCACAGATGCCCGGGCTGTCTCGTCCCAGGTGCAGAGACGGATTCGGAGTCGGGAAGGTGAGGATCATGCGGGTGTTCGTGGCAGGGGGGACCGGGGCACTGGGGCGGCGACTGGTGCCGCAGCTGGTGGCGCGTGGGCATCAGGTGACGGCCACGACGACGAGCGCGGCCAAGCTGGGGCTGCTGGAGCAGCTGGGTGCGCGGGGTGTCGTGATGGACGGGCTGGACGGGATGTCGGTCGGTGAGGCGGTGGCCGCGGCGCGGCCGGACGCGATCGTCCACGAGATGACCGCGATCTCCGGCAAGGCGGACATGCGGCACCCCGACCGGACGTTCGCCACCACCAACCGGCTGCGCATCGAGGGCACGGACCACCTGTTGGCCGCCGCCGACGCGACCGGCGTCCCCCATGTCGTCGTCCAGAGCTTCGCGCAGAGCTACGGGCCCGGCGCGGGGCTGCTGACCGAGGAGGACCCCCTCGACCCGGGCACGGGGACGATGGCGCAGCGGGTCTCGGCGGGGGTCCTGCACATCCAGGACGTCGTGCCCAAGGCCGGCGGCACGGTCCTGCGCTACGGCGGGTTCTACGGGCCGGGCGCCAGTGACGACGTGGTGGAGTTCGTGCGCAAGCGGAAGTTCCCGCTCGTCGGCGCCGGCACCGGATGGAACTCGTGGGTGCATCTCGACGACGCGGCGAGCGCCACCGTCCTGGTCGTGGAGCAGCAGGCGAGGGGCGTGTTCAATATCGTCGACGACGAGCCCGCCCAGGTCCGCGACTGGCTGCCGTATCTGGCCGCCTGCGCGGGGGCGAAGCCGCCGATGCGGGTGCCCAGGTGGCTGGCCAGGCTGCTGGCCGGGGAGTTCGCGGTGACCCTGATGACCGAGGGCCGCGGCTTCTCCAACGCCAGGGCCAGGCGCGAGCTCGGCTGGGAGCCGCGGTACCCGTCGTGGCGCCAGGGCTTCAAGGAGGAACTGGCGTGACCCGGACAGAGGGGGAGTTCGAGGACGTGACCCGCACCGAGGAGTTCGAAGAGCTACGGCCGCTGCTGTCGGCGATCGCCTACCGCATCCTCGGCAGCGTGAGCGAGGCCGAGGACGCGGTCCAGGAGACCTGGCTGCGTTACGAGGCGTCCCCGACCCGGCCCGCCTCGCCCAAGGCCTTCCTCTCGGCCGTGGTGACCCGGATCTCGATCGACGTGCTGCGCTCGGCCCGCGTCCGGCGGGAGACGTACGTCGGGGCATGGCTCCCCGAGCCCCTGCTCACCGACCCCTACGAGGATCCGGCGCGGTCGGCGGAGCTGGCCGACTCGGTGTCGATGGCGGCCCTGTTGCTGCTGGAGCGGCTCAGCCCGCTGGAGCGCGCGGTGTTCGTGCTGCGCGAGGTGTTCGGGTTCGGCTTCCCCGAGGTCGCGTCGGCGGTGGGGCGCTCGGAGGCGGCGTGCCGTCAGCTCGCGACGCGGGCGCGGCGCCACATGGAGGCGGGGCGCCCCCGGTTCGAGGCGGACCGCCGGGAGCGGGAGGAGCTGGCGGCGCGGTTCTTCGACGCGCTCAGGGAAGGCGACGTCGACGGCCTGCGGGAGCTGCTCGCCGCCGATGTGCAGATGGTCGGCGACGGAGGAGGCAAGGCCCCGCAGCTGGCCAGGTCGATCTTCGGCGCCGACAACGTGGCCCGGGTGCTGGCCGCGAACTTCCCCTTGCTCATGCGGGTCGACGCGACGCTGGAGCCGCACGAGGTCAACGGCCAGCCGGGCGCGGTCCTCCGCGACCGGCACGGCAAGGTGATCAACACCTTGGCCCTCGACGTCCTCGACGGGCGGATCCAGACGGTCCGCTCCGTGCAGAACCCCGACAAGCTCGGGCACGTGGGCCCGGTCGGCGACGCCTGGGCGGTCGCCCGCGAGGTGAAGCAGGTTCGCCGGCCCGGAGCCTGACCGCCTCCCGGGCCGGCGCTCCGCCCTCGGACGCGACGGCCAAGTACCCACTTTTTTGTGGGTACTTGGCAGCGGCCGACGGACGTCCGAACCTGTATGCGGGTGATCGGCAAGGTGCCGGGCCCCGCGGCGGACGGAGGTGAGGTTCGGATCAGGAGGCCGACCGGTCGGCGGCAGCCAACCTCTCCAGGCGGCGATGCCCCCAGTCGGAGAGCGGCGCCACGGCCTCGGCGAGGTCGCGGCCGAACTCGGTCAGGGAATACACGGTCTTCAGCGGCAGGACGTCGTACACCTCCCGGTGCACCAGTCCGTCCGTCTCCATCTCGCGCAACGCCTGGGTCAGCACCTTCTCGCTGAGGCCCGGCAGCCGGCGGCGCAGTTCCGCCGGGCGGTGCGGGCCGTCCTCCAGCAGCCACAGCAGCGAGGTCTTCCACTTGCCGTCGATCACGGCGATCGCGGCGGTCACCCCACACACATTCGGGTCATGGCGCCGATGCGTCATACCCCACCCCTTTTGTCACCGATTCATCAACTATCGCCACCCTACAAGGAGTTGAGTCATGTCCACGTACGTCGGCGAGTCCACCGTCACCGACACCGCATCCGTCACGGTCCTCGGCCTGGGCCCGATGGGCCGCGCCCTGGCGGGTGCGTTCCTGGACGCGGGGCTGCGGGTCACCGTCTGGAACCGCACGCCGGGGCGGGACGGGGAGCTCCTCGACCGCGGTGCCACGGCGGCCGTTTCCCCGGCGGAGGCGGTCGCCGCCGGCTCGCTGACCGTCGTCTGCGTGGTGAACTACGACGCCGCCGACGCCGTCCTGCGGCAGGACGCGGTCACCGACGCGCTCAAGGGCCGTACGGTCGTGAACCTGACGGCCGACACCCCGGCCCGGGCCCGGGACACGGCCGACTGGGCCGCCGCGCACGGCATCGGCTATCTGGACGGCGCGATCATGACGCCGACCACGACCATCGGAACGCCCGACGCGGTGTTCCTGCACAGCGGCCCCGAGGAGCTCTACCGCGAGCACCGCCCCGTCCTCGACGCGCTCGGCGGCACCCACACCCACCTCGGCGAGGACATCGGCCGGGCCGCCGCCTACGACATCGCCCTGCTCGACATCTTCTGGACGGCGATGGCCGGCTACGCGCACGCCCTGGCCATGGCCCGGGCCGAGGGCATCACCGCGCGCGAGCTCGCACCCCTCGCGCAGGGCATCAGCGCGATCCTGCCACCGCTGTTCGAGGAGTTCGCGGGCGACGTCGACGACGGCACGTACTCCGGCGAGCTCAACCCGATCACGTCCGCCGTCTCCTCCATGAGCCACATCGTCCAGGCCTCCGAGTCCCACGGCATCGAGGCAGGGGTGATCCGCGCCGCCGAAGGACTGGCCCGCCGGGTCGTCGGCCTCGGCCATGGCACGGACGGCTTCATGCGGGTCACCGAGCTGCTGGGCCGCCACCTGCGGTGATCCACTCCTCCACGACGGTGAAGTCCCGGTCGGTGAGGCCCCGGCGGTGGTCGACCCGGTGAAGGAGGGCGGGCGCGGGATGGTGGCCGGCGACCCAGGCCCGGTCGGCGTCGGTGATCTCGTCGTCGACCCAGACGAACGGGCGGCCGGCGGCCCGGGTCACGAGGGGCCCCGTCTTCCAGTGCAGGCCCCGGGGACCGAGACGGGGTTCCGCGCCCGCGTCCGGCCAGTCGACCACCGGCAGCGGGGGCAGGCCGAGCCAGGGTGCGAGGGCGGCGTTGGCGTCGTCCATCCAGGTCGTGGCCCACACGAGCTCGCAACCGAGCGCGGCGAGCCGCCGCAGACGCGTGCCGAGTGCGGGGTCGACGCGGGCGAGGAGAGGATGGGCGGCCGTCCCGGGCAGGGGGTGCGGCGGCTCGTACAGCGGGTACGGCCGCTGCGCCCCGAAGGGGATCAGCGTTCCGTCGACGTCGAGGAAGAGGAGCATCGGGGACAGCATCAGCCCCTGGGGGCCGTACGCAAAGAGGCGTACGGCCGCGAAGACCGCATCGCCGCGCAGGAACCGTACGGCCGCGAAGAACCGTACGGCTTCAGCCGCTCAGCCCTCGAACCCCCGCTCCGCGAGGATCTTGTCGATGCGCGCCCGGTGCGCCTCCTCCCAGGCGTCGAGGGTCTCGCCGGCCTCCTTGGCCAGCTTGGCCCGGGCCGCCGTCAGCACCTCCTCGCGGCGGGCGCCCGGCACGACCACGACGCCCTCCTCGTCGGCCACCACGACGTCCCCCGCGTCCACCGACACACCTCCGCACCGCACCCGCTGGTTCAGCGGCCGTACGACCGACTTGCCGCCCGGGATCGGGATGACGCCCCGTGCGAACACCGGGAAGCCCCTCTCCCGCACCTCCGCCAGGTCCCGGATCAGCCCGTCGGCGACGAAACCGGCGATGCCCCGGCGGTGGGCGACGGCGCAGACGTTCCCCCCGGCCAGCGCGTAGTCCAGGTCCCCCGACTCCACCACGACGACCGATCCGGGCTCCGCGCGGTGGATCGCCGCGTGCAGCATGAGGTTGTCCCCCGGCGGGCACTGCACGGTGAACGCCGGCCCTGCGACACGCGGCACCGGGTTCCACAGCGGACGTATGCCGATGTCCATCACCTGCTCACGCCCCAGCAGGTCGGCGAGGGTGGTCGTGGGGATGTCCTGAAACGGGCTGTCCTGAAATTCGGTCGCGTTGGTCATGGCAGCAAAGTTACCGTCGTGCTCATGACTGCCGGGTCGGCCTTGTGCCGTGAGCGAGTTGGGTGTTGCCCGGCCTCTGAGTGAGGCTGTGGGCGCGGGCCAGGAGCCCGCCTCTTTCTCTTCGCCTTCCCTTCGTACGGAAACCAGCGACAGAGAAAGAGAGAGAATGCCCCACGACTTCAACCAACAGGTCATCGACGAGTTCCGCGCCAACAAGGGCCGCGTCGGCGGCTACTTCGAGGGCGCGCGCCTGGTCCTGCTCACCACCACCGGCGCCCGCACCGGCCGCCCGCACACCACCCCCGTCGGCTACCTCCCCGACGGCGGCGACCGCATCCTGGTCATCGCCTCGGCCGCCGGCGCACCCAGGCACCCGGCGTGGTTCCACAACCTCGTCGCGAATCCCCAAGTCACCGTGGAAGACGGCGTGTTCACCTATGAGGCGCGGGCCGTCGTCCTCGAGGGCGAGGAGCGGGACCGGGCGTTCGCGCGGGCCGTGGAGGCGGACCCGGGCTGGGCGGCGTACCAGGAGAAGACCGAGCGGGTGATCCCTGTCGTCGCCCTGCACAGCCTCGCCCAGGGCGGTCCCGGGACCATCAACGCCTCCTCCATGGGCGAGGCCATCAAGGTCGTCCACGACGCCTTCCGTCGCGAACTCGCCCTGATCCGTGAGGAGATGACCAAGGGCGGTTCCACCCTGGGCGCCCAGCTCCGCGTCAACTGCCTCACCTTCTGCCAGGGCCTCCACAACCACCACACCGGCGAGGACACGATGCTGTTCCCGTTCCTGGCCGACGGCCGCCCCGAGCTCGCCCCCACCCTGGCCCGCCTCCGGGAGGAGCACGAACGCATCGCCGCCCTCGTCGAGGAACTGCGGCACACCGTGACCGCCGAACACCCGGACCCGGCCACCGCCCGCACCGAGGTGGAGCGGCTCACGGCGGAGCTGGAGGCGCATCTGACGTACGAGGAGGAGCAGTTGATCCCGGCCCTCGACGCCGCGGCGTGACGACACCCGGGAGACCGTCGCCGCCGGGGCCTGTCCGGCGGATCAGGCCGGCTACAAGAAACGGCTGCCGTGGACGCGGGTGAGCCGGGGTCGATGGGGGTGCCCCCGCGCGAGGTGGTTCGAGCGTGGGGGCGCGTCCAGCTGCCAGCCGGAGGAGGCCGTGCCGCAGACGGGCGTGCCAGGCCCCGCGACACCGGCATGATCCACCATCCGCCGGACAGTCCCTGGGATCCTGATGAGGCTCAGAACGGCAGCGGCCTCCCGTGCACCACCTCCAGCCCCGCCACCGCCCGCGTCAGCACCACATACAGCCGGTGCAACCCCCGCGCCTCCGCCTCCACGATCGCCGCCGGCTCCACGGCGACGACATGGTCGTACTCCAGCCCCTTCACCACACTCGCCGGCACGACGGCCACCCGTGCCCCCAGTTCGTCCGCACCTCCCGCCTCGATGCCGGCCGCCCCCAGCGCCTCCCGCACCCGCCGCACATCCCCGTCGGCCGCGACGACCCCCACGGAACCCTCCCGGGCCAGCGCATCCCGTACGGCGCCCACGACCGCCCTCGGCAGATCGCCACCTGCCTCCCGGATCCGCAACCCTCCGTCGCCCCGCAGCGAGCGAGCCGCCGGCACCTCCACGTCCAGCCGCTCCAGCAGCCGGTTGGCCAGCGCCAGGACCGCCCCGGGCACCCGGAACCCGGTCGTGAGCGGTACGACCACCGCGTCCGGCTTTCCCAGATGCCGCAGCACGGTCTCCCACGACCGCGCGGCCCACGGCGTCGTCCCCTGCGCCAGATCCCCCAGCACGGTCAGCGACCCGAAGGCCGCCCGGCGCGCGATCGCCCGGCACTCCATCGGTGACAGGTCCTGCGCCTCGTCGACGACGACATGGCCGTACCCCTTCGGATGCTCGATGAGCCCGGCCACCTCGTCGAGCAGCACGAGGTCGGCGGCCGACCAGCGCGCCGACTTCCACGACCGCGGCGGCTTCGCCCACAGCAACGCCTTCTGCTCGTCGGCGTCCAGCAGCCCGTCGGCGGCGGCCTCCAGCACCGCCGGATCGCCGAGCAGCTGAGCCACGACCTCCTCGGGCCGGACCCGCGGCCATACGGCATCGACGTACGCCCCGACCGCCCGCGACCCCGAGATCTTCCGCACCCACGCGTTGCTCTGCGGGCCGGCCCGCCGCTCGGCCTGCTCCTGGATCCGCCGCACCACCCGCGTCCGCACCCGCTCCCGCCCGACGGCGTACGGCGGCTCCTCGGCCCGCACGCCCGCGACGATCCACAGCAGCTCTCCCTGCGAGACCCGCCACCGATACGAACCGTCCGCCACCGCAAGGGAGTCGACCGACCCGGCGTGGTCCCCCACCCGCATGTACAGCACCCGCCGCAGCACCTCCGCCATCCGCACGTCGTGCTTGACGACGGCCGTCCGCTCACCGTCCTCCCCGCCGACCGGATGCCTCGCGATCTCCTCCCCCAGCGTCGACTGCCGCACGCCGGTCTCACCGAGGGCCGGGAGCACCTGGGAGATGTACGACAGGAAGGTCCGGTTGGGCCCGAGGATCAGCAGGCCGCCGCGCCGGATGCGCTGCGGATGGGTGTAGAGCAGATACGCGGCGCGGTGCAGGCCGACGGCGGTCTTGCCGGTACCGGGCGCGCCCTGCACGCACACCGACACGGCGAGATCCCCGCGTACGAGGTCGTCCTGCTCGGGCTGGATGGTGGCCGCGATGTCACGCATGGGCCCGACGCGGGGCCGCTCGATCTCCCGGGCGACGATGTCGCTGACGCGCGACTCACCCCGGTCGAGATGCTCGTCCTCCAGCCCGGTGAGGTCGGCGGAGTCCCCGCGGCTGCCCGGGGACCAGCCGAACCGCCGCCGCACGGCGACGCCCTGTGGATCACGGGCAGTGGCCTGGTAGAAGGCGCGGGAGACCGGGGCGCGCCAGTCGACGACGAGGGGCGGGTCGGCCGGGCGTTCGGTGATCCGCAGCCGCCCGATGTGCAGCGACTGCTCGACGGTGTCCAACCGCCCGAAGAACAACGGCCCTTGGGGCAGCTCCCGCATCTCCTTCGCCCGGCTGCGCAGCTGGTACCCCAGCACCTCGGCATCGGCACCGGAGGCGGAGACGTCCTCGCCGGTGACGACGTGCTCCTGGGCTCCGTCGACCATGGCGGCGAGGGCGGCGCGGCAGCGGTCGTGGTGGGCGCGTTCCTGGATGAGGGCGTGATGGAGGGCGGGGCCGGGTGACGTCATTCCACGGAGGGTACCCGAAATAACGTAACCGAGTTAAATTTTTTACTCAGCCTCACACGGGAGAACTCACCTCAGGAGGGACTCAGGAGGACTCACGAGGAAGCCAGCTGCGGCAACCCCCGCTCCAACCACCCGAACGCCCGCTCCGCCGCCGCCACCGCGTCCTCCCGCACCTCCTCCACCGACTCCCCGTCCGCGATCCGACGCCAGTTCTCGTTCGCGAGGATCCGCAGTACGGCGATGATCTGCCCGGCGGCCAGCCGCGCGTCGAGGTCCCCGCCAAGGGCCTCGGCGAGCGCGGCCTCCGACCGCTGCTGATAGGCGTACACGCGGGCGACGAGGGCGGGCGTCCCGTACAGCAGCGAGTGGAAGGCGAGCACGCGGGGATCGTCGTTCAGCCCGGTGACGGGATCGCACCGCTCCAGCCCGTCCAGAAAATGGCGGCGCAGCGCGCGAAGGGGCGCACCCTCCGCCTCCGCCACCACCCGCGCGACCTCCTGCTCGTGATCGGCGATCCGGTACAGGACGAGGTCCTCCTTCGCCGGGAAGTACCGGAACAGCGTCGGCTTGGAGATCTCGGCGGCGGCGGCCACCTCGGCGACGGAGACGGCGTCGAAGCCCTTCTCCAGGAAGAGGCGGATGGCGGTGTCCGACACCGTCTGGTACATCCGCTGCTTCTTGCGTTCGCGCAGGCCGATCTCGCTCATGGCGGTGAGCCTACGCTCGGCCGGGCCGGAGGCGGTGAGGTCAGGCAGCCGCCCGCTGCGGCCAGTCCGGCCTCTTCGACAGAGCCCAGAGATCGTCGAAGTGCTTGATCCAAGTGGAAACGGCCGCCTCCGCGGCAGCCGTGCCCTCCCGTGACCAGACGTTGAGGTCGGTTCGGTAGCCCTTCGGGTCGTAGAACTCCGGCCCCGTCTCGTGCAGCCGCATCCGCGCCGACAGGTCGTACAGACCGTGCAGCACCTGGCCGCGATTGAAGATGCAGATCTTGTCGCGCGGGATCCCGGGATAGCAGCGGTACTCGCACCGCACGGTCAGCCTGCCGGTGGCGGTGAGCCGTCCTGCGAGTTCCGAGAGGATGTCGTCGTACTCCTGACAGCGCCGGAACATGCGCAGCCGGAAGGCCTCGTCGTCCTCGGGACGGGCGTCCTCGCCGACCCTCGACGGCACGGTCATCGGCTGCCCGAAGTCCGGGACCAGCATGCGCACCGAGACCTTCCGGGTGGGTCCCGGATTGTCGAAGAGGCCCTCCAAGCGGTGGTACAGCTCGTTGTAGAGGGTCTCGCCGGTGTAGCCGAGGAAGCTGATCTCCACGTTCCGGGCCTGGAAGGCCTCGCTGACGAAGCCGCCCAGCTGACTCGAGTTCACCAGAGCGCGCGACGGCATCCGGACCGACGAGGACAGCTCCCGGACCGCGTCGTACAGCACGTAACCGACCAGGCTGAGCAGGGCACCACCGAGGAACGCCTTGCCCTCCAGGGCGTCACCGACCGGCTTGACGAACTGTGCGGTCAGTCCGGTGACGAAGATGCCGATCAGCAGGACCCGGGTCACCACGGGTTCGAAACGGTCCTGATACCGCCTCAGCCGGTGCCCCACTCCGCCCTCGTCCGACCCGTTCCCCCGCTCGGGCATGCCCGACTCACCTCCGCGCCGCGACGCCCGAGGGATCGTCATATGCCTGCGGACGTACCGCCTTTGAGTGAAGTCATGGTGCCGCTAGGCCAGGGCACGGGCAAGATACGGGTTCGCCGTCGGGCGGACGGGCAGGCCGAGAAAAGCCGTGGCCGCGGCCAGGGTCATCGGGTACGAGTCCACCGCCCGGCGCACGTTGGGAGCGTCCAGGCTCGCGCCGGTGACCAGGCGGTCGAGGTCCACGTAGGCGGAACGGACGGTCTCGATGCCGCGGTAGATCCGCCAGTCCTGTCGCCAGTTCCTGGTGCACTCGCCCGGCAACCCGCGCTCCCAGCGCCGGAACATGCGCTCCCGGATCTCCGGCCGGGTCGGAGTGAGGTGCATGTGCCGGACCAGGTCGTAGAGGGGGTCACCGACCACCGCCATCTCCCAGTCGATGATGGTCAGCGCCAAGCGGTCGTCACGGCGCACCAGGTTCCACGGGTTGAGGTCGCCGTGCAGCAGGGACGGCTTGCGGTCGCTCACATGGTGGCGAGAGAGGATCAGCTGCAGACGATCCGCGGCGGGGAGCCCCAGGAAGCGGGCCAACTGCTGTGACTCCTTGGGCAAGTCCCTGATCAGCTCCACGAGTTGGCTCCTCAGCCACCCGAAGAAACCGCCTTCCCCGGCGGCCGGGTCGACTTGCTTGTAGTCCACCTGCGTCAGAGCAGAGAGTTGGTCGACGAGGCCGTCCGCCTCGTGGGGAAGCAGACCGTGCACCGGGTGGCTGGGAGGCTTGTCGTGCGAGCCGGCGTAGGTGTGAATGGCGAACGGGTCGTTCGCGTAGCTCACGCCGAGCGCGAGAACCCTCGGCGCCGCCACCTCGACGGGTGCCTCCTCGATGGCGCGGAGGACGGCATGCTCACTGAGAAAGCTGGGTTCCCGACGGCAGACGCCCGGCAGCCTGCGCCGCACGATCACGGGGAAGTCGACTCCCGGCACCGAGACGACCGAGTTGAGGTGCGCGGTCCCCTTGAACACCCGGTTCGCCGGGGCGGCGCCCTCGACCAGCAGGGCCTTGCGCACGGCTGAGGCGGGAAAGTCGCGTCGTGCGGGGAGCCGCCGGTCAGGCGTCCAAGTGAAGGCCTTCCTGACCCAGGCCCGCCCATTGATGCCGCCGTGACTTCGCGATGCCAACCACCGGAAGAGGGCTCGTTCGATCTCGCTCTCGCTCGGTACGGTCCCCAGCCGGAGCGGTTCCGCCGCCGCCCCCAGAGCCCGCTGAACTTCCGCCGTCGCCTCGTTGAGTCTCTTCTGGGTGAACGGCTCTTCCAGCGACCGCGCGGCACGCATGATGTCCGGATAGACGGACTGCGCGCGCTCGAAAGCGACGTAGCGGCGCAAATCCTTGCGCAAGCCGTTGACCGCCGCGGGACGGATCTGCTGCATGGCCTGCGCCCAGGCATCGATCACCTCGGCCCACTGGTGGGGCGGGTACTGCATGCGCACCAGGTGCGTCGCCAGGTCGTGCAGGGGATCGCCGTAGGTCGCCAGCTCCCAGTCGACGCAGATGAGGGGCGGGTCACCGTCGTAGGACACGATCACGTTGTCCCGGTGCAGATCCGCGTGCAGCAGACTGAACGGCCGCCGGGCCATCGCGGGCACCCGCTCGGCGAGCCGGATCAGGGCGTCTTCGGGGATGCCGAGCGCCGCGAACAGTCCTCCGAAGGCCTGCCAGTTGGGCTGTCGGATCTGCCGGTCGGCCAGCAACGCCAGGGTGTGCAGGAACCCCTGGCTGTCCGTGTCGTTGCGCGGCCAGACCCCCGGCAGCGGCGGAAGCGCACCCCGCCGCACCTGGGCCATCTGGGCGAGCAGGCCGGCCAGCGCCTTGACGAGCAAGGTGTCCACGGGCTTGCCGTTCCCGCAGACGCTGGACAGCGGCATGCCTTCCACATAGCTGTGGATCGAGAAGTCGTCCCCCTTGACGAGGCACCTCGGTGCGTGGGGCAGGACTCCCCTGATGGCGTCGAGGATCTGCGACTCGTCGTTCCAGGTCCTGATCACAACGGGCAGTGCTTCGGCACGCCGGACCCGCACCGTCACGGACGTACCGGCCTCGAGCCCGACCAGCGGGGCCATGGCACCCGTGAGCGGCAGCACGTAGTTCCGGTTGTGATGTCCACTGCTCGCCTGGCCCAGCTTCTCGGCCTGCCCGACGAACTCCTTGATGATCTCGTAGGGCGTGGCGCGCTCCCCGCGCAAGGGCCGGGGAAGGGGAGGTGCGCCCACTGGCCGCTCCGAGTAAGGACGAGGACGGTATGCCAACGTAAACACGAGGTGTTCTGCCCCGCACGACATAGTGAGACGGGAGTGGCCGCTACGGGTGGTGCGCCACTCTCCTGCACGAAGTCTTTGCGAGGCCGCTCGAGGCTTGGCTTGTTCGCCATCCCTTACGCACGAACGAGAACGGTTGCTCAATCGGTGCGGGCATGCTACAGCACCCCGTCGGCGGCTCCCTCAGGTCCCCTGCGTAACTCTTGTGGCCGGTTCGCATTACTCGGACAGCAGCTTCCAGACCGAGTCGAACCACTTCTGCATGCTGTCCACGAAGACGGTGCCCGATGAGTTCTCGTCCTCGTCCTTCACGTGGTGCGTGAGTGTGGCACCGACGCCCAGCACGTCGAGCGCGGTGATCTCCTCACCTTCCAGTTCGATCTTCCGCTCGATGACCTCGTACGGTCCATGCAGCGCTTCGGCGCCGTTGAACAGGTAGAGCTTGAAGGCCGGCGTCAGCGGTGCGCGGCGGATCTCCACGTCGACCGACGGCACCCATCCCTCGGTCTTGAGGGCCCCGAGCGACTCCCGCAGCGACTTCGTGTGGCGCTCCGTGATGTCCTGCAGTCGCTCACGCAGGCGTGGATCGTCCTCGTCGTCCTTGGCGCGCGGATAAGGGAGAGGGTGCTTCTCGGAAGGGAGAAGCATGCGCAGGGTGATCCGGTGAGGACTGATCGAGCGACCGCGGATCCGGTCGGCCTGCTGCTGGATACGCCAGTACAGGGACTCCGACGTCAACGTGTAGACGTCCAGGGTCACTTCGGGCTGCTCGAAGGCCTCGCTGATGAGGGACTCCAGCGTGATGCCCCGGCGGGACCTGGTGGCCTTCGGCGTCGGGGACTGTATGCGCTGGGTCTTGATCACCTTGGAGCCGCTGCCCTGCCGTGACTCGATCCAGCCTTCGTCGACCAGTTCCCGCAGTGCTCGCTGGACGGTGTCGCGGGAGACTCCGAGCTCCTCCGCAAGGTCCCGCTGGGAGGGCAGGAAGGCGCCCAACGCGTACACCCCGTCGGTCATCCGCGCGCGCAACTCGTCGGCGATCCGCTGGAATTCCCTGCCGCCGCTGTCGCCGGTCTGCTGTGCCTCCACATGGGGACCGTACCGCTTTCGGTCCACCAGCAAACCAGCGCTCAGTCAAGCACCCCACCAGGCAGGCCAGTTGGTTAAGGGATCTACCGAGCCGGGCAGACCACCTTCAGGCCAGTCAGTCCAATTGGACGGGTGGTTGGGGAGTTGCAGGACAGCGGAAGGTGGGTGGGGACATGCTCCTGCTACAAGTCACCCGAGGGCTCTTAGAGCTCCTCCTGGGCATACAGGCGCAGACGAAGCTCGGAGTCGTCGGCGTGCTGCTCCTGTTGGCGGTGGGCGTCGGCGTGCGGGCGCGGCGGGCCGGTCTGGCCGTCGGGGCCGCCGTGCTGTTCGCGCTGCTGATGATTCAGGCCTGAGCCCGGATCAGTGTCAGCACCGACCACAGCGAATCCACGACAGCCGTGGCTCCGGCCTCCCGCAACAGCTTCTCCTTGCGCGCGTTACGCGCGTAGCCGAGGAACGGGACGCCGGCGCTGTTCGCGGCCAGGAGGTCGGAGGGCGTGTCGCCGATCATCAGGGCGGCCGAGGGGGCCGCGCCCATGGCGCTCAAGGCCCGGTTGAGGCAGTGCGGGTCCGGCTTCAGGTGATGGAGGTCCTGGGTGCGGCCGTAGATGTGGGGGCTGAAGCAGGAGAGCAGCCCGCGGCTGTCCAGATACGTGCGGACCACTCGGGGGGAGTTGTTGGTGGTGATGGCCAGCCGGGATCCGACCGCCGTCCAGGTGCGTATCAGCGGGTCGGCGTACGCGGTGGGCATCGCGGAGGACGTCGCCCGGAGTTCCTCCTGGGTGAGACGTTCCTCCAGCTCCGCCACCAGATCACTGCCGGGGTGCCGGCGGTCGACGGCGCGCAGGACGACGTGCGGGTCCAGGGACTCTCGTTCGTCCTCTGCCAGCAGCCCGTGCAGCCCCCGCCCCTCGAGCCACTCCACCAGGTCGGTGGCCACTCGCTCCGCCGAGTGCCCGGCGAAGAGCCGGCAGATCGGCCCGTCGAAGTCCCAGAGCACCACGCGGGCCTGCGTGATCAGTCGCCGAAGCTGCTCCGTGTCGTTCTCGGTCTCTGCGGTCACCGGTTCAGTCTGCTGCTTCGTATCAGAAGTCACTAGGAGAGTGTCAGGTCAGTGGTGATGGTTTCCCAGAGGGCGTCGAACCACTTCTGGGATTCCTCCACGAACGCCGCGTCGCGTCCCCCGGCCTGCTTCACGAAGGAGAAGAGGACGGACTTCGAGCCCAGGGCGTCGTACATGTCCAGCGTCTCGCTCTCGTACTCCTCCTGCCGTTCGGTGAGCACGTAGTAGCCGATCAGCGCTTCGGACTCGTTGAGGAGGTACAGCTTGACCGGTGGCGTGAAGGGCAGCGCGCGCAAGGTGACGCGGACGTCGATGCCGTGGGTGGACCGCACGGCTTGCAGGTTGTACCGCAGCACCTGCGCCTGGGCGTTGCGCATCGCCAGCCAGCGCTGGTGGACCAGGTCGCCCTCGCCGCTGTCGACCGGGACCGGGAAGGCGAGATTGATGTCCCGGGACGGCAGCAGGATGCGCACGTCGATCGACTCGGGGCGGAGGGTGCCCTCATGGATCAGGCGGATGGGCTCGCCCAGCGCGAGCATCAGGCTCTCGGCCGTGAGGCAGGCGGCATCGATGCGGACGTGCGCCGACGAGAACGCCTCCGTCAGCCGTGGGGCCAGCCCGACCATCGTCGGCTGCGGCCCCTCCCGCCCCGGCGACGACTCTGCGATCCGCGGCGGGCTGCCCCTGCTCACGTTGGTGAGCAGGCCGTCCTCCTGGAGTGCGCGCAGAGCCTGGCGTACGGTGCCTCGCTCCACGCCGAACTCCTCGGCCAGCTCGGCCTGGGTGGGCAGGCGGTCGCCCGCCTTGAGGTCGCCGATGCGGATCCGTTCCCGCAGGATGTCGGCGATCTCCTGGGGAGAGAGTCTCCTGCTGCCGTTCACTGCCACGTTCTCCTGAGTCACGACCAAACGCTACAACTCCGACCCATCTAGCGGGAGTTGTTTGCAGGTTGTTTCAAAGTAGGGGCCAAGTGGGGACAACTTAGTCAGAGTTGGCGTCAAGTTGGTTGAGTTGGCGGAAGTAATCCTTCCATCCCCGGAAGCCCGAAGGGGGAAACACAGATGCCCGTCCTCGCACTCCTCTCCGCCGTCTTCGTCGTCGGCGTCGAACAGACCCTCCAGTGGAAGTACGGCGCCACCGGCATCATCGGCCTGCTGCTGCTCACCATAGGCATCAAGGCCAAGAATCCGGCAGTCAGTTCGATCGGGGCCGTCGTTCTCGCGGTCCTGGTCTCGGGACCCGCCCTATGAGTCATGCGCACCACCGGAACACCGCACACGAACACACAGGTCACACGTCGTGGGAGACGGTCAGCTCGTGAGCACCAGCTCCGAACTGATCGTCTCCCACAGCGCGTTGAACCACACGTGCGACTGCTCCACGAATGTCGTGTCCCGCAGTCCGGCCCCCTGCTCGAAGGCGAACAGCATCGACTGGATGCCCGGGGCGTCGTACATCTCCCTCTGCTGGTGGTCGATCTCCACCTCGCGCCGCGCCAGGGTGTAGTAGGCGAAAAGCGCCTCCGTGCTGTTGAGCAGGTACAGCTTCACCGGCGGAGTGAACGGCAGCGCGCGGAAGCTGACCTGCACGTCGATGCCGTGCGTGGAGCGCAGCGCCAGCAGGTTGTGCTGGAGCACCTGGCCCTGGGCGTTGCGCTGGGCGAGCCAGCGGCGGCGCAGCTCTTCGTCGACGTCGTCGGCCGAGGCGTCGACCGGCGTCGGGAAGGCGAGATCGATGTCCCGGCTCGGCAGCAGGACGCGGACGTCGACCTTGGCCGGTTTCAGCTGTCCGGCGTGGATCTGGCGGAGCGGTTCGCCCATGGCGAGCGTGAGGGAGACCGACGTCAGACACAGGGCGTCGATCTCGACGTGCGGGGCGGCGAAGGCGGCGGCGATGCGCGGGGCGAGCGCCACCATGGTGGGCTGCGGCGGGGCTGCCGGGCCGGTCAGCGCCTTGCCCAGGTCGGGGGCGACGGTCGCCGGCGCCCCCTTCGACACGTTGGTGAGCAGATGCTCCGACTGCAGGATGCGCAGGGCCTGCCGTACGGCTCCGCGCTCGACGCCGAACTCGTCGGCCAGCTTGGCCTGGGTGGGCATGCGCTGGCCGGGCCTGAGCTCGCCCGAGGTGATCCGGGCGCGCAGCTCGTCGGCCACCTCCCGGTGTGACTTCTGTGGCCGCTGTGACCTCTTCCGCCCATTGACGGAGGCGTGTTTCGGCTCCACGACCAAACACTACAACTTCCCGCCATCTTTAGGCAGTTCCGGGGAAGGTGGTTATGAGACGCTTCCAAGCGGTCATAAGTACAGTGAAGTTGGTCGCCAACTTAAGCAACATGGTCAAACTTCAGGAAGGTTGGCCACATGCCGTTCATCTACCTCGCCGTCGCCGCTCTGGCCATCGGATTCGAGCAGCTCGTCCAGTGGAAGTACGGGCCGATGGGCATCGTCGCCTTCCTCGCACTGTCCATCGGCATCAAGGCCAGGAACACCATGATCGGCGGCATCGGCGCGGTGATCCTCGTCATGCTGCTCGCCCAGTAGGCACCAGGTTCGGCCGGCCGGGCTCCCTTCCGGAGGGGAGCCGGGAGCCCGGTCGGTCAGCACAGCCACAACTGAACACCGACAACCGAACATCGACGGCACAGCCACAACTGAACAACGACCGCAACGAACAACCACAACCACAACCGAACAGCTCGCTACGGATGAGCAGACCTGTCACCGGCAGAGAGGAGGTCTCAGAAGATGTCCGGGCACCAAGGCCGCCTGGACGTTCGCAGCAGGGCGTCGCCCACCCGGGCGGCGCCCGCTCGCTGTTCCTGTACCCGCCCCAGCGCGGCCAGCCGTACGGCGGACTCGTCGCCGAGCCAGAGGCGCCCCAAGTCCGATACGTCCAGGGTGAGTTCGGCGGCAGCCCGGGTCGGCGTGCAGGACGCCCCGTCCGCGGCCGCCTCCAGGCGATACCGCCCGCCGGTGAACCCGGCTTCGTCCACGACCTCGATCACCAGCGTGCCCTGCCCGTCGTACGTCCGCGCCTCCAGAGCCCGTACGACATCCAGGATCCGCACCCACAACCCGTCCGCCAGCGTCGTGATCCGGGCGGCCCGCGGATCGGGCAGGCAGAGGGGCAGCAGGTCGTCGGGGGACCGCCTGCCGCTCTTCACCGTCATGATCCAGTCGATCGAGCACAGGTAGCGCCACAGGGCGCGTTCGGCGTCCGGTGTCGTCGTGATCAGCCAGTTCACGGTGGCCGTGTTCTGCGGCCGCATGCCGTCGCCCCAGCGGTCGTCCGCCGTGTACGACACCAGCCCCTCGATGTCGCCGGCCGCCGAGCGGTACACGGCGAAGAAGGGCTCGGTCCATGGCTCCCTGTCCAGGCGCAGCACACCGGTGTTGACCTGCCACCAGCGCTCGTCCCGGTCGACGGTGCCCGGCTGGGTGCGGCGCATCCGATCGTGCAGGTCCGGGCCGATCTTGCGTACGTCCGCCCCGTCCACGATGTCGATACGGCCGCCGTCCTCGGGGCCGGACCATCCGGGGTCCAGGCCGGTGCGGGGGACGTCGACGGTCCACTCGGCCGACCAGGTCGCGGGGCCGAAGCCGTAGCGGCCGTAGATCGGGTACTCGGCGGCGATCAGGGTGGCGACGACGTCTCCGCGGTCCTTCGCGGCCGCCAGGTCGTGGGCCATCATCCGGGTGAGGATGCCGCGGCGGCGGTGGGTGGGGGTGACGGTGACGTTCGAGATGGCGTCGGCGGGGACGGCGGTGCCGCCGACGGCGGTGAGCTCTTGCGGGAAGGACCGGAAGGTGGCGATGCAGCGGCCGGCGTCGAAGGCGCCCAGGGTGCGGGGCGGGATGATGTACGACGCTCGGTCGGCGATCTCGCGGTCGGAGACGTCGGGGGTGCGGAGGAAGCCGGTGTTCAGGGCCCGGGTCCAGTCGGGGATGTCGGCCTCGGTGATGGGGCGGACGTCGATGGGGGGTTCGGGGCGGCTCATGGGGCCCACGGTAGGTGGGGCGGGTGCGGGGTGTCGCCGGGTTTTTTCCTCGCCCCCGCCGCCCCTACCCGTCCCATCCTTGAAGGGGCTCCGCCCCTTCCACCCCGCCAGGGGGCTCCGCCCCCTGGACCCCCGCCGGCCCCGAAAGGGCCTCGTCCTCAAACGCCGGACGGGCTGAATGATGCGGACCGGCGTCGAGAGGCGGAGCCCCTTGCGGGTGGGTGGGGGATCGGGACGGCAGCGCCTTGTCCTCGAACGCCGGACGGGCCGGATGCAGCCGACCGGAGCAAAAAGTGGCGGTCCGGCATCGTCCCCAAGGGGCGCGGGGAACTGCGCGACCAGCCCCCGACGGCCGTCGCTCGCACAACCAGCACCAGCCACCACGGCGGAGCGACCCGTCGGCTACGCGAGCAGGTCGTCCACCTGTGCCTCCCCGTCCCGGTACCGCCGCGCGATCTCCGCGCTGCAGTCGTCGGCCGTCCGCTGCAACCGTTGGCGACGCCCCGACACCTGCTGCTCGTACCGCACGAGCCGCCCCATCGCGGTGTTCAGCTCGGCATCCGTGCGCGCCTCGAGGTCCGACAGCTCCACCTCGGCGAGCATCTCGGCCGCCAGCCGCCGGTACTCCTCGCTCTGCGGGGTGCCCAGCGTCACATGGCGGGCGGAGGAGCGGTGGCGGGCCGGGGCGTCGGTGAGGATCTCCGGGAGGCGGTCGACGACGGACGCCGCGCCTGCCGGGGAGCGTCGCGCCAGTTCCGCGCGGAGGATGTCGATGCGGCCCTGCAGCAGCCGCCGTACATAACTCAGGTCCGCCTCGTCGCGCTGGGCGTCCCGGCGGAGCGTGCGCAGCTCCGGCAGGCTGAGCAGGGTCAGGTCCCGCTCGGGCGGCTCGGCGGGCAGCCGCGCCCCCGGCTGGAGGCCCGGCTGCGGGCCCGGATCGTCGGCGGTGCGCTGCGTGGGCGGCCGGATGCCGACAGGCTGGTCCCCGTGGGTCAACACGACAGCCCCAGGCGGCTGCCCGGTACTCGGTGTGCTCATGTGCCTCTACCGTCCCCTCGACCGGCGTGTGGAAGCATGGTGCCATCCCAAGTGGCCGCTATGTGACCGAGTGCCCACGAACAGCCCCAGATGGGGGGTAAGGAGCGAAAAAGAGGCCCCCAAAGAGGTCTTCCACAAGCTCCTTACCTGGCATCTTCGCGCGCACGGCATGATGGCGGCATGCGAGCTGTGGTGCAGAGAGTGGACGGCGCGAGTGTCGTCGTGGACGGCGAGACGGTCGGGGAGATCACCGGCGAGGGGCTGTGCGTACTCGTCGGCGTCACACACGCGGACACCAAGGAGAAGGCGGCCCAACTCGCCCGCAAACTCTGGTCGATCCGCATGCTGAACGACGAGAAGTCCTGCAGCGACATCGACGCCCCGCTCCTCGTGATCAGCCAGTTCACCCTCTACGGCGATGCGCGCAAGGGAAGGCGGCCCACGTGGAACGCCGCCGCGCCGGGCGATGTCGCCGAGCCGCTGGTCGACGAGGTCGTCGCCCAACTCCGGGCGCTGGGCGCGACCGTGGCGACGGGCCGGTTCGGCGCGAAGATGCGGGTCTCGCTGACGAACGACGGCCCGTTCACCGTGCTGCTGGAGATCTAGGGCCTGTCCGGCGGATCACGCCGGCGTCGCGGAGCCTAGGGCTCCACGACGACTTCCTGGGCGGCCGCCGTCTCCCCCGCCACCAGCCGCGCGTCCACCGGCACGTTCCGCTTCACCAGCGCGAGGGCGACCGGGCCGAGCTCGTGGTGGCGTACGGACGTCGTGATGAAGCCGATCTTGCGGCCGTCGGGGCCCTCGTCGGCCACCCGGAGCTCCGTGCCGGGCGGGGGCAGATGGACCTCGCTGCCGTCGAGGTGGAGGAAGACCAGGCGGCGCGGGGGCTTGCCGAGGTTCTGGACGCGGGCGACCGTCTCCTGGCCGCGGTAGCAGCCCTTCTGCAGGTGCACCGCGGTGCCGATCCAGCCCAGCTCGTGCGGGATCGTGCGGTGGTCGGTCTCGAAGCCGAGGCGCGGGCGGTGGTGCTCGACGCGGAGGGATTCGTACGCCAGGATCCCGACCGCCGGGCCCGCCTTGTCGGCGTACGACTCCAGGTCCGCCCGCGGGAGGAACAGGTCGCGGCCGTACGCCGTCTCGCGTACGACGACGCCCTCGGGCACCTCGGCGATGGAGCCGGCGGGCAGGTGCACGACAGCGAACTCGGCCGTCCGGTCGGCGACTTCCACCCGGTAGAAGAACTTCATCGACTCCAGGTACGCGATCAGCGCGTCCTGCGTGCCGGGCTCGACATGGGCCCAGACGGTCGCGCCGTCGTCCACCAGGTACAGCGCGTGCTCGATGTGGCCGTGCGCGGAGAGGATCAGCGCCTCGGTGGCCTGGCCCGTCGGCAGGTCGCTGACGTGCTGGGTGAGCAGCAGATGCAGCCAGCTCAGCCGGTCCTCGCCGGAGACGGTGACGACTCCGCGGTGCGAGAGGTCGACGAATCCGGTGCCCTCGGCGAGGGCGCGCTGCTCGCGGAACAGATCGCCGTAGTGGGCGGCGACGCCTTCGTCCACACCCTCGGCGGGCACGGCGCCGGGCAGGGACAGCAGGGGGCTCTTCATACGACTAAGCCTACGACTCGGTAGTTGAAGTCTTGCCGTTCGATACCTTCAGCGCGCAGTCCTTGCAGCGTCCGAAGATCGCGAAGTGCTTCATGTCCGTGTCGAACCCGAAGGTCGCGCGCAGCTTCGCCGTGAACTCGGCGGCCACCGACACATCGGCCTCGATCACGTTCGAGCAGTCCCGGCACACCAGGTGGATGTGATGGTGCCGGTCCGCCAGGTGATACGTCGGCGCTCCGTGCCCGAGATGGGCATGGCTGACCAGCCCGAGTTCCTCCAGGAGCTCCAGGGTCCGGTACACGGTGGAAATGTTGACCCCCGACGCCGTCTTCCTCACTTCCACGAGGATGTCGTCGGGGGTCGCGTGCTCAAGGGTGTCCACGGCTTCGAGCACGAGTTGCCGCTGCGGCGTCAGCCGGTAGCCGCGCTGCCTGAGGTCGCTCTTCCAGTCGGTGCTCACCACACCGACGAGTCTAGAGCTACTCGAACGGCTGCCTACTTGAAGAAGGCGATCCCGTCGTCCGGCAGGTCGTCCGGCAGGGCCTTGGCCCAGCGCTCGACCTCCTCCGGGGTGACGACCTTCTTCAGGTGCGCCGACATGTAGGGGCGCAGCTCGACCTCGGGGGTCTGCTTCTCGCCGACCCACATCAGGTCGCTCTTGACGTAGCCGTACAGCCGCTTGCCGCCGGTGTAGGGCTGGGAGGCGGCCGTGCGGGCGACCGCGTCGGTGACCAGGTCGATCTGCGGCTTCTTGTCGGCCAGCTCGCCGTACCAGATCTCGATGACACCGTCGTCGCGGGTCATCGTCACCTCGACCCTGCGCTCGGCGTCGATGCGCCAGAAGCCGTGCTCGGACTCCAGCGGCCTGACCTTGTTGCCGTCGTTGTCCAGCACCCAGGTGTGGGACCGGTACTCCAGGAAGTCCCGGCCGTCGTGCGTGAAGGCGACCTCCTGACCGAAGTTGCACTTCTCGGAGCCGGGGAAGTCGTGCACGCCCGCGCCCGCCCAGTTGCCGAGCAGGAAGGCGAGGGGGACGAGGTCCTTGTGGAGGTCGGACGGGATCTCGATCATGAGAGGCAGTTCCTAGAGACGGGTCAGCGCTGGCCCTGGTACAGCTTCTTCACGGTCAGACCGGCGAAGGCGAGAACGCCGACGGCGACCAGGACCAGCAGGACTTCGAAGAAGATCTCCACGGGGTGCTCCTTGAGCGGGGTGCGGTGCGGTTACGTGCACAGGGCCGGGCCCCAGCTTACGCGGCCGGAGCCCGGGCCTCTGTGTGAGGTACGCCCCCGAGGGCGCTCGTCAGCCCAGCAGCTGGCTCTGCAGCACCACCGTCTGCTGGAACGGCACGGCCGCCGCGCCGCCCTTGCGGGACTGCACGACGAGCGCGAGGACGTCACCGGCGGGCAGGTAGGCGTGCCTGACCTGCTCGGCGCCGTACGGCTTCACCTCGGTGTACGGATGGGGGCGCACCTCCCCGATCAGCCGGACCTCGTCAGGGAAGTCCACGTCGAAGTCGGAGACGTCGGCGTCGCGCAGGGCGTACTCGGGGCCGCCGCTGCCGACCGGGGCGAGGCCGTCCGCGAACAGCTCGTCCACGACGGCGGCGGTACCGAAGCGGAGCAGGTAGATGCGGGTGTGCGTGCCGTCGGGGGTGGTCCAGCCGCGCGCCGCGACGTGCCGCAGACCGTGGTCGACGAGCGACTGCCCGAACTCCTCCCGGTCCTCCTTCTCCGCGTACTCCGCCAGGAAGTCCTCGGTGGCCAGCCACCCGTCCTCGCCACGCAAGGCCTTGTCGTCCCGGGCGCCCTTCGGCGCGGGCAGGACCAGCGCACGCAGGTCGGCGTGGTGCGCACCGGCCGGGTTCGACGCGTCGGTGGGCCCCGGGCTGCCCTCGGGCAACGGCGGCTTCACCAGCGTCGGGTACTCCCACCGCCCGTCCGACTCCGTCGCCAGCCCCGGGACGTCCGTCCGCTCCATCCCGGCGATCCCGTACGCCGCCCCCGACCCGACGGCCGCGAAGACGACGACGGCGGCGGACCAGCGCAGCACGGCACGGAGGGTGCGGCGGTCCTTCCTGGCGGGGGGTGACGGAGGTGCGGATGGTGGGGGCGGGACGGTGACGTGGGGGTGGGGGTGAGGGTAGGGGTACGCCGGCATGGCCGCGCCCGGCCCGACCGGCACTGGCGGCTCAGCCGGCTGTGTCGGCTCCGTCGGCTCCGTCGGCTGGGTGGTGTGCTGCTCGGTCATATCGCCTGCCCGGGCTCGGCGATGCGGTCGAGCTGTTCTGCGAGCAGGGCCGCCACGCTCTCGGTGTCGAGTGGCTTGACCCCGTCCGCGGTGGCGGTGACCAGGATGTCTCCCTGGGAGGCGGAGCAGAACATGGTTTCGAGTTCCGTGTCGGCGCCCTTGGGCGGCAGGAAGCACTTCGCGTTCTTGTGACCCTTGATCTCGGGCCCGTCGCGGAAGATGTCCAGGGTCTCCAGGAACTCGCTGTGGAACCTCGCGATGTCCCGTACCGCCGCCCGGCTCTCCATCTGGGACAGCACGATGCTCACGGTGTAGTTGTCGTCGTCGTTGTGGAAGTTGACCGCGTCGGAGTCGTAGTAGCTGCGCATCGCCATGCCCGTGATGCGCTCCTTGTCGATCTGCTTCTCCAGCTTGCGGCGCTGGGTGCGGGGCAGGTCCCGCAGCGACTCCTTGCGCAGGGCCGTCGCCTGGGCCCCGCTGAGCTGCACGTCCGAGCCGAACTCGCCGAGGTCCGGCCCTCGGACCCAGGTGCCGTCGCCGTACGGCACGAGCATCGCGGAGAGCGCGCCGGCCTTGGTGGCGGCCTCGTCGGCATCGCCCTTCTTGTCCTTCCTGCCCTCCTCCGGGAGCGTCCAGACGGGCGCGCCCGCGTCCCGGTCGGCGTCCCGCACGGTGACCGCCGTGACGCCGACGCCCGCGACGACCGCGCCGGTCAGCAGCAGCGACCCGGCGACGGCGGCGACACGGCCCCGGCGGACGGGCTTCGTCGCGGGCGCCGGCGGTATCGCGCTCCCGCTCTCGTTCTCACTCACAGCCGCTCCATCTGCCGCTCGGCCAGGTTCATGATCGTCTTCTTGCTGACCGGCTTGCTGCCGAGGACCCAGATCTCCAGGGCGATGTCCCCGCGCCAGGCGTGCGCCTCCGCGCTGTACACCGGCAGGTACCCGGGTTCGGCCTTGGGCTTTTTGTGGACGTACGCCATGCCGCCACCGGTGCCGGGGATGGCCCAGCTGCTGGTGGAGCCCTCGGCGTCGGCCCAGTGCTGGTTGTTCTTCGCGGTGCCGACGGCCCCCAGGTCCTCCTCCTGCCGGAACTGGATCAGCCGGATCTCCACGTCGTACGAGTCACCGACCTCCCAGCCGGTGATCGCACCGCGCCGGAACTCGTCGTCGACGAGGTCGCCGAAGATCTCCGCCGGGGAGTTGTAGTAGTCGGCGTAGGCGGCCTGGTCGAGCCAGCCGTCGGAGCCTTCCAGCCACTCGGCGTCCTTCGCGCCCTTCGGCTTCTTCAGCAGCAGCTTGCGCAGGTCGCCGTCGGTGCGCACCCGGCGGTCCCGCGCGGCGGACAGCGGCTCGGGTGCCTCGCCGTTCGACTGCGCGAGCGTCGGCTGCGAGAGCGAAGGCAGCCTGGTGGGCTCGCGGTCGGCCTGGACGAGATAACCGGCGCAGGTCCCGGCGACGAGCCCGAGCACGGCGGCCCCGGCGATCAGCAGCGCGGTACGCCCACGGCGACGCGGCCGCCCGGGAGGAGCATCCGGGACCGCCGGGGCATCGGGTGCCGCCGGGACCGCCGGGGCATCGGGTGCCGCCAGGGCGGCGGGGGCAGCCGGGGCAGCCGCCACACCCACTTCTTCGGGTACTTCCAAGAGGTCCCCCCACGGAAAGTGAAGCGCGCATTCCGTATGACGCGCGCACAGGAGACTCATGGCCAAGGCTTGGGGTTGCGCGGAGTCGCAAGGGAGTTGATTACGATTCGGGCATGGCGAAGAAGCTCGTGATCAAGGTGACGGCCGGGGCGGACGCCCCCGAGCGCTGCTCGCAGGCGTTCACGGTGGCGGCGGTGGCCGTGGCGAGCGGGGTCGAGGTGTCCCTGTGGCTCACGGGTGAGTCCGCCTGGTTCGCCCTGCCGGGCCGCGCCGCCGAGTTCGAGCTGCCGCACGCCGCCCCGCTGCCCGACCTGCTCGACTCGCTGCTGGCAGGCGGACGCGTGACCCTGTGCACGCAGTGCGCGGCCCGCCGGGACATCACCGAGAAGGACGTCCTCGAGGGCGTACGGATCGCGGGGGCGCAGGTGTTCGTGCAGGAGGCGCTGGGAGAGGACACGCAGGCGCTGGTCTACTAGGCCCTGGAGGGGCCGGCCATGGGCCCTACTCCCCGGCGTCGACGTACAGGCAGAACGGGTGTCCGGCCGGGTCGAGCAGGACCCTGACGTTCCGCTGGGGCTGGTACGCGGCGAGCCGGGCGCCCTCGGCCACGGCCCGGGCGGTCTCGCGCTCCAGGTCGTCGACCTCGATGTCGAGGTGCACCATCATCTGCTGCCGGCCCGGCGCGCTCGGCCAGACGGGCGGCACGTACCGGGGTGCGGTCTGGAACGACAGTCCCGTCCCGCCGTCCGACGGCCGGATGTGCACCCAGTCCGGCCCGTCCTCCCCGCGCCGGACCCGCCAGTCGGGCAGCAGCCGTAGGTAGAACTCCGCCAGCTCACGCGCGTTCGGCGCGTCCAGTGTCGCCGCCGTCAGTCTCACCGGGTCCTCCCCCGCGTCGGCGCCCCGACGCTCACCGCGGCCGCCTCTTGCCGTCCAGTTCGTCCCACCACTCGTCGGACTGAGGATCCCCGGACGGGTCGTCCCACCAGCGGTCCTCCGGGCCCCGCCGGTTGGCGACCATCGCGGCGAGCGGCGGGATGACCATGGCTACGACGCACATCCCCACGGCCACCGGGACCGACCAGAGGCGCACGACACCCCAGGCCAGGACGAAGAGCGCGATGCACGTCCCCATCATGGCGAAGTACACGTGACGTCGCCGTGCGTACATAAGTCCAGGGTAGGCGCAGGCCGGGGGCTTCAGCGTGAGCCGGATGAGGTGCGACTCGGGCGAGGCGAGAGGGCTACCGAGAGTCGACGGACGGAGTCCGGCGCAGCGCCCCGCAGCCTGCGAAGCAGTGCAAGGGACGCATCAAGGAGGGGCCACGTGACGTCGCCGTGCGTACATAAGTCCAGGGTAGGCGCAGGCCGGGGGCTTCAGCGTGAGCCGGATGAGGTGCGACTCGGACGAGGCGAGAGGGCTACCGAGAGCCGACGGACGGAGTCCGGCGCAGCGCCCCGCAGCCTGCGAAGCAGTGCAAAAGGACGCATCAAGGAGGGGCCACGCGACGTCGCCGTGCGTACATACGTCCAGCGTAGGCCCGTACTGCCGGGGCGCACCGGGCATGACGAAGGGCCGCGCCCCGGGTGTCCAACCCGTGGGGTGCGGCCCTTCGGCTGCAGCAGTCGCTCAGACCGCGATCGCGACCTCGGCGAGAGCGCCCTTCTCGGCGACGACGACCGTGCGGTCGGCGGTGCCGCCGGGGACGAGCGCACGTACGGTCCAGGTGCCCTCGGCCGCGTAGAAGCGGAACTGGCCCGTGGCGGAGGTGGGGACCTCCGCGGTGAACTCGCCGGTCGAGTCCAGCAGACGGACGTAGCCCGTCACCGGCTCGCCGTCGCGGGTCACCTGACCCTGGATCGTGGTCTCACCGGGCTTGATCGTCGAGGCGTCGGGGCCGCCGGCCTTCGCTCCACACATGTCTTTCTCCAAGAGGGGTCTGACCGGAAGGAAGGCCGGTCGGGTTCTGCGGGTGGGTTGTTACTTGTTGGCGCCGAGCTCGATCGGGACGCCGACCAGGGAGCCGTACTCGGTCCAGGAGCCGTCGTAGTTCTTGACGTTCTCCACACCGAGCAGCTCGTGCAGGACGAACCACGTCAGCGCGGAGCGCTCACCGATACGGCAGTAGGCGATGGTGTCCTTCGCCAGGTCCACCTGCTCCTCGGCGTAGAGCTCCTTGAGCTCCTCGTCCGACTTGAAGGTGCCGTCGTCGTTGGCGTTCTTCGACCACGGGATGTTGCGGGCGGTCGGGACGTGGCCCGGACGCTGCGACTGCTCCTGCGGCAGGTGGGCCGGAGCGAGCAGCTTGCCGGAGAACTCGTCGGGCGACCGGACGTCGACCAGGTTCTGCGAGCCGATCGCGGCGACGACGTCGTCACGGAAGGCGCGGATGGAGGTGTCCTGGGCCTTGGCCTTGTACTCGGTCGTCGGGCGCTCGGGCACCTCCTCGACCAGCTCGCGGGCGTCCAGCTCCCACTTCTTGCGGCCGCCGTCGAGAAGCTTGACGTTCTCGTGGCCGTAGAGCTTGAAGTACCAGTAGGCGTAGGACGCGAACCAGTTGTTGTTGCCGCCGTAGAGGATCACCAGCGTGTCGTTGGCGATGCCCTTCGCCGACAGGAGCTTCTCGAAGCCCTCCTGGTCGATGAAGTCACGGCGGACCGGGTCCTGCAGGTCCTTCGTCCAGTCGATGCGGATCGCGTTGCGGATGTGGTTCTTCTCGTAGGCGGACGTGTCTTCGTCCACCTCCACGATCGCGATGTTGGGGTTGTCCAGGTTCTCCTGGACCCAGTCGGCGTCAACGAGGACGTCGCTGCGGCTCATGCTCTTCTCTCCTCCGGGGCAGTTGCGGCGGCGGGGCGTGCGAGTGCGTGGGGTGCGCGCGCTCGTGCCGAGACGGCGCACCTGTGCCCTGGTCAGGGCGGGGGGAAACGCAGAAGTCGGAGCTTCCGCTCAGAAGGGGCGACAGAGCATGGCGGCAACGCGGCACAGGTCTACTGCCCGCCGCTTCGTGAGATCCGCCTGTCGCTTCATGGGCTCGATCGTAGGGACGGACAGGCGGGCGTGTCACCGGTGTGTCATATGTCGAGACACGATCGTCCGGGATGCGGGATGGAATCACTCAAGAGGGCGTAGTGGCGCGGCTCGCGGACCCGTGCAGTCGCGGTCACATCTACGGTGCGGACGGTGTCGTCTCGCCACTCGGACACGCGCGCCGATCCGTATGGTGCGCACCGGCCGTACGGACCGTTCCGGCCCCGTACTACCCGGCGAGGCGGACGTTCGAACCCTTCACCGTGATCTCGACGCCGTCCTTCGCCGCCTGGACCTTGTCGAGCTGGATGCCGCCGGGGAGGCCGTCGATCTTCTGCTCGAAGTCGGTGATCGCGCGGACCCGGGCCTCGGCGATGGTGGTGCCGCCGAAGCTGGGCAGGGTGTCGGCGTGCACCCGGACGGTGTCGCCCTGGGCGGTGACGGAGCTGAGGACGTAGACCGGCTCGGGCAGCTTGTTACCGAGGACGGTGGCCTCGACGGCGACCTTGATCTTGCCGTTGCCGCCGTCGGAGAGGCCGATGACGTTGGCGGTGACGCCGGGGGCGACCTGGGTGGGCTCGGACTTGGCGGTCTTCAGCAGCTCGGCGTAGGTGATGGACGCGGTGCCGGTGGCGGTGGCCGCGGTGGCGGAGCTGTAGTCGCCGGAGAACTCGACGCCCTTCATGTTCGCCTTGAGGTCGTCGATCCGGATCGTCTTGCCGTCGGTGCCGGTCGTGGCCTCGTAGTCCTTGATGCCGACCTCGACGTCGTCCAGCGTGCCGCTCGCGACCTGGGTCAGGAAGGGAAAGCCCTTGATCGACACGTCCGGGGCGGCGGCGAGGTTCTCGTTGGCCTGGAGCTTGCCGGCCGCCTCGTCCTCGGCGAACCCGACGGCGAGCCGGTCGGCCAGCACGAAGAGGCCGCCGAGTATCACGACGGTGATCAGCAGTATCCGCAGGGCGCGCATGTTGTGGTGTTCCCCCCACCTCGGCGGTCATCAAAGGATGACGGTCACACGATCAGGATCGGTCACGATTGGTCAGGACGACCGGGTGGCCGTCCAGCGCGAGCGTAACCCTGCGGTGGGGGAAGACCGGGGGATTGTCGATCACCTGTGACAGCGGGGGGCTTCGCTCGCGCCGTGGTGACTGACGCCGAGTGCGCGACGAACGGCCGTCGGGGGCTGGTCGCGCAGTTCCCCGCGCCCCTTGGGGACGATGCCGGACCGCCACTTCTCAGCGCGGGTCCGCGTCGTCCAGCCCGTCCGGCGTTTGAGGACAAGGCCCCTTCAGGGCCGACGGGGGTCCAGGGGGCGGAGCCCCCTGGCGGGGTCGAAGGGGCGGAGCCCCTTCAGGATGGGACGGGTAGGGGCGGCGGGGGCGAAGAACCGTCCCGGCGTCAGAGCAGCGCCCGCCCCAGCACGTACACCACCGGCGCCGCAGCCGACAGCGGCAGCGCGACGCCCGCCGTGAAGTGGACGAACCTCGACGGATAGTCGTAACTGGCGACGCGGTGGCCGATCAGCGCACACACACCAGCCCCCACCCCGAGCAGCGCCCCACCGGCCCCCGCCCCGGTCATCGCGCCCCCGGCGACCCCCGCCCCGGCCGCCGCAAGCAAGGCGACCACGACAGAGGCCGGCGTCGGCAACGGCAGCGCCCGCGCCAGAACGGCGACCGCGACCGCCATCGCACCCACGGTCACCGCATCCGCGTCCGCCGCGAGATACCCGGCCGCGACGATCGACAGCGCCGCCGAGGCAACCGCCGCCATCAGGCCGTACATCCGCTCGTCCGGCTCCGCGTGCGAACGGAGCTGCAGGACCAGCGCCAGCAGCACCCACACGCCCAGCGTCCCGAGGATCGCCGCCGGCGCCCCGTCGGCCACCAGCAGCGCCACGTCCGCCGTCAGCGCGCCCGCGAAGGCCAGCGCGATGCCCTGCCGGGCGGGCCACATGCCGTTCAGCCGGAACCAGCCCGCCGCAGTCACGGCCTGAAGGACGACGAGGGGCACCAGAAGGGCGTACGTCCCGACCGCCGCCGTCGCCGAGAGCAGCAGCCCCAGCAGCGCCGTGAGCGCGGCCGGCTGCATCCCCGGCTCGATGATCGGCGAACGGCCCTCCAGCCGGGCCCGCTGGGCGTCGGTGATGCGGGCGTTGCCGGAGACAGTGGCGGGGCCGTAGCCGGGATCGTCGCCCGGCTCTACCTCCGTCTCGGGCTGGGGAGCCGGAGCCTGCATGTGGCTCCGCGGCTGCGCGGGTGCCTGGAACTGGCCCTGGGCTTGAGCCTGGGCCTGGGCTTGGGCCTGAGAGTGGACGTGGGCCTGCGACTGCATATGGGCCTGCTGGGCCTGAGCCTGCATGTGGGCCTGCTGGGCCTGAGCCTGCTGGGTCTGGGGCTGCCGGCCTTGCGGCACCCCGTCCCAGCCTCCCGCCCGGTACCCGGACGAGTCACCGCCCTGGTACCCCGCATACGCCGCCCCCGCCCCCTGCGACGGCAGATACGACGTCTCGGCCGCCGAGGCCGACGGCACCGGGGGCTGCACCTGGGTCTCCCAGGTCTGCCCCTGCCACTGCTGCGTGTACTGCTGGGCGGCCTGCGGATCGTCGTGCGGCTGCTGCCCGGGCCAGGCCTGCGGCGCCGGGGTCGGGGTCGGCGCGGGCTGCTGATACGGGTCGTACCCCTCGTATCCCTGTCCCTGATACGGCTGGTCGGTCATCGTCACCCTCCTGCGAACGGCGGGAGCACCTCGACCGTGCCGCCGTCGGCCAGCCGTACCGTCTCATGTCCGCGGGTGCCCACGGGGTCACCGTCGACGAGGAACGAGCATCGCCGCAGTACGCGCGTCAGTTCCCCGGGGTGTCGCTCACGCACCGCGTCGAGCGCCTCGGCGAGCGTGGCCGCGTCGAACGGCTCCTCGGCGATCCCGGCCGCGGCCTTCGCGGCGGCCCAGTAGCGCACCGTGACCTTTGGCATCCGGTTCCTCAATCGACTCATTCGATCGGCTGTGTACTCCGTCAGGCTAGCCGCCCTGTGCGCCGGCCCAGCCCCCGATGCGGTCCAGCAGAGCGTCGGTGGCCGCGTGCTCGGCGTGCCCCATGCCCGGCTCCAGCCACAGTTCGCCGTGGTCACCGGCCGCCTGGGCCAGCATGCGGGGGTGGTCGAGGGGGAAGTAGCCGTCGCGGTCGCCGTGCACGATCAGCAGCGGGGTCGGCGCGATGTGCGGGACCGCTTCCACCGGGGACATCGGTACCGGGTTCCACTCCCGGTGGTGGATCCGGGTACGGAATCCGTAGCGGCCCACCAGACGCCCCTCGGGCCGGGTCACCAGCCAGTGCAGCTTCCGCATCGGGGCCGTACCCCGGTAGTACCAGCGGGCGGGGGCGCTCACCGACACCACCGCATCCGCGTGCGCCTCCGCGCGCCCCTCGCGCCCCGATCCCTCCGGCCGGTACAGCGCCGCATGCCGCAGCACCACCGAGCCGCCCATGGAGAAGCCGACGGTCACCACGCGCGCGTGCCCGAGTTCGCGGGCCCACCGCACCGCGGCCGCCAGGTCGAGCACCTCACGGTCCCCCACGGTCGACCGCCCGCCCGACGCCCCGTGCCCCCGGAAGGAGAAGGTGACGACGGCGCCGTACCGCGTGAAGGCCTCCGCCACCGCGTCGCACATGTGGCCGGTCCACGTCCCCGGTGAAGCCGTGGGCGACGACGAACACCAGGTCACCGGCAGGTGGACGGAAGGAGTCGTATACGACCGCACCCGGGTCGTATACGGAATCGATCGTCACGCCGTCGTCCGTGTGCAGAAACGTCCGCAAAGGTGTACGTCTGGATGTCTCAGAGTTCGGACGAACCGTCGATCGTGCCACATGACCTGCCGGACCGTTGCTCATGTGGGCTATTCTGCTGGGCAGAGGACTCGGGCAGCGTAGCCCCCGGGTCCTTTTGTGCTTTCGGAAGCGTTGTATACGACGCGGGAAACCGCAGGTGTACGGGGCCTTCGGGATCGCAGAGCAGTTCCGTACCGCACATGTCCTCGCAGGGACCGAGGAGGAACCAGACGTATGAGTTCTCTGCTGCTCCTGACCAATGCCCTCCAGCCGTCGACGGAGGTGCTCCCGGCTCTCGGCCTGCTGCTGCACAACGTGCGGGTGGCACCGGCGGAGGGACCCGCCCTCGTCGACACCCCCGGCGCCGACGTCATCCTCATCGACGGCCGACGTGACCTGCCGCAGGTCCGCAGCCTCTGCCAGCTGCTGCGCTCCACCGGCCCCGGCTGCCCCCTCGTCCTCGTCGTCACCGAGGGCGGCCTCGCCGCCGTCACCGCCGACTGGGGCATCGACGACGTACTCCTCGACACGGCCGGTCCCGCCGAGGTCGAGGCGCGGCTGCGGCTCGCCATGGGCCGCCAGCAGATCGTCGCCGACGACTCCCCCATGGAGATCCGCAACGGCGACCTGTCGGTCGACGAGGCGACGTACAGCGCCAAGCTCAAGGGCCGGGTCCTCGACCTGACCTTCAAGGAGTTCGAGCTCCTGAAGTACCTCGCCCAGCACCCGGGCCGCGTCTTCACGCGCGCGCAGCTGCTCCAGGAGGTGTGGGGCTACGACTACTTCGGCGGCACCCGCACCGTCGACGTCCACGTACGACGGCTGCGCGCCAAGCTCGGGCCCGAGCACGAGTCACTCATCGGGACCGTCCGGAACGTCGGTTATCGATTCGTTACCCCGGAGAAGGTCGACCGGGCCGCCGAGGAGGCCAAGGCCAAGGCCGACCGGCCGAAATCGGAAGATCCGGACGAGACGGCCGCTCTCGACGGCGTCGAGCTCCGGGCCGAGGCATAGAAAGGCACACGCGGCCGCTCGGACAGGGCGCACCGGCGTCGCATTCGCACAGCGGAGTGGCAGCCGGGCGACAGGGAAGCTCCTTCACGCCCTGCCCAGAGTGGGTCCATCCGCGTAGACTCCGCGCGTGGCCAAGGTGACTCGGGATGACGTGGCGCGGCTGGCAGGGACCTCCACTGCCGTCGTCAGCTATGTCATCAACAACGGACCCCGGCCGGTCGCCCCGGCCACGCGCGAGCGTGTCCTCGCCGCGATCAAGGAACTGGGGTACCGGCCCGACCGCGTGGCCCAGGCGATGGCATCGCGGCGCACGGATCTCATAGGTCTGATCGTGCCGGACGCGCGCCAGCCCTTCTTCGGGGAGATGGCGCACGCGGTCGAGTGGGCCGCGGCCGAGCGCGGGAAGATGGTCCTCGTCGGCAACTCCGACTACGTCGGCGAGCGCGAGGTCCACTATCTGCGGGCGTTCCTCGGAATGCGGGTCTCGGGGCTCATCCTCGTCTCCCACGCCCTGAACGACCTCGCCGCCGCCGAGATCGAGGCCTGGGACGCCCGGGTCGTCCTCCTCCACGAGCGGCCCGAGGCCATAGACGACGTCGCCGTCGTCACCGACGACCTGGGCGGCGCCCAGCTCGCCGTACGCCACCTCCTTGAGCACGGCTACGAGTACGTCGCCTGTATGGGCGGCACCGCGGAGACACCGGCGGTCGGCGACCCGGTCTCCGACCACGTCGAGGGCTGGCGGCGGGCGATGGCCGAGGCGGGGGTCTCCACGGAGGGGCGGCTGTTCGAGGCGCCGTACAACCGCTACGACGCGTATCACGTGGCCCTCGAGATTCTTGCCGGTCCTGACCGGCCGCCGGCGATCTTCTGTTCCACCGACGACCAGGCGATCGGTGTGCTGCGGGCTGCGCGGGAGCTGCGCCTGGATGTGCCGGGGGAGTTGGCTGTCGCCGGGTTCGACGACATCAAGGAAGCGGCGCTGGCGGATCCGCCGCTCACGACCATCGCGTCCGACCGGTCGGCCATGGCTCGGGCCGCCGTGGATCTGGTCCTTGATGACGGGTTGCGGGTCGCCGGGTCTCGGCGGGAGCGGTTGAAGGTGTTTCCGTCGCGGCTGGTCGCACGGAAGTCGTGTGGGTGCGCCTGAGAGCTTGCGTGTGCGCCTAAGAGCTCGAGGGGTTCTGACAGCGTGCGGGTACCGGTTGTGTGTGGCTCGTCGCGCAGTTCCCCGCGCCCCTGGGTGGCTTCTCTGAGCGTTCTCTGAGAGGACTGCCCGTGGCCCCAGTGGGGGCTTTATATCGGGCATACGAGGTTCTGCCGGGCTTCTCAGGGAGCACTCAGGGAGCTCTCATGGTCGGGCGACAAGCTCATCGGCATGACCGAGAGCTTCCGCCGCGACGGCGAGTACGAGCAGTACGCGAACCCCTACCAGGGCGCCCAGCAGCACGCCTCCTCCTCCCCGGTGAACCCCGAGTGGCCGCCCCCGCCGGCGCACGAGCCGACGGTCCAGGCGAGCGGCGGCGGAACCCCCACCGCTCTCCTCGCCGAGCCCGTCGCCCAGGCGCCGAAGGCGCGGCGCCGCAATCGCGGTCCCGTCGCTCTGCTCGCCGCCGTGGCGATCGTCGCCGCGGCGATCGGAGGCGGGACGGCGTACGGCCTACAGGAGCTGACCGGCAACGACACCGTCGCCGCCAGCTCGACCAGCACCAACGTCGTCCCGTCCAGTCAGAAGGGCACGGTGTCCGGGGTCGCCAAGGCGGTCAGCCCGAGCATCGTCGAGATCAACGCCCAGTCCAACGCCGGGTCCTCCACCGGCTCCGGCGTGATCATCACCAGTGACGGCGAGATCATCACCAACAACCACGTCGTCTCCGGTGCCTCGTCGGTCAAGGTGAAGACCAGCGACGGCAAGGAGTACACCGCCGAGGTCGTCGGCACCGACAGCAGCAAGGACCTCGCGCTGATCAAGCTGCACAACGCCTCCGGGCTGACACCGGCCACGCTCGGCAACTCCGACGGCGTCCAGGTCGGCGACGAGGTCGTGGCGATCGGCTCCCCCGAGGGCCTGACCGGCACGGTCACCAGCGGCATCGTCTCCGCGCTCGACCGGGACGTGACCGTCTCGACGGACGAGGGGCAGCAGCAACAGCAGCCGGACGGTGGCTGGCCGTTCGAGTTCGGCGGTCAGCAGTTCAACGGCGACACCGGTTCGTCGACGACGACGTACAAGGCGATCCAGACCGACGCGTCCCTGAACCCCGGCAACTCCGGCGGCGCGCTGATCGACATGAACGGCAACATCATCGGCATCAACTCCGCGATGTACTCGGCCTCCGGCTCGGGTTCGTCCGACGCGGGCAGCGTGGGCCTCGGCTTCGCCATCCCGATCAACACCGTCAAGTCCGACCTCGCGAAGCTGCGGTCGGGTTCCCAGAGCTGACCTCGCCGAGCCGAGCTCGCAGAGCCGAAGGAGTACGTCATGATCCAGCAGGTTGAGCAGATCGAGCGGGTCGAGCACACCGCGACCGGCGTCGGCCCGGGCGACTTCGCCCTGGCCCTCGCCATCGCCGGCGCCCTGCACGCTCCGACGGCCCCGTCCCGGGCGCCTGAGCTGGCGACCACCGCCGGTCCCGGCACCGGCCGCCGGACCGCCGTGGCCCGCGGCCGCCGCCGTACCGTACGAGGCTGAGAAAAACCGCGAACGCCGACAAAGCCGAGAATCATGCGAGGCTGAAGGCGTTGAGCCGCTCAGCCCCTGTCCCCATCACACCCGAGGATCCCGAGCCCATGAGCCCCGCCGATGGCGACCGTGACCCCCAGCGCATCCTGATCGTCGACGACGAGCCGGCGGTGCGCGAAGCACTCCAGCGCAGCCTCGCCTTCGAGGGGTACGGCACCGAGGTCGCGGTCGACGGTGCCGACGCCCTGGAGAAGGCGACGGCCTACCGGCCCGACCTGGTGGTCCTCGACATCCAGATGCCCCGCATGGACGGCCTGACCGCCGCCCGTCGCATCCGTGGCGCCGGCGACACCACGCCGATCCTGATGCTGACGGCCCGCGACACGGTCGGCGACCGCGTGACCGGACTGGACGCGGGTGCCGACGACTACCTCGTGAAGCCCTTCGAGCTGGACGAACTGTTCGCCCGGGTCCGGGCCCTGCTGCGGCGCAGCTCCTACGCGGCGGCGGCCGGTGCGGGCCCGGCGGAGGACGACGAGGCGCTGACCTTCGCGGACCTGCGCATGGACCTCGCGACGCGGGAGGTCACGCGGGGTGGGCGGCCGGTGGAGCTGACCCGTACGGAGTTCACGCTGCTGGAGATGTTCATGGCGCATCCGCGCCAGGTGCTGACCCGGGAGCAGATCCTCAAGGCGGTCTGGGGCTTCGACTTCGAGCCCTCGTCCAACTCCCTTGATGTGTACGTCATGTACCTGCGCCGCAAGACCGAGGCGGGCGGCGAGCCGCGGCTCGTGCACACGGTCCGGGGTGTGGGGTATGTGCTGCGGCAGGGCGGGGCGGAGTGAGCAAGCTTCTGCGCCGGTTCCGGTCGCTGCCGATCCGGTCGCGGCTGGCGCTGCTGGTGGCGGCGGCGGTGGCGTTCGCGGTGGCGGCGGTTTCGGTGACGTGCTGGTTCATCGTGCAGGGGAAGCTGTACGCCCAGGTCGACGCCGACCTCAAGAAGATGTCCGAGCCGCAGCGGTCGAACCAGGTCGTGGAGCTCCTCGATGCCTGCCCGCAGACCGTGCCGACCGACCAGACCGGCATCGTGACCGGCCTGCGGATGCAGAGCACCTACATCCAGCTGGTCAAGGCGGACGGTACGCCCTGCGTCTCCTCGACATCGGCGGGCACCGTCAAGGTCACCAGCGCCGACAAGGACGTGATCAAGGACGCGGCCGGCAGCACGGGGAACGTCCTCGACGGAATCACCCGCAACGGCACCGACACGGACGGCAATGCCGTGCGCGTGTATACCGTTCCTCTGGTCGTCAGCCAGGGCCCATTGAGCCCGCCCCAGCTTTACCCCGACACCGCGCTCCTCATCGCGGTCCCGCTCAAGAACACCCAGTCCACCCTCAACGACCTCGCCCTGATCCTCCTCCTCGTCTCCGGCGTAGGAGTGCTCGGCGCCGGAGCCGCAGGCCTCGCAGTGGCCCGCGCCGGCCTCCGCCCCGTCGACAAGCTCACCGAGGCCGTGGAACACGTGGCCCGCACCGAGGACCTGAACATCCGCATCCCGGTCGAGGAGGACTCCGAGGACGAGGTGGCCCGCCTCTCCCGCTCCTTCAACTCCATGACGTCGGCCCTGGCCAGCTCCCGCGAACTCCAGCAACAGCTGATCGCCGACGCCGGACACGAACTCCGCACCCCCCTCACCTCCCTCCGCACCAACATCGAACTCCTCACCCGCAGCGAGGAGACGGGCCGCCCGATCCCCGAGGCGGACCGCAAGGCCCTCCTCGCCTCGGTGAAGGCCCAGATGACCGAACTGGCGTCCCTGATCGGCGACTTGCAGGAGTTGTCCCGTTCGGAGGGTCAGCGTGGCGAACGCGTCCAGGTGATCTCGCTGGAGGACACGGTCGAGTCGGCCCTGCGTCGCGCCCGCCTCCGCGGACCGGAGCTGACGATCACCGCCGACCTGCAGCCCTGGTTCGTACGGGCGGAACCGGCGGCCCTGGAGCGCGCGGTGGTCAACGTCCTCGACAACGCGGTGAAGTTCAGCCCCGAGGGCGGCACGATCGAGGTGCAGCTCGCCGACGGCGTCCTGACGGTCCGCGACCACGGCCCCGGGATCCCCGCCGACGAACTCCCCTACGTCTTCGACCGCTTCTGGCGTTCCCCGAGCGCGCGGGCGCTGCCGGGGTCGGGGCTGGGTTTGTCGATCGTGGCGCGGACGGTTCAGCAGGCGGGCGGGCAGGTCATCTTGGCCCGCGCGGAGGGCGGCGGCACGGTGGCGACGGTGCGGCTGCCGGGGGCGGCTACGGCTCCGCCGGAGGCGCCCCCAGGGGTGCTCTAGATGCCCTGCCAGAAGACCTGTTCCACGATGATCTGGGGGTCTTCGATGCGGGGTACGAAAACGTACTTCAGCCAGCCGTGTCCGTTGTCGAAGAACAAGATGTGGCGGCCCTTCGGATCAGTGGACCGGTCTGGTCTGACCTTCATGTCATCGGGAAGGTCGGCTTCGGCCTCGATACCCCGGAAATACGGGTCTTTCGCCGTGACAAGTTCGGCGCGCGCGGCGTAGACCATCTCCCGTACATGCGTAGGCAGCGCTTCGAAGACGGCGAGAGCATCGAGCCGCCAGTCCATCTGCCAAGGCGGCCCCATAAATCCGTCGGTCACTCGCCGGGCTCCAGTTTTTGCACTCGGTGGTGAATCTGCGAGGCCTCCTCAAGGAGAGCTTTCGCTTCGGCGATGTCGGTGGATTCTGCGGCACGGCGTTCGAGGTCGAGCACATGCGCATCCAGCTCGGGGTCGCGAGCGAGCGCGTACTCGCCCCACCAGCGGGCCATGAACGCGGGCACGGGGCCAAGGTCGTACGCATCGGCGATAGCCCACTTCCAGTGCTCATCGAAGTCGGGCAGGAGCTGGGGGGCATGCTGGGTAATAGCCTCGCGCAGCGCCTTCGGAGTCCGCTCGGGCATGGGGGGGACGACGGGACCGGGTTCCGCAGCGTGTGCAGCCATGATCGATGTCCTCCTTCGACGCGCCGTGTCTACGACCATAGCCGCACTCACCGTCCCGACGCGGACGGTCCGCGCACCGGCTCCGACCGGGACAGCGGCCCGACGATCACGTTCTCTGTCATGAGATCACCGTGACCCGGCCGAACCCATTTCCGTCTAGGTTTCCCGCCCGCTTCACTCGATGGCGTTACGCCTCGTCCCAGCGGAACAGGCGCGCGGCGATCAAGGTCAGGACCGCGGCGAAGCCGAGCAGACCGGCGATTACAGGCAGGGCCGCGGACCAGCCTTCGCCTCGGGACAGTACGCCCTGCAGCGCCTCGCCGAGATGCTTGAGCGGCAGGATCTCCGACACCGTACGAAGCCACTGTGGTGCGGAGTCGAGCGGGAAGAAGGAGCCGGAGAGGAAGGCCATCGGGAGGACGACGAGCTGGGCCATCCCGTTGGCGGCCTCCTCCGACTTGGCCCAGGCGCCGACGACCAGTCCGATGGACATGAAGGCCAGCGTGCCGCTCAGGATCAGCGGGAAGGACAGCCACCAGTAGCCGGTCAGGCGCAGGCCGAAGTAGGGCAGGGTGGCCACGCCCAGGAAGATCGCGGTCTGTGCGAGGGCCAGGGCCAGGTTCACCCCGATACGGGCACCGATCACCGAGCCGGCGTCGACCGGCGCCAGCCACAACCGGCGCAGGATGCGTTTCTTGCGCCAGCTGACCAGGTTGAGCGCGGTGCCGAACACCGCTCCCATGGCCACCGCCCAGCCGAGCAGGCCGGGCGTGAGGAACTGGATCGGCTTGGTCGACTCGTCCTCGACCTGCCCGGACGTCAGCGTGTAGGCGGGCGGCCGGCCGGTCGCGGTCTGGTTGGCCCGCTCGACGATCGATCCCAGGATGCCCCGTACGTTCCCCGCCCGTACCAGGTCGGCCGCCGAGAAGCGCAGTTCGACCTTTCCCCCGGTCTGGGTGACCGCGGCGTCGGCGTCGCCCTTGCGGACCTTCTCCAGGGCGTCCGCGCGGGCCGCCGCCGACCCGTCCGTCTTCTCGATCCGCAGCACGTCACGGAGCTGCTCGCGTTCCTTGTCGGGCATCTCGTCCAGGACGGCGACATCGCCGACCTGGATCACCTTCGACTCGGAGACGCCGGCGTCCTTGAGGAGGGTGCCGAGCAACACCAGGAACATCAAGGGGAAGACCAGCATGAAGAAGACCGCTGTCCGGTCACGCAGCAGGCCCAGCGTCATGGCCCTGCTGAGACTGCGGAAGGACTGGATCCCCGCCCCCTCCCTCGTCTTCCTCGTCGTCACTCCCGGTACTCCCGTCCGGTCAGCTGGAGGAAGACGTCCTCGAGGGAGTCCACCCCCAGCTCGCGTATCAGGTCGCCGGGCGGGCCGACTCGCAGGACTCTGCCGTGGTCCATCACCGCCACCCGGTCGCACAGCGTCTCGGCCTCGTCCATGTAATGGGTGGTCAGGACGACGGTGCGGCCCTCGGCGTTGATGTCGCGCAGCAGATCCCACAGGTTCCGGCGCGCCTGCGGGTCGAGGCCCGTGGTCGGCTCGTCGAGGAAGACCAGCTCCGGGTCGTGGACGAGCGCGCAGGCGATGGAGAGCCGTTGCATCTGGCCGCCGGAGAGCTTTTCGGCGCGGACGCCGGCCTTCTCGGTCAGGCCGACCTTCTCCAGCATCGCGTCGGCGTTTGTCCCGGGGACGCCGTAGAGCGAGGCGAAGGTGTGGATCTGCTCACGGGCGGTGAGCTTCTCGAAGAAGGCGGAGGACTGGAGTTGGACGCCGATCCGGGGCAACAGGGCCTGGTTGCGCGGCCAGGACGCCTCGCCGAGCACGGTGACGGTGCCCTCGTCGGGCTCGCGCAGTCCCTCGACGATCTCCAGGGTGGTGGTCTTGCCCGCGCCGTTCGGTCCGAGAATGCCGTAGAACTCGCCGCGCTCGACCTCGAACGAGACCCCGTCGACGGCCTGTACATCCCCGTACCGCTTGCGCAGTCCTTCGACTGTGATCGCATCGGTGGCCATAACGACCGACGTTAGCCCGGAATGATCCGCTCAGGCCCCGCCGTGACATCCCGGCGGGATGACGCCGCCTCCTTCACGCCGCGCACGAAGGCGGACCAGGAGGCGTCCGAGTCCGTCAGCCGTGGTGAGCGCATCGAGGCCGGCCCCGGCAACCTTTCCCCACGGGGCGGCGACTGATCCGCGCAGCGACCATCCCCCCGCACGGAACGGATCACCGTATGAGCGAGCAGCACGGCAAGGCCCGCCACCGCAGAAGCCGCAAGGCCCTGGCGGTCGGGGTCCCGCTGGCCCTGACCGCCGCCGGAACCTTCGCCTACGGCACGGACCTCGGTCTCTTCGGCGCCGGCGCCCAGCAGAAGGCGGCCGCCGCGACCTCCGCCGCCCCCGCCTGGGCCACCGCGACCGCCGACGGGTTCGCCTCCGTCAACGCCCTCGGCCAGAACGGCACTTACGGCGGGCGGGACGGGCAGATCGTCACCGTGAGGACGCAGGCCGATCTGGAGAAGTACGCCACGGCCGCCGAGCCGTACGTCATCGTCGTCGCCGGGACCATCAACATCTCCCCCGTCGGGAAAGAGATCAAGGTCCAGAGCGACAAGACCATCGTCGGATCCGGGACCTCCGGGCAGATCGTCGGCGGTGGCTTCTTCCTCGGCTCCGGCGTTCACAACGTGATCATCCGGAACCTCACCATCCGGGACACCTACCAGGGCACCTGGAACGACAAGGACCACGACTTCGACGCGATTCAGATGGACGGTGCTCATCACGTCTGGATCGATCACAACGACCTGCGGCACATGGCCGACGGGCTCATCGACGTCCGCAAGGACAGCACCTACGTGACCGTGTCCTGGAACAGGCTGAGCCAGGACAACAAGGCCTTCGGCATCGGGTGGACGGACAACGTCGTCACCGACATCACCATTCACCACAACTGGGTGCGTGAGACCGAGCAGCGCAACCCGTCCACCGACAACGCCGCCCACGCGCACCTCTACAACAACTTCCTGGAGGACGTCGCGGGGACGGACATCAAGTCGTCGTACGGCAACTACTCGCGCGGCAAGACCAAGATGGTGCTGGAGAACTCCTACTTCCAGGGCGTCAACAACCCCGTCATCAAGGACAGCACCGCGACGCTCGTCCAGCGCGGCAACGTCTTCTCGGGCACCAGTGGCCGTAACGAGAGCGGTGGTACCGCCTTCGACCCGAAGACGTACTACTCGTACTCGCTGGACACGGCGGCGAACGTGCCGTCCCTGCTCAAGTCGGGCGCCGGGCCGAGGAGTTCCATCGGCACGGCGAGCAGCGGCACGGTGAGCACCAAGGCCGCGACGACCCTCACCGTCGCCAAGGACGGCTCCGGCCAGTACTCGACCGTGCAGGCCGCCATCAACGCCGTACCGGCGAACAACCCCTCCCGTGTCGTCATCCAGGTGAAGCCGGGGACGTACCGCGAGGCCGTGACCGTGCCCTCGAACAAGCCGCACGTGACGATCGTCGGGACCGGCGCGAGCCGCAAGGACACCGTCATCGTCGAGGGGCACGCCGCCGGGATGACCAAGCCCGACGGGTCGGGGACGTACGGCACGCCCGGCAGCGCCACGCTCAGCATCAAGGCCGACGACACGCAGGTGCGCAACCTCAGCGTCACCAACGACTTCAACGAAGCCGTCAACCAGTCCCTCTCCGGACACCAGGCCGTCGCCCTGCTGACCCAGGCCGACAAGGTGTTCCTCGACAGCCTCATCATCACCGGCGACCAGGACACCCTGGAGATGGAGACGGCCGCCAAGGGCACCCTCGGCCGGGTCTACGTCAAGAACTCCTACATCCTCGGCAATGTCGACTTCATCTTCGGCCGCGGCACCGCCGTCATCGACAGGTCGGTCATCACGCTGAGGAAGCGCTGGGACGGCACCTCCGCCGGATACGTCACCGCGCCCAGCACCGAGGCCAACCGCAAGGGCATCCTCATCACCAGCTCGACCGTCAACGGCGACGTGAGCAACGGCAGTTTCTTCCTCGGCCGCAACTGGCACCCCGGCGGCGACACGACGGTGGACCCGCAGACCACGGTCCGGGAGACCAACCTCAGCGCCGCGATCAAGTCCACCCCGTGGTCCGACATGGGCGGCTTCTCCTGGAAGGACGACCGGTTCGCCGAGTACAAGAACACCGGCGCGGGCTCGGGTGCCGCGAGCAGCAACCGTCCGCAGCTGACCGACGCGCAGGCCGCCGAGCAGGAGATCGCGGACTGGCTGGGGAACTGGACGCCCACGGCGTCCTGACGACTCCTGCGACTCCTGCGACTCCTTGAAAGGTCAAGAAAGGCGCGGGGGATCGTCAAGGGCGGACCAACGTCCGCCCAGAAATCTCCCGCGCCCGGCCATGAATCGGTAACGCAAGCGCTCGCTACCGGAATCGGGCATACGTTCCACCCCGTGAACTCCGACAGAGGTGCCGGCTCCAAGCCGGCCATATCCACCTTCGCCCGGCGCGCACTCCTTCGCACCGGGCTGACGGGCGCGGCGGCCCTGGGTGCCGCTGCCACCCTCGGCTCCGCCACCGCATCAGCCGCGGCCCCCGCCACCCCCACCCCCGCCTCCACTCGCCGCCCCAGCACCCCCGACGAGGCCCTGCGTGAGCTCGCCGCGGGCAACCGGCGCTGGCGCACCTTCTGTGAACGACACCCCGACGAGTCGCCCGCCGTGCGGCAGAGCCTGACGTCGGGCCAGCACCCCTTCGCCGTCGTCCTCGGCTGCATCGACTCCCGCGTCCCGCCGGAGCTGGTCTTCGACCAGGGGCTCGGTGACCTGATGACCGTGCGCTCCGCCGGTGAGGTGCTGGACGAGGCAGTCCTCGGCAGCGTCGCCTACGGCGTGCTCGAACTGGACATCCCGCTGGTCATGGTGGTCGGTCACCAGTCGTGCGGCGCCGTGAAGGCCGCCGTCGCGGCGGACGAGTCGGGCGAGCGGTTGCCGGCCCACATCCAGTACATCGCCGACCAGATAGCGCCGAACATAGACCGCACCAAGGAAGGCGCCGCCCGCGTCGACTCCACCATCGACGCCAACGTACGGGCCGTCCACGCCCGCCTCGCCGCGGAACCGGACCTCGCCGCGAAGGTGGCCTCCGGCGAACTGGCCATCGTCGGCGCCCGCTACGAGCTGGACACCTACCGCGTCCACCGGGTGTGACGACCGTTCCCCGGCATGCCGGTCGGGCATGCCGGGGAAGTCCGGATCAGCGCCTGCGGATCAGTGTCTCCACCGTCCACGCTTCCGGCGTGGCATCAGCGGCCACGGCCGACCGCCAGCCCCGCCCCCTCCAGCCGCACCCTGATCCCGTCCTTCTCCACCCGCACATCCCGCAGCCGCAGCTGCCCGCTCGGCGGCTCCGGCAGGCGGAAGCCCAGGGAGAGCTGGTCGGCTAGGACGGGGCGGGTGAGGCGGGGCAGGGCGTCGAGGAGGGCGGGGTCGAAGCCGAGGCGCTTGAGGAGTTCGGGGTGGTCGAGGGCCAGGTCGATGAGGTTGAGCTTCATCGCCTGGTGGGCGAAGCGCGGGGTGCCGGTCAGCTCGGTCAGCTTGGACTCGCTGCGCAGCGCCTCGCGCACGACGGAGTCGGGGACCCCGAGGCGCCGTACGACCGACGGGACCGACAGCAGCGCCTTCGCCTTGCGGGTCTCCTCGGCGAGGCGGGCCACCGACCGTCGGCTGAGGTGCAGGCCCTCGGAGGCGCGGGCGCCGGGGCGGTACGTGGCCAAGTCCCCGACGTCCAGGCGCATTCCGCCGATGTGCGTGGCGATGCCGCGGTCACCCTCGCGCACGATCCGGGCCTCGGCACGCAGCCGGAGGTCGTGTCCGGCGACCGGCAGCGTGCCGCGCGCCCGCACCCGGTCATGGCCCTCTCCGGTGAACGTCACCTGGGAGGCGCCGAGTTCACGGTTCAGGTCCGCGAAGGAGAGCAGGACGTCGCCCTCCAGCTCGGGGACGTCGGCGCCGCGCACCGACGTCGGGCCGTCGGTGTCCAGTCGTACGTTCCGTGCCGTCGCCGTGACCTGCGCGAGCGAGACCCGGTCGGCGGCCACGTCGGGGACGGTCACCTTGACCGAGTCCAGCCGCTCGTCGGCGAGTTGGGTGAGGAAGGGGAAGCCGCTGATCTCGACTTCGGGGGCCGCCGCCAGATGCATGCGGTCCTTGAGGGTGTCCGCCGCTCTGCGTTCGGCGTACAGCAGGGCCCAGCGGTCGGCGAGGGTGAGGAAGGCGGCGAGGACGACGAGGCCGACGACCGCCTTCAGCGCGAGCGGCAGACCCGCGAAACGGCCGCGGCGCCGGCGGCGGCCGTTGCGGCGGTGGTTGGGCGGGGCCCAGGGATCGTCCTGGGCCTCCGCCTCGTCCCGCTCTTCCGGTCTGTCCTCGTGGAGGAACTCGTCCAGCGGACCATCATCCAGGGCGGCGAGCTCCTCATATGGGTTTGTATAAGGATGCGTCGTTATGTGGTGGGGGGAACGCATCGGCCCATCCGACCATGCGCACGCCCCCCACCCGCAACCTCTACCGGAGGTTTGCGATCTAGTTCACGCCACTGCACGAACTGGTTCAACGAACTACTTCACGACCGTAATCCGGTTCGCCGCCGGCGGCGCGATCGGGTTCGTGGCCGAGGAGTTGGCCGTGAGGTACCTCTCCAGCGCCGCCAGGTCGTCCGCGCCGACCAGGTCGTTGGTGCCCTGGCCCAGCGTGGTGATGCCGTCGCCGCCGCCCGCGAGGAAGCTGTTGGTCGCGACGCGGTAGGTGGCCGCCGGGTCGATGGCCGCCCCGTTCAGCTTCACGGAGTCGACGACGATCCGGTCCGCGCCGGTCTTGGTCAGGTCCAGCGTGTACGTCAGGCCCGACGACGGCTGCAGGATCTTCGGCGCGCTCGCGTTCACACCGCTCACCTGGTCCTTGAGGACCTGGATGAGCTGAGCGCCGGTGAAGTCCTGCAGGTTCACGGTGTTGGAGAAGGGCTGCACGGTGAAGCCCTCGGCGTAGGTGACCACGCCGTCGCCCTCACTGCCCTTCGCCGCGTAGGTGAGGCCCGCCCGGACACCGCCCGGGTTCATCAGCGCCAGGTCCGTCTCCGGATCCAGCTCCTTGCCGTACGCCAGCTGCGCGTCCGCGATGAGGTCGCCCATCGGGGACTCGGTACCCGTGTTGGGGATGTCGGCCGAGATGTAACCGATGGCGCGGTTGCCGATGGGCGCCGCGAGGGTGTTCCACTTCGAGATCAGCTCGGTCATGTCGGGCGCCTTGGGGACGTCCCGGGTGACCACGTGGTTCGCCGACTTCACGGCCGTACGGGCGATGTCGCCCGTGAAGCGGTCGTACGTCAGCGTCGTGTCCGTGTAGAGGCGGCCGAACGACGCGGCCGAGGTGACCATGCGGGGCTTGCCCGACGGGTCGGGGACCGTGCACACGTACGCGGCGTGCGTGTGGCCGGTGACCAGCGCGTCCACCTGCGGCGTGATGTTCTTGGCGATGTCGACGATCGGACCGGAGATGCCGTCGCCGGCGCCCGGGGAGTCGCAGTTGTAGTTGTACGAGCCGGAGGCCGGGGCCCCGCCCTCGTGGATCAGCGCGACGATCGACTTCACGCCCTGTGCCTGGAGCACGCGCGCGTACTTGTTGATCGTCTCGACCTCGTCCTTGAACTTCAGGCCCTTGACGCCCTCGGCGGAGACGACACCCGGGGTGTCCTCCAGGGTCACGCCGATGAAGCCGACCTTGACGTCCCGCTTCTTCCACACCCAGTAGGGCTTGAGGATCGGCTTGTTCGTCTTCTCGTCGAGGACGTTCGCGGCGAGGTACGGGAAGTCGGCGCCCTCGAACTCCTCGCCCTCGACGTAACAGCCGGCCGTCGGGTGGCAGCCGCCCTTCTGCAGGCGGGCCAGTTCCTTGGCGCCCTCGTCGAACTCGTGGTTGCCGACCGAGGTGACGTCCAGGTCGAGCTTGTTCAGCGCTTCGATGGTGGGCTCGTCGTGGAAGAGGCCCGAGATCAGCGGGGAGGCGCCGACCATGTCACCGCCGGCGGCGGTGATGGAGTACTTCTTGCCCTCCCGGGCCTGGCGCAGATGGGTGGCCAGGTACTCCACACCACCGGCGTCGATGGTCTTCGTCGTGCCGTCCGCCTGGAGCTCGGTGACCCGGCCGGAGGAACCGGCGGGCGGCTCCAGGTTGCCGTGCAGGTCGTTGAAGGACAGCAGCTGGACGTCCTGGTAGCGGCTGTACGTTGATCCGCCGCCGTGCTTGGCGGAACTCTCCTCCGCCGTCGCCGTCGCGGGGAGCGCCGCGGCCAGCGCGCCCGCGGTGGCGAGACCGGCGGCTCCGGCGAGGAGAAGGTGAGTACGGCGTCTGCGGCGCTCGTGCGCCCGTGACTCGGCTGGCATACGCCCCCCTGTGGGTCGAAAGTGACATGGCCCCGTCGGGCGCAGCCTAGAGTCAACGCGCGTAGCGCGACAGAGGGTTCATGGTTACTTTCTGGTTTCCCTTTGCCTGCCTCTTTGCTCGCCCCTTTGCCCCACATTGCCGGGCGCTCCCCTTACCCTCGTACGCATGACCAGCGACGACACCGCACCCCCTCTCCCCTCCCGTTCCATCGAGACCCACTCCGCGCTCTCCCCCGAGCAGACCGAGGCCGTACTCGAACTGCTGGCGGAGGCCGCCCGGAACGACGGGCAGCAGGCGGTGTCCGAGCAGGGCCGGCTGCAACTGCGCGGCGGCGCGCGCGAGGGCGTCTCGCATCTGCTGCTCACCGTCGCCGGTGAACTCGTCGGCTACGCCCAGCTGGAGGACACCGACCCGGTCGAGGCCCCGGCCGCCGAGCTGGTAGTCCACCCCTCGCACCGCGGTCACGGCCACGGCCGCGCGCTGGGCGCCGCCCTCCTCGCCGCGTCCGGCAAGCGGCTGCGGGTGTGGGCCCACGGAGGCCACGCCGCCGCCCGGCATCTCTCCCAGGTGCTCGGCCTCACCCTCTTCCGCGAACTGCGCCAGATGCGCCGCTCACTGGCGGACCTTCAGCTGGCGGACCCGGTACTCCCCGAGGGCGTGACTGTCCGCACCTTCGTCCCCGGCCAGGACGACAGGGCCTGGCTCGCGGTGAACGCCGAGGCCTTCGCCCACCACCCCGAACAGGGCTCCCTCACCCAGCGCGACCTCGACGACCGCAAGGCCGAGCCGTGGTTCGACCCGGCGGGGTTCTTCCTGGCGGAACGGGAGGGCGAACTCATCGGCTTCCACTGGACGAAGGTCCACGCGGCGGAGGGACTCGGCGAGGTGTACGTCCTCGGCGTCCGCCCGGGCGCCCAGGGCGGCGGCCTGGGCAAGGCCCTGACGACGATCGGGCTGCGTCATCTGGCGGCACAGGGGCTGCCTACGGCGATGCTGTATGTCGATGCCGACAACAAGGCGGCGGTTTCGGTGTACGAGCGGCTGGGGTTCGTGACGTACGAGACGGACTTGATGTACCGCACGGAGACGTGAGCCCTGCGGTGCAGCCGGACGAGCGTTTCGTCAGACTCCGCCCACCGGCCGGGCCCGCACCACCAGCACGTCCATCCCCAGCTCGTCCCCGGCGATCTCCAGCCCCGCCCACATCGCCCCGGCCGCCAGCAGGTTGAACGCCCGGTGCGGTGCGCACAGCACATCGGTCTCGCCGCCGCCCGCCAGGCGTTCCGCCACGGCGCGGGCGGCGGCCTCGGCGTCTGCGGCGTGCTGGCCGAGGACGGTGGGCACGGGCTTTCCGGCGCCTGAGACGAAGGCCTCCACGAGCAACAGCGGAGCGCTCCGACGTGCCTCGCTATGCCGTCGCGCGTCTGCGGGTTCGTTGTGGCTGGTCGCGCCCGCGCGGCGGAAGCCGCATGTTCGATACCGCCCCGCGCCCCTTGGGTCCGTCCAGCGGCGCACCTGCGTCGTGACCGTCAGCCCGGGCACCACCCGTCCCACCTCGGCCAGCATCCACCCGGCCTGCACGAGCCCCGTCCCCATTGCCGCCGCCCCCGCCCGCGCCGACCAAGGGCGATTCCCCTCCCCGGCACGGCCCCGGCCCAGGTGCTGCCACTCGTCGCTCCCCGGCACGGGCACCGCCATCGGCGCCTCCCAGGCGAGTACCGCACGCCCGCCGGCCAGCAGCGTCTCCGTGACCGACTCGACGGCCGTCGCCGGGTCGGCGCCGTGCCCGGTGAGGGCCTCTCCCGGCACATCGACCGCGGCCCAGGCGAAGGAGCCGGTCCGCACGGAACCCACGTCGACGGCGACCACCCTCATATCCCGCATGCTCGCGCGCTCCTCCCCCTCTCGTACAGCTCCCCGCTTGACTTCCTGATCTCCTTCCACCACCCTTTCACTACTCAATTAGTGAAAGGGTGGTGGAACGGATGGTCGAGTACCGCATCGACCGGCGCTCCGGCGTCGCCACCTACGTGCAGATCGTCCAGCAGACCAAACAGGCCCTGCGCCTGGGCCTGCTGGAGCCGGGCGACAAGCTGCCCACGGCCCGTGAGGTCGTCGAGGCGACCGCCATCAACCCCAACACCGTCCTCAAGGCCTACCGCGAACTGGAACGCGAGGGCCTGGTCGAGGCGCGGCGGGGACTCGGCACGTTCGTGCGACGCGGACTGGGCGCCGCCCCGGCCGACTCGCCCCTGCGCACCGAACTGGACGCCTGGGCCGTACGGGCCCGCGAGGCCGGGCTGGACCGCGACGACGTGGACGCTCTCTTCACTTCCGTACTGGACACGTACTTCAAGGGGGACGACGCATGACCGAGACCGCCATCGAGGCGGCCGCGCTGAGCAAGAGGTTCGGGCGCCGCCGGAAGCAGGCCCTGGACGGCTGCGCCTTCCGGCTCCCGACGGGCCGGGTCTGCGCCGTCGTCGGCCCGAACGGCGCGGGCAAGTCGACGCTGCTCTCCCTCGCCGCCGGACTGCTGCGCCCCACCGACGGCACGATCACCGTCCTCGGCCAGGCACCGGCGGCCGCGCGCGAGCGACTCGCGTACGTCGCCCAGGACAAGCCCCTGCACCCCCAGCTCACCGTCGCCGACACCCTGCGCCTGGGGCGGGAACTGAACCCCCGCCACTGGGACGCCGCCGTCGCCGAGCGGATCGTCGCCGAGGGCGACCTCCACCCGGGCGCCAAGGTCCGCACGCTCTCCGGCGGCCAGCGCACCCGCGTCGCGCTCGCCCTCGCCCTCGGCAAGCGCCCCGAGGTGCTGCTGCTGGACGAGCCGATGGCCGACCTCGACCCGCTCGCCCGGCACCAGCTGATGGCCACGCTCATGGCCGACGCGGCCGAACGCGGCACCACGGTTGTCATGTCCTCGCACGTCGTCGCCGAGCTGGAGGGCGCCTGCGACCACCTCCTGCTCCTCGGCGCCGGCCGCGTCCGCCTCGCCGGCCCCCTGGACGACCTGCTCGACGCCCACCGGCTCGTCACGGGCCGGGCGGACGCGTCCCTGGACCCGCACACGGTGGTCGAGTCCCGCACGACGGGCCGTCAACTCACCGCACTCGTACGGCCCGACGGCCCCCTCGGCGACGGCTGGCAGAGCACCGTCCCGACCCTGGAAGAGCTGGTCCTCGCCCACTTGCGCGCTCCCGAGGCGCCGGCGCTGAGACTCGACGCCGTGCAGGAGGCCGTCGTATGACCGTCGCCGTGACCGTCGAGCGGCCCACCGCCGTCACACCCTCCCGGGGGCCACGCGGCCTGGTCCGGGCGATGCTTCGGCTGCACCGCTCGGCGCTGTGGTTCTGGCTGCTGCTGGTGGCCGTCGGCGCCGGCGTGCTGCTGTGGGCGTACGGCCCGGGGGCGGACAGTGCCTGGGCCGAGTACCGGGCGATGGACTGCGACAACCCGAACCGGGGCATGGGCTGCGACCTCCCCGGCCCCGCATTCACCCTGTACGACCGGGCCGTCTCCCTCGGCGTCGGCATCCTGAGCCTCGTACCGCTCCTCACCGCCGCCTGGGCGGGCGGCGCGCTCATCGGGCGCGAACTGGAAAGCGGCACCGCCCGGTTCGCCTGGACGCAGTCCGTCTCCCCGGTGCGCTGGCTGGCCGCCAAGCTGGCCGTCCCGGCCGCCCTGCTCGTCGCCGGGACACTCCTCCTGACGCTGCTGCACCGCCTCCTGTGGTCGTCGGACGCCCGGCTCCGGCTGACGTTCGGCTGGCGCGAGTGGCACGAGGGCAGCACCTTCGTGGCCAACGGCACCCTCGCCACCGCCTACGCCCTCCTCGGCCTCGCCGTCGGCGCACTCGTGGGTCTGCTCGTGCAGCGTGCCCTGCCCGCGCTCGGGATCGCGCTCGTGGGCCTGTTCGGCCTCAGGCTCGTGTTGGGAGAGCTGCGCCCGCAGCTGTGGCCGACCGCGACGACGACATCCGAGCCACACGGGATGGTCACCGGCGAGGGCGCCCTCACCTCCACCGGCGCCCGCGTCCCGATTCCCGACTGCGCGGGCGAGCCCGGCTGCCTCGCCGCCCGCGACATCACCGACTTCTACGCCGACTACCACCCCGCCTCCCACTTCTGGCCCCTCCAGCTCATGGAGACCGGCATCGTCCTCGCCGTCGCGGCCCTGGCGGTCCTGATCGCCTTCCGGCTGCTGCGCCGCCGTACCGGAGCCGCCGTATGACCGCCGCCCTCGCTGCCACGACCGCCCCGGCCGCCCGTACCCCGCGCGGACCGCGGGGTCTGGTCTGGGCCGTCCTGCGGGTGCACCGCACGGCCCTGGTCTTCTGGGGGCTGGCGCTTGCCGCCGCCACCGCCGTCCTGATCTGGATGTACGCCATCGCGGACGACGCCCGCCCGGCCTACGGCGGATGCTCCGAACCGCCCAGGGACGGACTCCCCTCGTGCTCGGCGATCGAGGCGATCACCGCCGACGACCTCTACTCCGACGGCATCGCCCTGATCACCACGGCCCTGTCCTGGGTGATCTTCCCGGTGGCCGCCTGGGCGGGCGGCGCGCTCATCGGGCGGGAGCTGGAGAACGGCAGCGCGCGGCTCGCCTGGACCCAGTCGGTCAGCCCCACCCGCTGGCTGGCCGCCAAGCTCGCCGTCCCGGCCGTGCTGCTCACCGCCGGCACCGCTACCGTCCTGCTGCTGAACACCTGGGCCCGCACGGACGACAACCCGAACCTGGTCGGGGACTGGTACGGCCCCGACCAGTTCACCGGCACCGGCCCGGTGGCCGTCGCCTACGCCCTCGCCGGGCTCGCTCTCGGCGGGCTCGCCGGACTGCTGCTCCGCCGGGCGCTGCCCGCCGCCGGGGTGGGCCTCGCGGCCGCCCTCGTCCTCTACAACACCCTGGACTATTACCGCGAGGACCTCTGGCCGACGGTCACCCGCACCGAGAAGGGCGAGTTCGAGCTGCCCCGGTCGGCCTGGCAGACGCACTGGGACGCCGTCTGGGGCCGGTACCCCGGGGAGGGCACCCCGGTGTCCACCAGCGCGACCTTCCACCCCCAGTCCCACTTCTGGCCGCTCCAGTACGTCGAGACCGGCTTCCTGCTCGCCGTGGCCGCCGCCGCGACAGCCGCCGCCTTCTGGCTGCTGCGCCGCCGCACCCCGTAAAGACCGGCAAATCCCGGAAAGTCCGCCGCACGTCCCTCCACGGGGGGAGGGACGTGCGGCTCAGGCATATGCTCGGACAGCCGGTCCGGCATGTAGACGCCCGCGAGCCGCCCCCCGCTATCCCACACGCCATGTCTCCGTAACCATTGGTTCAGACGGACTTGCGACGCTCGGCCAATGACCCCCGCCGTGCCAGAGCCTTCGCCGCCCCGGGAGGGGAGCGCGAGGAACGGGGACGCACGACGCCTCCCCCCTACGCTCCCACCCGCGCTTTCCGACGCGCCTGTAAGCCTCGACGCGCGGAACAATGGGCATATGAGCCAGTCCACAAACGCCCAGGCCACGGTCCAGCACGCGCAGCCCTCCGTGGGCTCCATAGCGGCGCACCGCCCGCACACGGTCACCTCGGCGGCGGTCGTCTCCGAACTGGAACCCGACATCGACGCCGACCTCGACGCGTACGAGGTCACCGAGATCGACGGCGTCCAGCTGCCCCAGGGCCGCTTCCTGGACCGGGAGCGCAGCTGGCTCGCGTTCAACGAACGCGTCCTCGAACTCGCCGAGGATCCGAACACCCCGCTCCTGGAGCGGGCGAACTTCCTGGCGATCTTCGCCAGCAACCTGGACGAGTTCTTCATGGTCCGCGTCGCCGGTCTGAAGCGCCGTATCGCCACCGGTGTCGCCACCCGGTCCGCGTCCGGCCTGCAGCCCCGCGAGGTCCTGGAGATGATCTGGGCCCGCTCCCGCGAGCTGATGGCCCGGCACGCCGCCTGCTACCACGAGGACGTGGCCCCCGCCCTCGCGGAGGAGGGCATCCACCTGGTCCGCTGGAACGAACTGCAGGAGAAGGAGCAGGCCCGCCTGTTCACCCTGTTCCGGCACCAGATCTTCCCGGTGCTGACCCCGCTGGCGGTCGACCCGGCGCACCCCTTCCCGTACATCTCCGGCCTGTCCCTGAACCTGGCCGTGCGGGTGCGCAACCCCGTCACCGGCACCCCGCACTTCGCCCGCGTCAAGGTCCCGCCGCTGCTCTCCCGCTTCCTGGAGGCCTCCCCCGGCCGGTTCGTCCCGCTCGAGGACGTCATCGCCGCGCACCTGGAGGAGCTGTTCCCGGGCATGGAGGTCCTGGAGCACCACGCCTTCCGGGTCACCCGCAACGAGGACCTGGAGGTCGAGGAGGACGACGCCGAGAACCTCCTCCAGGCCCTGGAGAAGGAGCTCATGCGGCGCCGCTTCGGGCCGCCGGTGCGCCTTGAGGTCGAGGAGAACATCAACCAGGAGGTCCTGGACCTGCTGGTGCGCGAGCTGAAGATCAGCGAGGCGGAGGTCTACCCGCTGACCGGCCCCCTGGACCTCACCGGCCTCTTCCGCATCGCCTCCATCGACCGGCCCGAGCTGAAGTACCCGAAGTTCGTCGCGGGCACCCATCGCGATCTCGCCGAGGTCGAGTCGGCGTCCGCGCCGGACATCTTCGCGGCCCTGCGCAACCGGGACGTCCTCCTCCACCACCCGTACGACTCCTTCTCCACCTCGGTGCAGGCATTCCTGGAGCAGGCGGCCGACGACCCGGACGTCCTCGCGATCAAGCAGACCCTGTACCGGACGTCCGGCGACTCCCCCATCGTCAACGCGCTCATCGACGCGGCCGAGGCCGGCAAGCAGGTCCTCGTCCTGGTCGAGATCAAGGCCCGCTTCGACGAGCACGCCAACATCAAGTGGGCGCGCAAGCTGGAGGAGGCCGGCTGCCATGTGGTCTACGGCCTCGTCGGTCTGAAGACCCACTGCAAGCTGTCGCTGGTGGTCCGCCAGGAGGGCGAGACGCTACGGCGCTACAGCCACGTCGGCACCGGGAACTACCACCCGAAGACGGCGCGGCTCTACGAGGACCTGGGGCTCCTGACGGCCGACCCGCAGGTCGGCGCGGACCTCTCCGACCTGTTCAACCGTCTCTCCGGCTACTCCCGCCGGGAGACGTACCGCCGGCTTCTGGTGGCCCCCAAGTCCCTGCGCGACGGCCTGGTCTCGCGGATCAACAAGGAGGTCCAGCACCACCGTGCCGGACGTCCCGCCTATGTCCGCATCAAGGTCAACTCACTCGTCGACGAGGCGATCATCGACGCCTGCTACGGCGCGTCCCAGGCGGGCGTGCCGGTCGACATCTGGGTCCGCGGCATCTGCGCGGTCCGCCCGGGTGTGGCGGGGCTCTCGGAGAACATCCGCGTCCGCTCGGTCCTCGGCCGCTTCCTCGAACACTCCCGGGTCTTCGCCTTCGGCAACGGCGGCGAACCCGAGGTGTGGATCGGCAGCGCCGACATGATGCACCGCAATCTCGACCGTCGTATAGAAGCCCTGGTCAGGGTCACCGACCCGGCCCACCGCGCCGCGCTCAACCGGCTCCTGGAGACCGGTATGTCCGACACCACCGCGTCCTGGCACCTCGGCCCGGACGGCGAGTGGACCCGGCATGCGACGGACGGGGACGGCCAGCCCCTGCGCAACGTCCAGGAGATGCTCATAGACGCCCGGAGGCGCCGGCGTGGCACAGCAACACCTTGATCCGACGGACCCCACGGCCGGGGTGGTTACAGGGGATGCCCTTGCAGGCTATCTGCGCGCCCAGGCCACGGAGTTCCTCCGAGCCCTGCGCCTGCACCGCGAGACCGGTGCGGGTGCGGCCAACGGCTCGGAGGAGGCCGTCGACGCGGCCCGGGCGCTACGCCGCTCGGCCCGCCGCATCAGTGCCAGCCTGCACACGTTCCGCCCCTTGCTGGACACCGACTGGTCGGAGGCCATCCGCCCGGAACTGGCCTGGCTCTCGGGAACGCTGGCCATGGAACACGCCTACGCGGCCCGCCTGGAACGCCTGCTCCTGGCACTCCACCGCTTGTCAGGGGCGACTGCACTGCCTACGCAGCCGGGGCTGGGGGGCTTGGCTGGTGTGGGGGCAGGGGGTCTGTCCACCGGGGCGGGAGGCCGGTCGGGGGCGGGCGCGGGGTCTGTCTCCGGTTCGGGTGCGGGTGCCGGTTCGGGTGCGGGTGGCGTGTCCGGCTCGGGCGCGGGCAGCGGCTCGGCCACGGCAGCCGCAGGCAACCGTACGGGCGCAGCCGCGGGCACTCGTGCGGATCTGGCTGCGTCCGGCAGCGCTGACGCAGCTGCGGGCGGTCGTACTGACGGAGCCACCAGGCACCGCACGGACGCAGCCACGAGCCGCCGCACCGACGCTACCGCGACCAGCCGCATCGAAGCAGACACAGGCCACACGGACGCTGCAGCGGGCCGTCGTACCGGTGCGACCGCGGGCGGCGGTACCGACGTGACCACGGGCAGCCGTACGGACGAAGCCGGGGACAGGCGTACCGACGGAGCTGCGGGCCGACGCGCGGACGCGGCCCAGGTCAGCCGTGCCGACGTAGCTGCGGGCAGTCGTGCCGCTGGGCCGGCGCCCGTCCCACAGAAAGCGGCACCGTCCCATGCGGGCCCGCCCACCCCGACGGCCACCCCCGAGCGCGGCAACCTCACAGTCGGCGCGGCCAAAGCAGGCGCCCTGCTCGAGCGCCAGCTCACCCTCGCCCGGACCCGAGCGCACTCCAGCGCCCTCCAGGCCCTCGGAAGCAGCCGCTTTCACGCCGTGGCGGACAACATCGCCGTACTGGCCAGCGAGGTCCCCCTCACTCCCGCCGCGGCCACCGCCGACCTGCGCCCCCTCGCCGCAGCCGCCGAGGAACGGCTCACCGACGCGGTCGCAGCGCTCCCCCTGCTCACCGCCGGCCACCCCTACAACGCGGAGGCCCTGATCCACGGCCTGTCCCCGGACCCGGCCCCGCACCCGCAGGACGCCCCCTGGCACCAGGTCCGCCTGCTGCTGCGCCTGCACCGCTACGCCCGCGAGGTCCTCCACGGCGACGACCACCCGGTGGACGTACGGCTGCTGGCGTCCGGCCAGGCCCTGAACCGGCACCGCGACGCCTCCGAGGCGGCCGCGGCGGCGGCCCAGGCGGCCCGCACCCCGCGCATCGCCCCGGCGACGGCCTACGCCCTCGGCGTGCTGCACGCCGACCAGCGACACGAGGTGGAGGCGGCGCGGTTCGCGTTCCAGCAGTCCTGGCAGATGCAGACGGTAGGCACCCCTTAGGCACCCCCAGGCATCCCTGAGGACGGCAGGCGCCCCGGGCCCACGGGCGCCCGCCGGCACCCCCGAAGGAGGCATCCCCGGTGACTCAAGCGAACGACCTCACCGTCCACGCGGCCGGCTGTGTCCTGTGGCGCCGCTCACCGGTAGACGGTGAGCTGGAGATATGCCTGATCCACCGACCGAAATACGACGACTGGTCTCACCCAAAAGGCAAGCTGAAGCGCGGCGAGGAGGCCCTCGCCGGTGCCCTGCGCGAGGTGGCGGAGGAGACGGGGCACTCCGCTCAGCCCGGCGCCGAGCTGCCGACTCTGCGGTATCTGGCGAACGGCCGCCCCAAGGAGGTCCGCTACTGGGCGGCCGAGGCGGTCCCCGGCACCTTCACCCCGGGGACCGAGGTGGACCGCCTTCTGTGGCTCTCCCCCACGGCCGCCCGGGGCCGTCTGACCCAGCCGAGGGACCGCAGCCTCGTGGACGCGCTGCTGGAATCGCTCCACCTGGCATAGTCCGAAGCACCCCACAAAGCCTCGGAATACACCCGTGTCCTCAACGTGAGCGTTCCGTGACCTCACCGCACCGTCCCCAGGGGTTCACCCCTCGTTCATTTACGCCCTTCGGCGGCTTCACCTGTTCTGCCTAATTTCAGCCTTGCACGATGTCGGACCGCGCCCCGGGGGGACGTGTCCGCATCACCCAGTCTTCGCACGCCGCCGGATTCAGGACGGCGGCTCCTGGAAGGAACTCCCTCAAGTGAAGCTTCAGCGCAAGAACCGGCGGGCTCTCGCTCTCGGCGCTCTCGCCGTCTCCGGCGCCCTGGCCCTCACGGCGTGCGGCTCCGACGACACCGGCAACGGCAACGGCGGCGACGCCTCCGCGCCTGCCAACGCCGCCAACATCAAGTGTGACGACGCCAAGGGCCAGCTGCTCGCCGACGGCTCATCCGCGCAGAAGAACGCGATCGACGCCTGGGTCGCGCAGTTCACCGCCGCCTGCAAGGACGTGCAGATCAACTACAAGGGCGGCGGCTCCGGCGCCGGCGTGACCGCGTTCACCCAGGGTCAGGTCGCCTTCGCCGGTTCCGACTCCGCGCTGAAGCCCGAAGAGGTCACCGCCTCCAAGAAGATCTGCACCGGCGGCCAGGGCATCGACCTGCCGATGGTCGGCGGCCCGATCGCGGTCGGTTACAACGTCTCGGGCGTCGACAACCTGGTCCTGGACGCCTCGACGATCGCCAAGATCTTCGACAGCAAGATCACCAACTGGAACGACCCGGCGATCGCGAAGCTGAACCCCGACGTCAAGCTTCCCGACCTCAAGATCCAGGCGTTCCACCGCTCGGACGAGTCCGGCACGACGGACAACTTCACCAAGTACCTGATCGCCACCGCCAAGAAGGACTTCCCCTACGAGGGCGGCAAGGCCTGGCAGGCCAAGGGCGGCCAGTCCGCTCCGCAGTCCTCCGGCGTGGCCCAGCAGGTGAAGCAGACCAACGGCGCCATCGGCTACTTCGAGCTGTCCTACGTCAAGGACAACATCAAGGCCGCCAAGCTCGACACCGGCGCCTCCGCCCCGGTCGAGGCGAACATCGAGAACGCCACCAAGGCCATCGCCGCCGCCAAGCGCGTCGGCACCGGCTCGGACTACGCGCTCCAGCTGGACTACAACACCAAGGTCGAGGGTGCGTACCCGATGGTCCTGGTGACGTACGAGATCGTCTGCGACAAGGGCAACAAGGCGGAGACCCTCCCCGCCACGAAGGCCTTCCTGAACTACATCGCCTCCGAGGACGGCCAGAAGATCCTCACGGAGAACGACTACGCCCCGATGCCCGAAGAGATCATCACCGAGGTTCGCAAGACCATTTCGAGCCTGAGCTGACCTGAGTGCGGTCCGGTCCAGGGCCCGAAACCCCGGACCGGACCGCATCGTCCGGTGCACCGCCGCCCGGAGCCGTCGCCGATCGCGCACGGCTCCACCGAGCCGCCGCAGACCGCGTACGGCTCCGCAGACCGGAGAACTCTCTATGGACATATCGACACACAACACTCAAGCACCTCCCCCCGCCCCACAGCCGACGGTGACCGAGCAGAAGCGCGCGGCCCGCGGTGCCACCCGACCCGGTGACCGGATCTTCCTCGGTCTCTCCCGCGGGTCGGGCATCCTGCTGCTGGTGATCATGGCCGCCATCGCGGTCTTCCTCACCTACCGCGCCGCCCTGGCGATCAGCGAGGACGAGGGCAACTTCCTCACCACCTCGGAGTGGAACACCAGCACGATCCCGCCGGTCTTCGGTATCGCCGTCCTGGCCTTCGGCACGATCGTCTCCTCGATCATCGCCATGGTCATCGCGGTCCCGATCGCCGTCGCCATCGCGCTGTTCCTCACGCACTACGCCCCGCGCAGGCTCAGCGGCGCCATCGCATACGTGATCGACCTGCTCGCCGCCGTGCCGTCCATCGTCTACGGCCTGTGGGGCGCCATGATCCTCGTGCCGCACATGAACGGCCTCTTCGGCTGGCTGGACGAGTACCTCGGCTGGACCGGCATCTTCTCCTGGGACGGCGGCGCCCCCCGCTCGATGTTCACGGTCGGCATCCTGCTCGCGATCATGATCCTGCCGATCATCACCAACGTCAGCCGCGAGGTCTTCCGGCAGGTCCCGCAGATGCACGAGGAGGCGGCCCTGGCGCTCGGCGCCACCCGCTGGGAAGTGATCCGCATGGCGGTCCTCCCCTTCGGCCGCTCCGGCGTGATCTCCGCCTCGATGCTCGGCCTCGGCCGCGCACTCGGCGAGACGATGGCCGTGGCCACCGTCCTCTCCCCCGACTTCATCATCCACGCCAGCCTGCTCAACCCGGGCGGTGGAACCTTCGCCCAGAACATCGCCAGCAAGTTCAGCGAGGCGACCGAATTCGGCCGGGACGCGCTGATCGCCTCCGGCCTGGTCCTGTTCGTCATCACCCTGCTGGTCAACGGCGCGGCCCGCGCGATCATCGCCCGCCGCAAGGAGTACTCGGGGGCCAACGCATGAGCAACGCAGCCGTCACCGAAAGGCAGCCCAGCACCCTGCGCGGTGCCCGCCTGCCCAAGTGGTCCCCGTACGCCATCGCGGCCGGCTCGGTCGCCGTCGCGGTCGGCATCGGCCTGGCCGCCGGCCTCGACAGCCGCGTCCAGTGGGGCCTGATCGCCGGTCTCTTCTTCGTCGTCGGTACGTACGTCATCGCCGCCCGTGTCGAGGGCCGGCGCCAGGCCAAGGACCGCATCGCGACCTCGCTGGTCTGGGTCGCCTTCCTGCTGGCGGTCGTCCCGCTGGTCTCCCTGGTCTGGACGACCATCGCTCGCGGTGTGAAGGTCCTGGACGTCTACTTCCTGACGCACTCCATGGGCGTGGTCGCCGACTCGCAGCCGGGCGGCGGCATCTACCACGCCATCCTCGGCAGCCTGGAGCAGGTCGGCCTCGCCACGCTGATCGCCGCGCCGATCGGCGTGCTCACCGCGATCTACCTGGTGGAGTACGGGCGTGGCAACCTCGCCCGGGCCGTCACCTTCTTCGTCGACGTCATGACCGGTATCCCGTCGATCGTCGCCGGTCTGTTCATCCTCAGCCTCATGCTGATGTTCGACATGCAGCCGTTCGGCTTCGCCGGCTCGCTGGCTCTGGCGATCCTGATGATGCCCGTGGTCGTCCGCTCCACGGAGGAGATGCTCAAGCTCGTCCCGAACGAGCTGCGCGAGGCCTCCCTGGCGCTGGGCGTGCCCAAGTGGCGCACCATCCTCAAGGTGGTCCTGCCGACCTCGGTCGGCGGCATCACCACCGGCATCATGCTGGCCGTCGCCCGTATCGCCGGTGAGACCGCGCCCGTGCTGCTGCTGGTGTTCGGCAGCAAGTTCATCAACGCCAACCCCTTCGAGGGTGCGCAGGCGTCGCTGCCGCTGTACATCTACCAGCAGTACGGTTCCGGCGAGACCCCGGCGTACGACCGAGCCTGGGCGGCATCGCTCACGCTGATCGCCTTCGTGATGATCCTCAACATGGTGGCCCGCGGCATCGCCCGCTGGAAGGCCCCGAAGACGGGCCGCTGACGCGGCCGATCGGCGACCCGAATACCTCTGAAAGAAGCAGTGATCCACATGGCCAAGCGAATCGACGTAAGCGGTCTGACCGCCTACTACGGCTCCCACAAGGCGATCGAAGACATCTCGATGACGGTCGAGCCCCGCTCGGTGACGGCCTTCATCGGCCCCTCCGGCTGCGGCAAGTCGACGTTCCTGCGCACGCTGAACCGTATGCACGAGGTCACCCCCGGCGGCCGCGTCGAGGGCAAGGTGCTGCTGGACGACGAGGACCTGTACGGCACGGGGATCGACCCGGTGTCCGTGCGCCGCGAGGTCGGCATGGTCTTCCAGCGGCCGAACCCCTTCCCCACGATGTCGATATTCGACAACGTGGCCGCCGGCCTGCGCCTGAACGGCAACTACAAGAAGAGCGAGCTGCAGGAAGTCGTCGAGAAGTCCCTCAGGGGCGCGAACCTCTGGAACGAGGTGAAGGACCGCCTGAACAAGCCGGGCTCCGGCCTCTCCGGCGGTCAGCAGCAGCGTCTGTGCATCGCGCGGGCGATCGCGGTGGAGCCCAAGGTCCTGCTGATGGACGAGCCCTGCTCGGCCCTTGACCCCATCTCCACCCTCGCCATCGAGGACCTGATCGGCGAGCTGAAGGAACGCTTCACGATCGTCATCGTGACGCACAACATGCAGCAGGCGGCGCGTGTCTCGGACCGAACGGCGTTCTTCAACCTGGCGGCCGTGGGCCAGCCCGGCAAGCTGATCGAGATCGACGACACGGAGCGCATCTTCTCCAACCCGTCGGTCCAGGCCACGGAGGACTACATCTCGGGCCGCTTCGGCTGAGCCGACGCCCGACGATATGAACCCCTCGCGGTGCTGCATGGCGGTGCCACCGCGAGGCAGATAAAGGACCCGCCCCCTGGCTCCCGGGGGGCGGGTCCGTCTGTGTGGTCGGGGACGCGCGTTGTTGTCGTGCCCACCCAGCTGCGGGCAGTCGTGCCGCTGGGGCGGCTCCCGACCCACAGCGACGGCACCCCGTCAACGCCGGGCTGCGCGACCCACCCCGCCCGGCCCCCACGCCGGGCAACCCCCAAGCCGACGGCATCCGCAGTGTGGCGCGGCGCCGCAGTCACGGCGTTACATGCTCCGCCGCATCCGCCCGCGCCAAGCTGCGCGCACGTCTCGCCGGACCCCGCCAGCCGCAGCTGCAGCAGGCTGTGCAGAAGCGGCCCTTCTCCACCGTCGTCGTGCGGTGCTCGCCGGAGTCGCGGTGTTTTCGGGGGGACGTCGATCCGTCCTGATGCGCCACGCAGACAACGTTACCCAAGGCAAGTAAGCGCAACGCCTCCGGGCGGCGTGACGGGGGCACCTACCCGTCGTTAACCGGAACGACAGGGGGCCCGTGACGGACGTACCGGCTGGGGGTAGGCAGGCGATGACGGAGCGGCAGCAGCACAGGCGGAGGCAGGGGGCGGGCGTCGCGGCCGGGCTCTTGTGCGTCTGTCTCACGGGCAGCGGGTGCGCGCAGAGCGGCGCCGCGGTGGAGGACTCGCGTGGGCGGGACGCCGTGGAGGTGGTGCAGCGGGCCGCCGATGCGCTCGTCGGGACCCGCAGCTCCAAGGCCCGTACGTCCATGGAGATGGCCACCGGCGGCACCCGCGTCACCATCCGCGGCGAGGGGGTGTACGACTTCCGTCGGCGGGTGGGGCGGTTGAAGGTGCTGTTGCCGCAGGATCCCGCCGGCGCCACCGCGCACCGGCCGATCATGGAGCTGCTCGCCCCCGGTGCCCTGTACATGAAGAACCGCGGTGCCGGTGTGCCCGCCGACAAGTGGGTTCGGGTCGACACCCGGTCGCTGTCGGACGGGAACCTCGTCACCGGCGGGGCCACGGACCCGTTCGCCGCCGCCGAGGTGCTGCGCGGCGCACGGACGGCGACGTACGTGGGGCGGAAAGAGGTCTCCGGTACGCCGGTGCGGCACTACCGGGGGACGGCAGACCTCGACGCCGCCGCGCGGGACGCGTCCGGCGGGAACAAGGAAGCCCTGGCGGCAGCGGCGAAAGGGTTCGCCACGGATCAGGTGCCGTTCGACGTGTACCTGGACGACGACGGCCGGATCCGGAAGGTCCGGCATCGCTTCAGCTTCGTCAACGGCCGGCAGAGCGACGCCGTCGCCGTGGCCTCGACGACCCTGCTGTACGACTTCGGGGCCCCCGTCGACGTACGGCTGCCGGACGACGACGACATCTTCGCCGGCAAGATCGCCGAGGAGTGAGGGCCGGCGTATGCGTGCGTGACGGCCGTCGAGAACTAGCCCGTCCGTGCCATGCGCGGCGTGTAGGCCGCTCCCTACTCTAGGAAGTCGGTAACGGCAGAGAAGAGGTGATGCACGTGGCTCCGGTCGGCGGTACGGCAGTTCAGGACCACGTCGCCCTCGCCGAGATCGAGCTGTGCGGAGAGCTGATCATCGCGGCCTCGGCGGCCCGCGAGGACCGGCTCAGCCTGGAGAGCATCGACGAGGTGCTGAGAGTCGCGGAGGAGCGGGACGCCTCCGGCGCAGAGCCGACAGCCTGACGGGCCACCCGCCCCTTACGTCCGCAGCAGGCGGCCGATCGCCTTCGTCGCCTCCTCCACCTTCGCGTCGATCTCCGAGCCGCCCTTGAGGGCCGCGTCGGCGACGCAGTGGCGGAGGTGTTCCTCCAGGAGCTGGAGGGCGAAGGACTGCAGGGCCTTCGTGGAGGCGGACACCTGCGTGAGTATGTCGATGCAGTAGACGTCCTCGTCGACCATGCGCTGCAGGCCCCGGATCTGGCCCTCGATGCGGCGCAGGCGCTTGAGGTGCTCGTCCTTTTGCTTGTGGTAGCCGTGGACGCCCCGGTCGTGGTCCGTCACGATGTCCGTGGCGGCCGTTTCCACGGCCTCGTCGGCGGCGGAGGGCGCACCCGCGCCGGCCTCTGTGGTCGTCATCGCGTCCTCCCGACGTAAACCGCTTCCATACCCCTACCGGGTATATCGTACCGAACTTTGCTGGGTATAGGGCCCTGTGGCCGACGCCGCGGACGGCCGTTGGACTGGACCACTGGGCAGCCCCCGTGCCGACCACTGTGCCTGATGGGCGACACTGGGGGACGGCCCATTAGCCGTGGCCGGATGATGCGCCTAGCATCAGCCTGACCGAAACCGATGCTTCCTGAGGACCCCACGTGCGATTTCGTCTGACCCCCCGGGAGACGAGCTTCTACGACATGTTCGCCGCGTCCGCGGACAACATCGTCACGGGCTCGAAACTCCTGATGGAACTGCTCGGGGCGGACACCGCCGGCCGGGCCGAGATCGCAGAACGTATGCGGGCCGCGGAACACGCGGGTGACGATGCCACGCACGCGATCTTCCACCAGCTGAACTCCTCGTTCATCACGCCGTTCGACCGCGAGGACATCTACTCCCTCGCTTCGTCCCTCGACGACATCATGGACTTCATGGAGGAGGCCGTCGACCTGGTCGTCCTCTACAACGTCGAGGAACTGCCCAAGGGCGTCGAGCAGCAGATCGAGGTGCTGGCGCGGGCGGCCGAGCTGACGGCCGAGGCGATGCCGAACCTGCGCACGATGGACAACCTCACCGAGTACTGGATCGAGGTCAACCGGCTCGAGAACCAGGCCGACCAGATACACCGCAAGCTCCTCGCGCACCTCTTCAACGGCAAGTACGACGCGATCGAGGTCCTGAAGCTCAAGCAGATCGTCGATGTGCTTGAGGAAGCGGCGGACGCCTTCGAGCACGTGGCGAACACGGTGGAGACCATCGCCGTCAAGGAGTCCTGAGCCCTTCCATGGACACCTTCGCCCTGGTCGTGACCATCGCGGTCGCGCTCTTCTTCACGTACACCAACGGTTTCCACGACTCCGCGAACGCCATCGCCACGTCCGTGTCGACACGGGCGCTGACCCCGCGGGCCGCGCTCCTCATGGCCGCGGTGATGAACCTCGGCGGTGCCTTCCTGGGGTCGGGCGTGGCCAAGACGGTCAGTGAGGGCCTGATCCAGACACCTGAGGGCTCGAAGGGGATGGGCATCCTCTTCTCCGCTCTTGTCGGGGCCATCACCTGGAACCTCATCACCTGGTACTTCGGCCTGCCCTCGTCCTCCTCCCACGCCCTGTTCGGCGGCATGGTGGGGGCGGCGCTCGCGGGCGGCACGACGGTGTACTGGCACGGGGTGCTGGAGAAGATCGTCATCCCGATGTTCGTGTCGCCGCTCGTCGGCCTGTGCGCGGGCTACCTGGTCATGACGGCGATCATGTGGATCTTCCGCCGGGCCAATCCGCACAAGGCCAAGCGGGGCTTCCGTATCGCGCAGACCGTCTCGGCGGCCGGGATGGCGCTCGGGCACGGTCTTCAGGACGCGCAGAAGACCATGGGCATCGTGGTGATGGCGCTGGTCATCGCCGACGTCGAGGACTACGGCGACCCGATTCCGGTGTGGGTCAAGATCGTGTGTGCGGTGATGCTGTCGCTGGGGACGTACGCGGGTGGCTGGCGCATCATGCGCACCCTCGGCCGCAAGATCATCGAACTCGACCCGCCGCAGGGTTTCGCCGCGGAGACGACCGGCGCGTCGATCATGTTCACCACGGCCTTCCTCTTCAAGGCGCCGATCTCCACGACCCACGTCATCACCTCGGCGATCATGGGCGTCGGCGCGACGAAACGGGTGAACGCCGTGAGGTGGGGCGTGGCCAAGAACATCGTCCTCGGCTGGTTCATCACGATGCCGGCAGCGGCAACGGTGGCGGCGGCGGCGTTCGGGGTCGTACATCTGGCGTTCCTCTAGCCGTCCGGGGGTCACGGCCCATCGGTGCCCTGCCCCTGCGGACGGCCGCCGGTCCACGACGGAGAACCCGCCCCACTGGACGCCGCCCCGGCCAAACCCAGGTGCCTTTCGCCACACACCTCCAACGGCCACCTCCCAGCACCGTCCGCATTCCTCAGCCCGCCCACAAGGGGCCGCACATCTCGACGCCGACCGGCATCATCCAGCCCGCCCGGCACCCGAGAACAAGCCACCACCATCCCAAGCCCCCACCCACCCCCAAGGGGCTCCACCTCTCGACGCCGGTCCAGGCACTCCAGCCCGTCCGGCGTTTGAGGACAAGGCCCCTTCAGGGCCGAAGCGGGGGTCTGGGGGCGGCAGCCCCCAGGACCGGGGTCGAAGGGGCAGAGCCCCTGGAGGATGGGACGGGTAGGGGCGGCGGGGGCGAAGAACCCTCCCGGCCGGCACCCAACAGACCCCCGCCACCATGGAACCCCGACCCCCACGCCCCCGTCTCGTTCCACGGAACCACCAGGAGGCGACATGGAACGGCGTACCTTCATCGGCGGCGGCGCAGCAGCAGCCCTCACCGCCCTCGCAACAACCGCCTGCAAGGGCAGCACAGACACGGGCACAGGCGCCGGCGAAGGCGCAGGCACCAGCACAGCCACCCGCACCGAAACCACCGCCACCAGCAAAACCGCCACCGCCTCCCGCCGCCCAGCCGCCACCCCCGCCAACTGGTCCGCCCTGGCAAGGGACCTCGACGGCCCCCTCATACGCCCCGGCGACGCCGCCTGGAAGTCCGCCCACCAGCTCTACAACACCCGCTTCGACTCCCTGAAGCCCACGGCGGTCGCCTACGTCGCCCACCCCGACGACATCCGCACCACCCTCGCCTACGCCCGGGCCCACAACCTCCAAGTCGCCATCCGCAACGGCGGCCACTCCTACGCCGGCTGGTCCTCCGGCAACAACCGCCTGATCATCGACGTCTCCAAGCTCAACCGCATCCGCTCCTCGGGCAACACCGCGGTGATAGGCGCCGGCGCCAAACTCATAGACGTCTACCGAGCCCTCGCCGCCAAGGGCGTCACCATCCCCGCCGGCTCCTGCCCCACCGTCGGCGTCTCCGGCCTCACCCTCGGCGGCGGCCACGGCGTGACCTCCCGCGCCTACGGCCTGACCTGCGACAGCCTCACCCAGGCCACCCTGGTCACCGCGGACGGCAAGCAGCTCACCGCCAACGCCACCAGCAACAAGGACCTCTTCTGGGCCCTGCGCGGCGCCGGCAACGGCAACTTCGGTGTCGTTACGGAACTGCACTTCAAGACCCACCCCGCCCCCCAGGCCGTAACGGCATACATGACGTGGCCCTGGTCGAAGGCGGCCGCGCTGATCAAGGCGTGGCAGGAGTGGGGCCCGTCCCAGCCCGACGAGATCTGGTCCTCTCTCCACCTGGCGAACCACGTCGGCGGCACCCCCACCATCTCCGTCGCCGCGTTCTCCCTGGGCACCTACCGCGAGCTCCAGAACGCGGTGGACCGCCTCGCCGACCGGCCCGGCGGCCCCGGCCCCGCGAGCAACGTCGCCCTCAAGCGCCGCTCGTACGAGGAGTCGATGGAGCTGTACGCCGGCTGCTCCTCCTTCTCGACCGACGCCCAGTGCCACCTCCCCGGCTCCACTCCCGGCCGCTCCCCGCAGGGCGCCCTGGGCCGCGAGACATACGCGGCGAAGTCGGACTTCTTCGACCGCTCGCTCTCCTCCGCAGGCATCCAGACCCTCATGAAGCAGGTCCAGTCGGTCCGCGGCGGCTCCGGCAGCATCGCGCTGACCGCCCTCGGCGGAGCCGTCAACCGCGTCTCCCCCACGGCGACGGCCTTCGTGCACCGGCGTTCCCGCATGCTGGCCCAGTACATCGCCTCGTGGCGCGCCGGCACGACGGGCTCCGCGGCCCAGGCCTGGCTGAAGTCGGCACACGACGCGATGCGGCCGCACGCCTCGGGCGCGGCGTACCAGAACTACTCCGACCCCGGCCTGAGCGACTGGCGCAAGGCCTACTACGGGGATGCGGCGACGCGCCTGACGAGGCTGAAGAAGCAGTACGACCCGGAGAGGTTCTTCACGTACCCGCAGGCGCTGTAGCCCTCTGAAGCCACAGATCTCTGAACCCGAAGACTCTCTGGAGCCGCAGACCCTCTGAAACCGCGACCCTCTGAAGCCGCAGACCTGCCAAGCCGCGGACCTCCCAAAACCGAAGGCCTCCAAACCGGAGACCCCCGGGGGCCTACGCGGCCAGATCCCGCTCCTCAGCCCCCGCGGTCTCCTTCCGAGCGCCCGGAATCAACGCGTCCTGCCCACCCACCCGGGACCGTCCCCGCGACCTGATCAGCCACCCACCTCTCGGCGACCGCTCGACGGCGGACATCACGGGCGTCAGCACGGCCATGGCCGGCGGCGACAGCAGCAGCGCGACGGCGGTGCCGAGCGCGAACCCGCCCACCACGTCGGTCGGATAGTGCACGCCCATGTAGACCCGGCAGAAGCCTTCGAGAAGGGCGAGCCCGATACCGACCAGCCCGAACTTCCGGTTCGCGACGAACAGCCCGACCCCCAGGGCCATGGCGATCGTCGCGTGATCACTCACGAACGAGAAGTCGGTCTTGCCGGTCACCAGGACTTCAAGGCCCTGGTGATCGTTGAAGGGCCGGGGCCGTTCGACGAACCCCCGTATGGGCACGTTCACCAGCACGGCGATCGCGGCGGCAAGCGGCGTCCACACGAGCGCGGCCACCGAGGAGGCGGCGTCCTCCGCGCCTCGCCGCCGCACGGACCACCAGCACCACACCACGAGAAGGATCAGGGCGAGCAGCAGCCCGTACTCACCGACGTACTCCATGACCCGGTCGAACCAGCGCGGGGCGTCCTTGGCCAGGCCATTGATGTCGTAGAGCAGCTCGACGTCGGGGTTCGACCCGGATGCTGCGAGTCCAGCCATGATGCCGTGGCCCCTTCATCGTCTCTTCGGCGCAGTGTTGCGTACGCCGCTCCGCCCACCCCCGTGGTTGTAGATCCCCGTGGTTGTAGATCCGGCTACGACACCAGGAACGCACGGCCCCCGCTGATACGTTCCACACTCCACTGAATGATCACTCAGACGTTATCGAAGAGAGACCCGTCGCCGCAGCTCAGGGGGACGGTTCACGCTCCGTCTACACCGTCGTGGGCAGCGCTTTCGCGCCATCTTCGGTGACCCGGGTGGCCCCGAAGTACTCCGGGGTGTCGATCGGGTCGAACCGGATCACAGCACCCGTTCTCGGCGCGTCGATCATGTATCCCCCACCCACATAAATCCCGACATGGTGGATGGCCCGGGAGTTGCTGAGGTCTTTCGAGAAGAACACCAGATCGCCGGGCAGCAGCTCGTCCCTGGCCGGATGCGGCCCCGCGTTGTACTGGTCGTTGGCGACGCGCGGCAGCGTGATCCCGACACTCTCGTACGCGGCCTGCGTCAACCCCGAGCAGTCGAACCGCCCACCGTCCGCGGCGGTGCCCTCCCCACCCCAGAGGTAGGGCGTACCCAGCTTCTTCTGCGCGTAGTAGATAGCCCCCGCGGCCTGCTTGCTGGGATCCACCCGGCTGACGGGCGCGGCGAAGCTCTCCTCCAGCGTGGTGATCGTCTTCACGTAGTTCTGGGTCTCCTTGTACGGCGGGACGCCCCCGTACTTGATGACCGCGTACGCGCCCGCGTTGTAGGACGCGAGCATGTTCTTGGTGGGGTCACCGGGCACGTCCTTCACATACGAGGCGAGCGTGCAGTCGTACTTCGCGGCCGACGGAATCGCGTCATTCGGGTCCCAGACATCCCGGTCGCCGTCCCCGTCCCCGTCGATACCGTGCGTGGCCCACGTCCCCGGGATGAACTGCGCTATCCCCTGCGCGGCCGCCGCGCTCTGCGCCTTCGGGTTGAACCCGCTCTCCTGGTACAGCTGGGCGGCGAGCAGCGCGGGGTTGATGGCGGGGCACAGATTGCCCCACTTCTGCACGAGGTCCCGATACGCGGCCGGCACGGCCCCCTTGGCCAGCGACCTGGCCGCTCCGCCGACTCCATTGGCAAGGTTCCCGGCGACGATGAAGACGCCGACGACGAGCAGCATCACGAAGCTGAGGCCCGCCGCGACAGCGGCACCCGCCACGATCCATGCCTTACGCACCGTCAACCGCCCCTCGCCCACCGGGAGTCCGCCCGCGCCAGTCTAGGAGCTTCCCCCCGGGGACTCGCCGCAACCGGCGCTCTCGCGGTACAGCCTCGCCGCCTCCGACCCGAACACCACGCTGTACGACACGTCGGCCGTGGCCCCGCCCCCCTCATGTCCGCCGAGCACCCCCACGACCTGCCCGTCCCCGTTCACCCAGGGACTCCCGCTCGTTCCCCCGCTGAACCCGGGGCACGAGATGCGTTGTTGCCTACGACTCTGCAGGGCGGGCTTGTTGCTGCACCTGATCGGCGTCTCACGGGAGTTGGGGTACCCGGTGACGGTCACCGCGGTGGCCCCGGTGGCCGTCCCGCCGGCGAACCGGTTCCCGCCGACGACGTCCTCGACGCCCCGCCCACCCTGCCGCTCGACCACCGCGAAGGCCACGTCACTGTCCTCGTCCTTCCCCTCGGCCCACCCGTCGGGCAGAAACCGCCGCCCGAGCGTCCACACTCCGTGGGGCGCCTCGCCGTCCCGATATCCGGGCACGAAAACAAGATCCCCCGGGTTGTCGTCCAGACAGTGCGCCGCCGTGAGGATGAGATCCCGGTGCGGACTGTGTACGACGGACGCGGTGCAGAAGTGGCCACCGCTCAGTCGCGAGCGGCGGTCGGCGGGAAAGAGGGCCCCGACCCGGGCGGACGGCACGGCGGCGATCGCCGTGCCGGTCACCCCGAAGGGCCCCAGCCCGTCACCCGCGGCCGCCGCCGAGGCCGACGTGACGGCGAGCAGGACGGTGACGGCGTACAGCGAGAGGCGGGAGGCAGGGGAGGTACGGGAGGTGCGCTTCATCGAGTGCCACTGTGGCCGACGAAGGTGAGAGAACCGTCAAACGGCCCCTTCACACTCGGCCCACAGCAGCTTCCCGCCCTGCGACGCCCCGAGCTCCCGCAGCACGGAGACGCCGGTCGCGTCCGCGTATGCGCGTAGGAGATGGAGACCCCGCCCGTCCTCGGCGTCGTCGGGAGGCAGGGCGGCTTCGGCACCGAATCCCGGTGGGACCCTCGGGTCTGTGTCCCATACGGCGACTCGGAGGCGACCGGGGTCCATCGGCCGGACGCGGAGGGCGTAGGGCCCGGTGGTGTGGCGGTGGGCGTTGGCGAGGAGTTCGGCGGCGAGCAGTTCGGCGGTGGGGGTGACGTCGGCGAGGCCGTGGGCGGCGAGGACGGTGCGGAGGGTTGCGCGGGCGATACCCGGTGCGCGTGGATCGCGCGGGAGTTGGAGGGTGTAGGCCCAGGACGGGGATACGGTGGCCATGGAAGTCTCCGATCACGGCAGGGAGTTGGACGGTTACTCAGTGGCGGTGCCGCCCCGTCGGACGGTGCACTTCTGAGCGAGGGGCCCAGCTGTAAGGTAGCGGTGAGCAGTGAAGGTCTTCACCGAAATTGAGGCTTCTCCTTCACTACCACCCGTGTGAGTGACAGCAAGGAGGCGGCAAGCCCGTGAGGAACCCAACGGGTCGCCAACTGCGCTTCGGCGCGGAGCTGCGGAAACTGCGCGAGCGCGCAGGCTTGAGTTCCACCCAAGCCGGTCAACTCCTCGGCATTAAGCAGGCCCAGGTGAGCAACATGGAGGCCGGTCGCGTAGGCGTGAGCCCCGAGCGCGTCCACACGATCGCCTGCCACTACGACTGCTCCGACCAGCCCCTCATCGACGCACTGAGCGAAATGACCTCTCAGCGCACACGCGGCTGGTGGGAGCAGTACCGCGACTCGCTCTCCCAGCCGCTGCTCGATCTGGCCGAACTGGAGCACCACGCCCGTTCGTTGCGCGACTCCACCACCGCCCGCATCCCCGGCCTGCTCCAGACCCGCGAGTACGCACTCGAGATCTTCCGTCAGGCGGTCACCGAGCTCTCACCGCCCGACATCGAGCACCGCCTGTCGTTCCGCATCAAGCGGCAAGCGGTCCTCTTCCGGGAAAACGACCCGGTCCCGTACGAGGCGATCATCCACGAGGCCGCCCTGCGTATGAGAGTGGGCGGCTCCACGGTCGCCCGCCGGCAATTGCAGCACCTGCTCGACATGAGCGACCGAGACCACATCACCCTGCGCACCGTCACCTTCGATGTCGGCGCCTACCCGGGATCCGGGCAGTCGATCCACTACGCCCACGGCTCCGTACCGCAGCTGGACACCGTGTATCTCGACCAGGCCCACGGCCTCCTGTTCCTCGACGCCGAGGCGCAGTTGCACAAGTACCGCACCCTGTTCGGCCGTATCCAGGCCATCGCTCTCCCCCCGGAGAAAACCCGTGACCTCATCTACAACGTGATGCGAGAGTTCTGAAGGGAATCCCCGTGAACCCCCACTGGCAGAAGTCCTCGTACTGCTCCGAGGGCGCCTCCTGCGTCCACGTCGCCCGAACGTGGCAGAAGTCCTCGTCCTGCGGCGAAGGCGACTCCTGCGTCCACGTCGCCGCCACCACCGAAACGATCCGCCTGACCGAAAGCAGCGACCCCACCGGCGCCATACTCAAGGCCACCCCGGCCGCCTTCGAAGCCCTCCTCGCCACCCTCAAGGAAGAAACCGCCCGTGCCTGACATCCCCCCGAACCTCACCTGGGAACGCGCCGCCCCGCCGGAGGCAACCGGCCCCGGCCCCTGGATCGAGATCGCCTTCGGCGAGGGCGAAGACGGCGAGGCGCCCGTCTACATCCGCGAGACCAGCGACCCGGACAACGTGGTCACCACCAACCGCCGCAAGTGGGACGCTTTCGTACTCGGCGTCCAGGCAGGCGAGTTCGACCACTTCGTGGAGTGACGTCCCCGGCGTCCCATTACCTGGCAGGTCATCGATCCCGGCGAACCCACGTGCCACGATCGTGAGCGCAAGGACCCGACCGAACGGAACGAACGGAACGAACGGAAGGACGCCATGCCCGCCTACGCCATCGCCCACCTCCGGGACGCCGCCCCGCACCCGGAGATCGCCGAGTACATCGAGCGCATCCCGGCCACCTTCGAACCGTACGGCGGCCGCTTCCTCGTGCATATCACGCCGCACGAGACGAAGGAGGGCAGTTGGCCCGGGGCCGTCGTGGTGATCGGCTTCCCCGGGATCGCCGAGGCGAGGGCGTGGTGGGACTCCCCCGCCTACCAGGAGATCGCGCCCCTGCGCTCCCGGCACATCGAGGGCGACATCATCCTCGTCGAGGGCGTCCCCGAGGACTACGACCCGGCCACCACCGCGAAGGCGATGCGGGAGGCGCTGCAGCAGACGTAACCGCGTTCGCCGGCCTCCTCGCGTCGTCCGGGTTGGTCACTCGATGCCCACCTGCTCCAACGGCCAGCTCACCCCCGTCAGTTCCTCCGACACCGTCCACAACCGCCGCGCCGCCTCGGCGTCACTCGCCGCCGCGGTCCGCCCGACCAGCGTCGGCGCGCCCCGCATCTCGGCCAGCCCGTCGGGGCCGACGTAGCTCGCGCCCGGCAGATCCTGCGTCGCCGCGTACAGGGTCGGCAGCGCGCCCGCCTTGTCGTCCTGGGCGAAGAACCTGTTGCCGATCTTCATCAGCCCCCGCATCACCGGGTTCCCCGCATGGCTCTGAAGGTTGGTGGCGGAATAGCCGGGGTGGGCGGCCAAGGCGCGGACGCCGGAGCCCGACTCCGTCAGACGGCGCTGGAGTTCCAGCGTGAAGAGCAGGTTGGCCAGCTTGGACTGGGCGTAGGCGCGGTTCGGGTCGTAGCCGGAGGTCCAGTTCAGGTCCTCGAAGCGGATCCTCGCGCCGAACCAGCGGTGGGCGGTGGACGACACCGTCACCACCCGGTCGGTGACGTACGGCAGGAGCAGGTTCGTGAGCGCGAAGTGGCCGAGGTGGTTCGTGCCGAACTGCATCTCGAAGCCGTCCGCGGTCCGCTGCTGCGGCAGCATCATCACGCCCGCGTTGTTGATCAGCAGGTCCAGGGGCCGCCCCTGCCAGCCGTCCGCGAACTCCCGTACGGAGGCGAGATCCGCCAGGTCCAGCCGCCGCACCTCGGTGCTGCCGTTCACCGTCGCCGCTGCCGCCCGGCCCCGCTCCAGGTCCCGCACGGCGAACACGACGTGCGCGCCGGCGCCGGCCAGAGCGTCCGCGGCCCTGAGGCCGATGCCGCTGTTGGCGCCGGTGACGACGGCCGTGCGGCCGGCGAGGTCGGAGAGGCGGGCCGCATCCCATGTCTTCTTCGTCTTGTCATCAGCCATGCCCTCGAATGTAGGCGCCGCCAACAATGCTGTCAATGACAACAATGCTGACGGCGCCAACAAAGATGGCACCGCCAACATCAAGCTACGATGGTGTCCATGCCCGAGAGCCGCCCCTACCACCACGGAGACCTGCGCGCCGCCCTGCTCGCCGCCGCGGAACGCACCCTGCGTGAGAAGGGCGTCGCCTCCCTCTCACTCCGCGAACTGGCCCGCGAGGTCGGCGTCAGCCATGCCGCCCCCGGCCGGCACTTCAAGGACAAGCAGGCCCTGCTCAACGCCCTGGCCCTGGCCGGATACGAGCGGCTCGCCCAGGCACTGACGGCGGCCGAGGATTCAGCGCTCCCCCTGGAGCCCCGCCTCACCGCCCTGGCCCGGGCCTACCTCACCTTCGCCATCGACAACGCCGAGCTCCTGGAGCTCATGTACGCACGCAAGCACGACCCCGACGCCTCGGAACAGATGGCGGCGGCCGTCGAGCAGACGGTGGGCAGCCTCGAACGCGTCCTCGCCGACGCCCAGAAACGCGGCGAGATCATCGAGGGCGACCCGGAATCCCTCAACCTCGTCACAGGCGCCGCCCTCCACGGAGTGGCCGGCTTCATCGCGGCCGGCTGGCTGACGCCGGAGGCAGCGCTGGCGGGCGTACAGGACCTGGTCCACCACTTGCTGCACGGCTTGAAACCCCGCTGACGATCCAACGGCAACCCCGCGCCCGGCGCGGTGGGGTGCGCATTCGGTCACGGCCGAACATCCTGCGGTCGCTCACCCGAGCGTCGTGGAGCGAGGACCTTGATCCCTTCCCGGTTCACCCTCCGCAGGAAGGGAGTCGTCCCCCCTGGCGGTGAGTCACCGGACTTCGACCCCGCCCACTCGCTTCACCACGTCGTCCACCAGAGCCTCGTCGCACAGGGCCACCGACCAGTTGGAGCCGGCGACCAGGCCTTTGGGAGTCTGCCCACCGGTGATCTTCGACCAGAGCCCCTCGTCGCGCGACCGCGCATCGTCGTAGATGGCGAGGTCAGCGCAGTGCTCTTGGTGCTGCTGCCCTCCCCTGCCCGTGGTGCAGTTCAGAGACTTCCAGCTCAGTGCCGGGTCGTTGACACCTTCGTCCCGGCCCGTACATCCCACGGCAGCGTCCACCTTGTCGGCCAACGCGTCGAGGTTCTTGTAGGTGGGTTTGTCCGGAATCCCGGGAAGCTGGTCCTCGTACGGAGGCTGGTCGGAGAACTGGTCTCGCCCAGGGGCCTGAGAACGACAGCGCGCAGGGCCTTGGCCACGCGGGGTGCGAAGTCGGGGTCCATGACGCGGATGTACCAGTTGCCGGCGGCTACCAGGGGGTGCTGGTAGGGCGGGTTGCGGCGCAGGGCAAGGGCGGTACCCATGTTGCTGGGGGTGTCCAGATGGAGTTCGAGTTCGACAGGCTCCCCGTTCCCGAACTCGGCACCGCATCTGGTGGCGTCACCGCTGGGCGACCTGCCGAGGACGGGGCAGGGGATCTTTGCCCGGTCCAATGCCGACGCCAGGTCGTCTGTCGTCTCGACGTCGGGGCACGCGCTCGCCGGCGGCGGAGCGGTCGGCGCCCTGCAAGCGGAGGGGACGGACGAAGCCGGAGCATCGGGCCGACGTGGAGGCGGACGAGGGGAAGAACGCACACCGGTTGACCCTCCGTCACCAGTCGCACGCGGGCGGACCATCGGACCCACAGGTGACGCCGCCGGGTAGCCTTCACCCGGAGAACAACGGCGCGAACCGCCACCCAGCCAGTCACCCGACCGGCCGTCAGAAACGGCACACGGCGTGAAGAGGGCTAACGACGCAACCACACGACAGGTTCCGCTCAGGCCTCGTTGCCCGGCGTGACCTGCCGTGATACACAGAGTGACCGTACGAGGTATTCGTACGAATCCCGCCCATCAATGACGCCAAGTCGACATACGACGGCGACAATGTCGGCGAGAATGAGGCCTGACCTCTGCGCGGCGCAGGGGACTGCGGAACTACCCAACAGGGGCGGTGACTTACATGCTCTTTGCGGCCGATAAGGGCGACATCAACACCATCATCGGCGGGATCGCTCCGGACTGGGGCCCCTTCGGCAGCCTGGGCAACGAGGCGAAGGTGATGATCGAGGTCGTGATGGCGGTGGCCATCCTGATCTGCCTCGGCATCGCCATCTGGGGCGCGGCGAAGCAGCGCATCGGCGCGACGGCCCTGCGCGACACCTTCAGCGCGGAACAGGGCAAGGGCCTCATCATCGCGGGGCTGACCGGCGTCTTCATCATCGGCTCACTGGGCACGCTGTTCACCATCGTGTACGGCATGGCCGTTTGACCGTTCCCTCTCCTCCGTCCGCTCCGGGCACGCCCGGTCCCCCCGCCCCCTACCCACCCGTCGTGCCCACCGGCTGAGGTTGCGTTTCCCTGATGTCGAGTCACCACACCGCGCCCATGCGGGAACCAGCACGGCTACCGTCGTACTCCAACGTGTTTTCGTCCGACGCCGAGGGGGCGTACGCGGCATGAGTCTCGGAGACGAGCGGGAGGCCTCCGGCGGTTACGGAGGCACGGGTCAGACCCGCACCCGCCTGCCGGAAGGCGGCGGTGACGTGTACGGGGGCGCGCGCAGAGGTGGCCGCTCGTCGTCCCGGAGCCTGGTCACGGTGGTCGGCGTGGTGGCCCTCCTCATCGCAGCGATCGCCTTCGCGAACCGTGGAGGCGACGACTCCGCTTCCGCGGGGGGCGACGAGAACCAGCCGAAGTCTTCGGCGACGGCGGCGAGTGGTGTGCGGCCGGTGGAGGGGAAGAACGGGGGGATTCCGGCGGGGTTCACGCGTGATGAGCAGGGGGCTCAGAGCGCGGCGACCAACTACTCCGTGGCCCTGGGCTCCGCCGAGATGTTCAACACGGCCAGACGGCACGAGATCGTCAGCACGGTCTACGCCCCCGATGTCGCCGCCAGCCGACAGGCGGACCTGGACAACGCGTACTCCAGCGAGCAGTTCCTGACGAACATCGGCCTCGACAAGGACGGCGCCGCACCGGCGGGCCAGACGTTCGTCTCCCGGGTCATCCCAGTGGGCACCAAGACCACTTCGTTCTCCGAGAGTGCCGCCACTGTCGAGGTCTGGTACACGTCCCTCTTCGGCCTCTCCGGCGACGGCTCGACCAACCCGGTGTCCGAGAGCTGGTACACCACGACCTACCAGCTGAAGTGGGTCGACCACGACTGGAAAGTCACCGACTTCCAGCAGAAGGACGGACCCGTGCCCGTCGGACGGGACCAGAGGGCCTCCACTGCCGACGACATGACGAAGGCCGTCGAGGAGTACGGAGGGTTCACCTATGCGCGCTAACCGCCGCTTCCTCAAGGTCACCGCGGTCTTCGCCACCGTACAAACCACAGCCGTGCTGCTGGCCACCCGCGCCATCGCCGCACCCACGCCCACTCCCTCGGCCAGCAATGACCCTTGCGACCTCATCCGTGGCCCCGCCAAGGACTACTGCGAACAAGACAACGGCGGATCCGGCGGAGCCAGCCGCACTCCCTCCCTCACCGACCCCACCTCCACCCTCGACCCCCTCTCCTCCCTCGCCAAGGGCTGTGCCGACGCCGCCTCCTGGACCGTCGACCAGCTCAGCAAGGCCGTGAAGGAGACCGCGACCGTCGACTTCACGAACCTGACGTTCCTGAAGCACTACGCCGTGGTCTTCGCGGCCTCGGCGATCCTCACGCTGCTCCTGTGGCTGCTCGCCGTGGCCAAGAGGGCCGTGCGGGGCGTGCCGTTCGCGACGGCCCTGTCGGAGGCCATCGGCTTCCTCTGGCTGACCGTGCTGGCGTCGGCCTTCACACCGCTCATCCTCTACACCGTGGTCTCGGCGACCGACGGCGTCAGTGACGTCCTCGCGAAGGCCACCGGCGACCAGACGGACACGTTCTTCGGCACGTTCTCCGAGGCCCTCGACAAGGGCAACGACATCGGCGGCGGCCCGATCATGCTGATCCTGGTGTCACTGATCTCCATCCTCGCCGCGGGCATCCTCTACCTGGAGCTGTACCTGCGGGCCGTACTGCTGTACGTCGGCGCCCTGCTCGGCGTCGTCGTCTACGCGGGCCTCGTGGACAAGGACCTGTGGGGCCACGTCCGCCGCTGGGCCGGCATCATGATCGCGGTCATCCTGGTCAAGCCCGTGATCGTCATCGTCCTCGGCCTCGCCGGCGCCCTCGCCACGGAAGAGGGCCCCGACTCCCTCGCCGCCGTGGTCTCCGGCCTCGCCATCATCCTGCTCGCGATCTTCGCCTCGGCGATGATCTACCGCTTCGTCCCCGGCTTCGGCGACGAGATCGCGAACACCCGCAACAACCGCATCATGCGCGGCGCCGAAAGCAAGGCCGCCGCCGTGATCAGCTCCCCGGCGACCCTCGTCGCCCAGGGCATCAAGACGCACAGCTCCCGCGCGGACAACAACGGCGGCGGAGGCTCGAGCTCCCCCCGCCCCTCGAACCCCGCCTCCGGCGGCGTCGCCGCGCACAGTTCGCGCTCCTCGAACGGGGGCGGCGGATCTGTCCCCTCCGCCGCACCCGCACCCCGTTCGAGCAGCCCCGTGAACACCCCCCACGCCAGCAACACCCGCAACAGCAGCACTCGTTCAGGAGGTGACGGGCGTTGACGACCGAGTCCCATGTGTCCCATCCGGTCACGCCCCGCCGTACATATCTGATCGGCCGCGCCCGGCCGAACGCGATCGTCGGCCGCAACCGCGAGACCGGCGAGATCGCGCTGATCATCGCGGGCGCGTTCCTCGGCATGATGTGCGGACTCCTCGTCCCCGTCCTGTCCGCGCGCATCGTGCTGCTCATGGGCTTCCCGCTGCTCGCGCTGGCCGCGGTGTACGTGCCGTACAAGCACCGGACCTTCTACAAGTGGTTCGAGATCAACCGCAGCTACAAGCGCACCCTCCGCCAGGGCACGACCTACCGCTCCGGCGCCATGGAGGCCGGCACCCGCCTGGACGGCCGCGAGGTCGAGGTCGGCCCCCCGCCCGGCATCGGCCGCATCACCTGGCTGGCCGCCCCCTTCGGCCCCGACGAGATCGCCGTACTGCTCCACGCCGACCGCCGGACCGTGACGGCCGCGATCGAGATCGAGGGGCCCGGCGTGGGCCTGCGCGACTCCGAGGACCAGGAAGCCCTCGTCGACCGCTTCGGCACCCTGCTCAAGCACGTGGCGAACGGCGACGGCTTCGTGACGCGCCTGCAGATGCTGGCCCGCACCCTCCCCGCCGACCCGGACGCCCACGCCAAGGACGTAGCCGTACGCGGCGACGACCGGGCCCCGGGATGGCTGCAGCAGTCGTACGACCAACTCCAGTCGATGGTGTCGACGAGCAGCGAGCAGCACCGCGCCTACCTCGTCGCCTGCATGCACTACACGCGCGAACTGGCTGCCGAGGCCATGGCGATGGCCCGCGCGGCCCGCCCACACGGCGGCAAGGTCGACCGGGACTCCGGTCTCGCGGTCGTCATGGCCCGCGAGCTGACCGACATCTGCTCGCGCCTGCAGGAGGCGGACATCCGCGTACGGCAGCCCCTGGGCCAGGGCCGCCTCGCCTCCCTCATCCACTCCATGTACGACCCGGACCACCCGATCGACCACATCCAGGCGATGACGAAACGCAACGCCTGGCCGGCCGAGCTGGACGCCATGGAGCCGACGTTCCTCCAGGCCAAGACGCGGGAGTCCGCCACCCGGCAGCCCTGGTGCCACGCCACGGCCTGGGTGAAGGAGTGGCCGATGACCCCGGTCGGCGTCAACTTCCTGGCGCCCCTACTCGTCCACACGCCCGACGTCATCCGCACGGTCGCCGTCACGATGGACCTCGAACCCACCGAGATCGCCATCGAGCGCATGCTGACCGAGAAGACCAACGACGAGGCCGAGGCGAGCCGCGCCGCCAAGATGAACCGCACGGTCGACCCGCGCGACGTCGCCGCCCACAACCGCCTCGACCAGCGCGGCGAGGACCTCGCCAGCGGAGCCGCCGGCGTCAACCTCGTCGGCTACATCACCGTCTCCTCCCGCACCCCCGAGGCCCTGGCCCGCGACAAGCGGACCATCCGGGCGTCCGCCGGAAAGTCGTATCTGAAGCTGGAATGGTGCGACCGTGAGCACCACCGGGCATTCGTCAACACACTCCCCTTCGCCACCGGCATTCGGAGGTAGGACCTGATGCGGGACCCGCTGTCCGTCCTCACCGACGCCTTCACGTCCTTCCTCTTCGGGAAGGTCGAGACGACCCGGCTGCCGGTGCGCACGTCGACGGGCCAGGCCCAGGCGGTCTACCTCCCGACCGCCGCGCCGGGCCTGGGCGACTCGGGAGTGATCATCGGCCGCGAGGTGTACTCCGGCAAGGGCTACATCTACGACCCCTTCCAGCTGTACGGCCAGCAGCTCCCCGCCCCGCACTGGCTGGTCCTCGGCGAGTCCGGCAACGGCAAGTCGGCCCTGGAGAAGACCTACGTCCTACGGCAACTGCGCTTCCGCGACCGCCAGGTCGTCGTCCTGGACGCCCAGGGCGAGGACGGGGTCGGCGAATGGAACCTCATCGCGCAGGAGCTGGGGATAACGCCGATCCGCCTGGACCCGACGGCCGCCCTGGACATGGGGATCCGCCTCAACCCGCTCGACCCCGCGATCACGACGACGGGCCAGCTGGCGCTCTTGAGGACCATCATCGAGGTCGCGATGGGCCACGGCCTCGACGAGCGCTCCGGTTTCGCCCTGAAGGTCGCGCACGCCTACGTCAACGAGACCATCATCGAACGCCAGCCGGTCCTGACCGACATCGTCGAACAGCTACGGCACCCCGAGCCGGAGTCGGCCGAGGCGATGAACGTCGCCATAGACGACGTACGGGCGTGGGGCCTGGACGTGGCGCTGGTGCTGGACCGTCTGGTCGACGGTGACCTGCGCGGCATGTTCGACGGCCCGACAACGGTCGGCATCGACCTCGACGCGCCGCTCATTGTGTTCGATTTGTCCCACATCGACCGCAACTCGATCGCGATGCCGATCCTGATGGCGATCGTCGGCGTTTGGCTGGAGCACACCTGGATCCGCCCCGACCGGAAGAAGCGCATCTTCCTGGTCGAGGAGGCCTGGCACATCATCAACAGCCCGTTCGTGGCCCAGCTGTTCCAGCGCCTGCTGAAGTTCGGCCGCCGGCTGGGTCTGTCCTTCGTGGCGGTGGTCCACCACCTGTCGGACGTGGTGGACGGAGCGGCGGCAAAGGAGGCGGCCGCGATCTTGAAGATGGCGTCGACACGGACGATCTACGCCCAGAAGGCCGACGAGGCGAGAGCGACGGGCCGCGTCCTGGGCCTCCCCCGCTGGGCGGTGGAGATCATCCCGACCCTGACTCCCGGCATCGCGGTGTGGGACGTCAACGGTAACGTCCAGGTCGTCAAACACCTGGTCACCGAGACCGAACGCCCCCTCGTCTTCACCGACCGCGCGATGACCGAATCATCGACCGACCACCTCACCGACGATGCCCTGCGCGCCGCCGAGCTGGAGGCGGAGGAGCGAGCGGCGGCCTTCGTGGAACAACACCTGGGCGACTCCGAATCGACGGTGGCGTAAGGGGGCAGACAGCGTGAGACCGGACGACCACCACGGACACCGGGACAGCCGGGACAGCCGAGATTTCCGGGCCATTCGGGAAGGCCGTGGCAGCCAGGGAGGCATCCCCGACGGCCTGCTGATCGGCATACTCGCCTTCCTCCTCGGCATGACGCTGCTGGTCTGGACGGCAACGGGCCTGGCAGCCCTCTTCGCCCACGGCACCTGGCCGTCCGGGGTCACCTTCACCCGCACCCCCCTCGCCATGCGCCACCTGATCGAAAAGCCCCACGACATCCCCGGCGCCTGGCCGGCCACCCCACCGGGCCAGCTCTCGGGCTACGGCCTGTTCTGGGGCCTGTTCATCGGCCAGTGCATGGTGCTGGTCGTCCTGACTGTCTTCGTACTGGGAACGGTGGCGAGGTGGCGCGCGGTCCGGGCGGGGCGGCGTGTGGGGAAGACGGGGGGTGCGCGGGAGTCGGTGGAGTCGGCTGGGTCTGCGGCCTCGGCGGGATCTGCGGCTTCAGCCGGCTCGGCGGGGTTCTCGGGCGGTGGAGGCGCGGCGGCCGAGGGTGTGGGGGCCTGGGACTCGGGTACGGGCACCGCCGGCACTGGGGCCACGGGCACGTGGGGCTCAGGCACGGAGCGGGCGGGGGCTGGCGCCGCAGGTGCTTGGGGCTCGGGGACTGAGGCAGCGGGCGCTGGCGCCCCAGGCACTGGGGCCGGTCCGGCGGCGGCGCAGGGTGAGGTGCCGGCGCCGCGGGCGGAGGGGCAGGCGACGGGGGCGTGGCAGGGTGGGTACCAGCCGCAGGGGGTACGTCCTGGCGCGGGCCGACCGACGACGGTGGTGGGGGCGACGGAACGCAGCGAGGGGGCGGCTCCTGAGGCGGGGCTCCACAGCCCGTTGCTTGCCGAACGGGTGGGCGGCTGGGAAAGAATCCTCGTAGCCCCAAGGGAGAGCCGCCAACAAACCGCCACCCGAGCGGTACGCGACGCGGAAGGCCCCACCCTGGTGGTCACCTCAAACCCAGCCCTCTGGCAGCAGACCAAGGACGCCAGAGCCAAACTGGGCCCGATCCACCTCTACGACCCCACCCACCTCTGTGACACCCCGGCCCGCCTCCACTGGTCCCCCACCACAGGCTGCGAGGACAAGAAGACGGCAACGGACCGAGCGGCCGCCCTCCTCGCCCCGGTCCGCCCGACCTCCAAACTCGACCAGGCCCTCGCGGCGGTAGCCGAAACGCTCCTGCGCAGCTACCTCCACGCCGCCGCCATCGACGGCCGCACCATCCGCCACGTCCACCGCTGGTCCCAGGGCACCCAGGTCCAGGACGCCGTACGAATCCTCCGTACGAACCCGAAGGCGGCCCCAGGCGCGGCAGGCGAACTAGAAGCGGCCCTCACGGCCCATCCGGAACGCCGTGACATGGCCCAGGAGTTGACCACAAGGGCCCTCTCCGCCCTCCACACCGTCAACGTCCGAGAGGCCTGCACTCCAAACCGAACTGATGCGCTCGCCTTGGATTCCTACGTCCATGAAGGGGGCACGCTTTATCTGGTGGGTGAATCCATCGAGGACCCCCGAGCCAACCCGGGCGCCATGCCACTCCTGACGGCCCTCGCCGCAAGCGTGGTCGAGCGCGGCCGGCGCATGGCCGAACGGTCATCCTCCGGTCGCCTCGACCCACCACTGACGCTCGTCCTGGACGACGTCGCCGCCGTGGCTCCGCTTCCCCAGCTCCCGGAGCTGCTGGCCACCGGAGCGGACCGGGGTATGCCGACCCTGGCCCTGCTCCGGTCAAGGGAACAGGCGCGCTCGCGCTGGCCGCACACCGAACTGCCGGTGTAGGACCAGCCGCTCAGCAGACCCGCCCACTACGGCCGCTCGAGGACGAACTCCAGTTCCTTCTCGTCCGGCTTCCCGCCCAGCGGCACCACAACACCGCTCGGCAGGAACCCCACCCTGCGGTAGAACCGCGCCGCCCGCCCGTTGTCCTCGTGCACGATGAGCCGCGCCCGCTCGGCACCCCGCTCCCAGGCCCACTCCAGGGCGGCATCGAACAGCACCTCGGTCAGTCCACTGCCCCGCTCCTCGGGCCGTACGAACACACCGACGAGATGCCCCTGCTTCCGCTCCACCGGAAAGCCGGCCCAGTCGGTCGTCCCCGGCTCCTCCAGAAGTACGGTCACCGTGCCGACCCACCGCCCGTCCGGCCCCTCGGCGATGATCGTCTGCGCCTTGTCGGCCCCTTCACAGGCTCCGGCGGCCCGCTCCTGCCAGAAGGAATCAGGCCGGGCCAGGGCATCCTCGTAGGTCTCCAGAAAGGCGAGGTGCGCGACGGGATCCTGCAGCGCGACCAGTCTGAGCTCCTTAGCAGCGGGCCACTCGTCGGCACGTATCGAACGGATCACGTAGTTCATGCACGCCACGGTAGCGGAACGCAGAAAACCCCCGAACCGGTATCCCCGGCCGGGGGTTTTCTCAAGATTTGTTCGGCGGCGTCCTACTCTCCCACAGGGTCCCCCCTGCAGTACCATCGGCGCTGTAAGGCTTAGCTTCCGGGTTCGGAATGTAACCGGGCGTTTCCCTCACGCT
>NZ_JBVKAU010000005.1:621288-664555 GCF_055657525.1 Streptomyces sp. NPDC107522 | reverse complement strand
AGCGAGCCGAACAGGTACAGCCAGTAGGCGAACATGTTCAGCCGGGGGAAGGCCACGTCCGGCGCGCCGATCTGCAGCGGCATGATCCAGTTCGCGAAGCCGGCGAACAGCGGCGTCGCGAACATCAGCAGCATGATCGTGCCGTGCATCGTGAACGCCTGGTTGAACTGCTCGTTCGACATGATCTGCAGGCCCGGACGGGCCAGCTCGGCACGCATCAGCAGCGCCATCACGCCACCGATCACGAAGAACGCGAACGACGTGACGAGGTACAGCGTCCCGATCGTCTTGTGGTCGGTGGTGGTGAGCCACTTGACCACGACGTTGCCGGGTTGCCTGCGCCGGACCGGCAGCTCGTTCTCGTACGAGTCCTCAGCTGCCGCGGCACCCTGGGGTTCGTTGAGGATGCTCACAGGTTGTTCGTCTCCCGGTTCTTCTCGTGGCTCGTCTGCGCGATGCCGGCGGGAACGTAACCGGTCTGCCCCTTCTTGGCGAGGTCCTTGAGGTGCTGCTCGTAGCGCTCGGGGGAGACGACCTTCACGTTGAACAGCATCCGGGAGTGGTCGACGCCGCAGAGTTCGGCGCACTTGCCCAGGAAGGTGCCCTCCTTGTTGGGGGTCACCTCGAAGGCGTTGGTGTGGCCCGGGATGACGTCCTGCTTCATCAGGAACGGCACCACCCAGAAGGAGTGGATGACGTCACGCGAGGTGAGGACGAAGCGGACCGTCTTGCCCTTGGGCAGCCACAGGGTCGGGCCCGGGTTGCCCGTCTGCGGGTTCCGGGTGCCGGGGGTGCCGCAGTCGTAGACGCCGCCGGCGTTCGCCGGGAAGTCTTCCTTGAACCGGTCCGGGATCGCGTCCAGTTCCTTGGCGGTCTTGGCGTCGCCGGTGGAACCTTCGACGTCCGCGACCATGTTGAAGCACCAGCTCCACTGGAAGCCGACGACGTTGACGGTGACGTCGGGCTTGTCCTTGAGCTCGAGGAGCTTCGACTCGTCGCGGGCCGTGAAGTAGAAGAGGACCGAGACGATGATGAGCGGGACCACGGTGTACAGCGCCTCGATGGGCATGTTGTACCGGGTCTGCGGAGGGACCTCGACCTTGGTGCGGCTACGCCGGTGGAAGATGGCGCTCCAGATGATGAGGCCCCACACCAGCACGCCGACGGCGAGCGCCGCCGCCCAGGAACCCTGCCACAGGGAGAGGATCCGCGGAGCCTCTTCCGTGGTCGGGGTGGGCATACCAAGACGGGGGAAGTCTTCCCAGTTGTACGAGCAACCGGTGGCTGTCGCCAGGACCAGGCCCGCAGTCATTGCCTGCAGCAGCTTCCGCCGCATCGGGCGCCGCGGCGAGCGGTCGGAGCCGTTGGGACTCACGTAGCGCCTTCCCGAGAGTCTCGCCCGCGCGGATTGGCTGCGGCCTGCCTTCTTCTCGCTGGTCGGTCGCCGCCCTGCGTCGGGCAGGGGTTTGGATGTTTATGCGGACCAAACCCTAGCCGACGCTCTCCGAGGGTTCGCGGGGAGGGGTGCCTACTGGGGTGGGGGGTTCGCTTGATTGGCGGCTGCGGGTGCGTGGGGGCTGGTCGCGCCCCGCGGCGGAGCCGCAAAAGTCACGGCCCCGCGCCCCTGAGGTTCGCTGTCCTCCCGGACGTTCTAGCGTTGCTGTGTGGGCTACTTTGACGCTGCTTCCAGCGCTCCTCTTCATCCTGTTGCTCGGCAGGCTCTGCAGGCCTCCCTCGATGAGGGGTGGGCCGATCCCGCCCGTCTCTACAGGGAGGGACGGCGGGCCCGGATGCTTCTGGATGCGGCTCGGGAGGCGGCCGCCGAGGCTGTCGGGTGTCGAGCCGACGAGCTGGTGTTCACCTCGTCGGGCACGAAGGCCGTCCACACCGGTCTCGCCGGGGCGTTGGCCGGCCGCCGTCGGGTCGGACGCCACCTGATCGTGTCTGCTGTCGAACACTCCTCTGTGCTCCATGCGGCTGATGCGCACGAGGCTGCGGGTGGGGCGGTCACGCAGGTGGCGGTGGACCGGGCGGGGGCGGTGAGTGTGGGGGCGTACGCGCAGGCGCTGCGGCCGGACACCGCGCTGGCCTGTCTTCAGTCGGCCAACCACGAGGTGGGAACCGAGCAGCCCGTCGCCGAAGTGGCTGCCGTGTGCCGGGAGGCCGGGGTGCCGTTGCTGGTGGATGCGGCGCAGTCGTTGGGGTGGGGGCGGGTCGAGGGGGACTGGTCGCTGCTGACGGCCAGTGCTCACAAGTGGGGCGGGCCCTCGGGGGTCGGGCTGCTTGTCGTGCGGAAAGGGGTGCGGTTCGCCGCGCAAGGGCCCGTGGACGAGCGGGAGTCGGGGCGGGCGGCCGGGTTCGAGAACATCCCTGCGATCGTCGCCGCGGCGGCCTCGCTGCGTGCCGTGCGGGCGGAGGCGGCCCAAGAGGCGGTACGGCTGCGGGAGCTGACGGAGCGGATCCGGGCGCGGGTGCCGCGGCTGGTGCCGGATGTGGAGGTGGTCGGCGATCCGGCGCGGCGCCTGCCCGGCATCGTCACCTTCTCCTGTCTCTATGTCGACGGGGAGACATTGCTGCACGAGCTGGACCGTGCCGGGTTCTCGGTGTCGTCCGGCTCGTCCTGCACGAGCAGCACGCTGACACCCAGCCATGTGCTAAAGGCGATGGGCGTGCTGAGCGAGGGGAACGTGCGGGTGTCCCTGCCGTTCGGGACGGCGGAAGGGGACGTCGAGCGGTTCCTGGAGGTGCTGCCGGGGGCGGTGGCGGGGGTGCGGGAGAAGCTGGGGGCGCCGGCCGGCGAGGCGGTCGTGCAGGAGGAGGACGTCCTGGTCGTGGACTCCCTGGGCAAGCGGTGCCCGATCCCGGTCATCGAGCTGGCGAAGGTCATCGGGAACGTGCCCGTGGGCGGCACCGTCCGCGTCCTGTCGGACGACGAGGCGGCCCGCCTGGACATCCCGGCGTGGTGCGAGATGCGGGGGCAGGAGTACCTGGGCGAGGAGCCGGCGGAGCGAGGAACGGCGTACATGGTCCGCCGGGTGATCTGACCACCCTTTCAGGGGCGCGGGGCTGTGTCGATATGCGGCTGCCGCCGCGTGTGCGCGACCAGCCCCCACGCACCCGCACACGACTACGCACCTGCCACGGCAGACGCGTAGTCGCACCCGGCCTCAGCCGAGGTGAGCCCGAACCTGCTGGGCCGCCTCATCGCCGTATGCCTTGGTGAACCGCTCCATGAAGTGCCCCCGCCTCAGCTGATACTCCTGCGTCCCCACGGTCTCGATGACGAGAGTCGCCAGCATGCACCCGACCTGCGCGGCCCGCTCCAGCGAGACACCCCACGCCAGCCCCGACAGGAACCCCGCGCGGAAGGCGTCGCCGACACCCGTGGGGTCGGCCTTGCGCTCCTCCTCGGGGCAGCCGACCTCGATCGGGTCCTCCCCCACGCGCTCGATCCGTACGCCCCGCGAGCCGAGGGTCGTGACACGGTGGCCGACCTTGGAGAGGATCTCCTCGTCGGTCCAGCCGGTCTTGGACTCGATGAGTCCCTTCTCGTACTCGTTGGAGAAGAGATAGGTCGCGCCGTCCAGCAGTATCCGGATCTCGTCGCCGTCCATCCGGGCGATCTGCTGGGAGAAGTCGGCGGCGAACGGGATCGCGCGGGAGCGGCACTCCTCGGTGTGGCGGAGCATCGCCTCGGGGTCGTCGGCGCCGATGAGGACCAGGTCGAGGCCGCCCACGCGGTCCGCGACCGTCTTCAGCTCGATCAGGCGGGCCTCGCTCATCGCGCCCGTGTAGAAGGAGCCGATCTGGTTGTGGTCGGCGTCGGTGGTGCAGACGAAGCGGGCGGTGTGCAGGGTCTCGGAGATGCGGACCGAGCCGGTGTCGACGCCGTGCCGGTCCAGCCAGGCCCGGTACTCGTCGAAGTCGGAGCCCGCGGCGCCGACCAGGATCGGCTGCGTGCCCAGCTGACCCATGCCGAAGGCGATGTTCGCGCCTACGCCGCCCCGGCGTACGTCCAGGTTGTCGACCAGGAAGGACAGCGAGACCGTGTGCAGCTGGTCCGCGACGAACTGGTCGGCGAAACGGCCGGGGAAGGTCATGAGGTGGTCGGTGGCGATGGAGCCGGTGACTGCGATGCGCACGGCGTGGAGTCTCCTGCGGGGAGGTTGGGTTGACAGTCCACGCTACCGTTCGTGACCGGGACTCTGAAGCGGCCAAAAATACCCGATAGTAGATCTTTCTTCGCGGCCTCCGGCGTGCATACGGTGCCGCTATGACGAAATTCGAGGTCCATGCCCCCGTCCCGGCCGACCTGGAGGTCGACCTGGCGTCGCTGCTCGGTGACTGCGCGCGGATGGCTCCCCACTGGACCGTTCCCGACCGCGTTCTTTCCCGTCCGGTCTCCCCGTCACTCATCCATGGAGTGATCGTGCCGCCGACGTCGGCACGGCTGTTGGACGCGATGTCGGACTACGGCGACTGAATCGGCGCCTTTCAGGGAACCGTGCGCTCCCCCGCTGCGTCCCATCGCTGTCCCCAGTAAAGGGGATGCGGGATACGACCCCGTGGGCCGACCTTTTTGGCAGGGTCCGGTCAGGGTCATGGGACATGTGCGCAGCCGAAGGAGCGATGCGGTGAACACCGAGCGACCCGAGAACGACGACACGGGCGCCGACGGCTCCGCCGAGGAGCAGGGCGTCCGGGAGGAGAAGGGCGCCGCCGTTCCCGACGCCGAGGGCGAGCACGGGGCCGGGGACGAGGCGGAGCCCGAGGGCGAGGCCACGGAAACCGAGGCCGAGGCCACGGAAACCGAGGGCGAGCGCGCTCGTGAAGAGGCCTCTTATGCGGAGGCCCCTCATGAAGAGCCCCGTCACGACGAGCCCGGAGGCGGCGATTCCGCACGGCGCCGCTCCCCCGCGATCATCGCCTCCGTCGCCGCCGCCGTCCTGCTCGTCGGGGGCGGCGGGGCCTACCTCGCCGCGAACGCGTCCGGCGGGTCGGACGACGGTACGACGTCGGCGGCGCCCGGCGACGACACTCCGCCGCCGCTCCATCTCGACGGCTACTCCGAGGGCGACGGCCACGGCATCGCGCCCGGGGAGCCCAACCCGTACGGCGTCACCTACAAGGCCGACGGGGACCTGCCGGACGGGCCCGGCTCGGCGCCGGTGTACCGGGCGGGGGGCGAGGTCGGCGCGGCCGAGGTGGCCCGGCTGGCCGAGGCGCTCGGCGTGGACGGGACGCCGGTGGCGCAGGGGCAGACCTGGCGGGTCGGGGCGAAGGACGGGGCGGGGCCCAGTCTGCAGGTGAACAAGCAGGCCCCGGGGACCTGGACGTTCTACCGGTACACGCCCGGCACCGATGACTGTCGGAGCACCACCGTCTGCGCGAACAAGCCCGACGGCCGGGCCGGCGACCCGGTGAGCGAGGAGGCCGCGAAGAAGGCCGCCGCACCGGTCCTCAAGGCGGTGGGTCAGGATGACGCGAAACTCGACGCGAGCCAGCTCATGGGCGCCCAGCGGGTGGTGAACGCCGATCCGGTGGTCGGCGGGCTGCCGACGTACGGCTGGACGACCGGGGTGACCGTGAGCGCCCAGGGCGAGGTGGTCGGCGGAAGCGGCCAGTTGAAGGCGCCGGTGAAGGGGGACACGTACCCCGTGCTGGATGCCGAGAAGGCGCTCGGCCTGATGAACGCGTCACCGGCGTCCGGCGGCCGCATGGGCATCGGCGGCTGCGCCAGCCCCGTACCGCTGAAGGACCGCCTTGAGGCGCCCTGCGGTGCTCAGGCGTCCACGGGGACGCCGTCGAAGGACACCGTCACGGTCGAGAAGGCGGTGTTCGGGCTGGCCTCGCACTATGTGGACGCCCGGCAGGCGCTGGTGCCGTCGTGGCTGTTCCAGGTGCGGACGCCGGGGGCGCAGGACAGCTTCACGGTGACGCATCCGGCGATCGACCCGAAGTACCTGGCCTCGTCCACGCCCTCGCAGGAGCCGCCCGCGCAGCCGAGCCCGCGGCCGACCGGGCCGAAGGACGACGAGCCGACCTCGGCGCCGGTCACGCGGAACGTGACGGTGGACGGCTACACGGCCGAGGGTTCGGAGCTGACCGTCGCCTTCACGGGCGGGGTGTGCGCCGACTACAAGGTGACGGCGAGCGAGAGCGGCGGTGAGGTGACGGTCCGGGTGACCGAGACCTCGCAGCCGGAGAAGGTCTGCATCCTGATCGCCAAGGTGTTCCACAAGACCGTGCAGCTCGACGAGCCGCTCGGCGACCGGAAGGTCGTCGGCACGGACGGGCAGGCGATCCCGCTGGAGAAGCCCGGGGCACGGCTCCCGGACGCTCCGGAGACGTCCGGGGCCCGGTAAGGGCCTGCGGATACGGGAAGGCGGCGGCCCCGTCGGAGGGGGCCGCCGCCTTTCCTGCGTCTCAGCCGGTCTCAGCCGGAGGAGTCGCGGCTGGGCTCAGTTGAAGGAGTCGCCGCAGGCGCAGGAGCCCGTCGCGTTCGGGTTGTCGATCGTGAAGCCCTGCTTCTCGATCGTGTCCACGAAGTCGATGGTGGCGCCGCCCAGGTACGGGGCGCTCATGCGGTCGGTGACGACCTTCACACCGCCGAAGTCCTTCTCCACGTCGCCGTCGAGGGAGCGCTCGTCGAAGAAGAGCTGGTAGCGCAGGCCGGAGCAGCCACCCGGCTGGACGGCCACACGCAGGGCGAGGTCGTCACGGCCTTCCTGGTCGAGCAGGGCCTTGACCTTGGACGCGGCGGCGTCGGTCAGGACGATGCCGTCGGTGACGGTGCTGGTCTCGTCCGATACGGACATCTACATCTCTCCCGGGTTGTACGGAGACTGCTTGCCGACGAGTGCAACCGGCAAGGCCGCGGATTCATTCCGGGGCCGGGCGCTTGTCTTTCGGTCCTTCTTCATGCTCGCACACGGCGCACGAAGCGGAAAACGCCTCATTCGGGAATACGCGGGGGCCTCACCGGGATTCACGTCACATCGACGCGATGCCCATCGTCAAACTGACGTGAACCGGTTATGATAGATAGCGTCAATTCGACGAGAAGTCGATGAAGGTGTCCCGCATGACCCGCCGGGTCCGGATCTTCCGGTCCCGGCGAGCCGCAGAACAGAAAGGGTGCGTGTCGTGACCACCGCCCAGACCCAGGAGCTCGACGTACAGCCGACGCCCCTCGCCCTGCTGCTCCTCGGCCGTGAGGCCGACCCGAGGAGCGAACGTGGCGTCGAGTGTCCCGGTGATCTGCCCTCGCCGTCCGACCCGGACCTGGTCGAGCGCGCCCGTGCCGCCAAGGAGAAGCTCGGTGACAAGGTCTTCGTGCTCGGCCACCACTACCAGCGCGACGAGGTCATCCAGTTCGCGGACGTGACCGGCGACTCCTTCAAGCTGGCCCGGGACGCGGCCGCGCGCCCGGAGGCCGAGTACATCGTGTTCTGCGGCGTGCACTTCATGGCCGAGTCGGCGGACATCCTGACGTCCGACGACCAGAAGGTCGTCCTCCCCGACCTCGCCGCCGGCTGCTCGATGGCCGACATGGCGACGGCCGAGCAGGTCGCCGAGTGCTGGGACGTGCTGACCGAGGCCGGAATAGCCGAGCAGGTCGTGCCGGTGTCGTACATGAACTCCTCCGCCGACATCAAGGCGTTCACGGGCAAGCACGGCGGCACGATCTGCACCTCGTCGAACGCCAAGCGGGCCCTGGACTGGGCCTTCGAGCAGGGTGAGAAGGTGCTGTTCCTGCCCGACCAGCACCTCGGGCGCAACACGGCGGTCCGCGACATGGGCATGTCCCTGGAGGACTGCGTCGTCTACAACCCGCACAAGCCGAACGGCGGGCTGACCGCCGACGAGCTGCGCGCCGCCAAGATGATCCTGTGGCGCGGCCACTGCTCGGTGCACGGCCGCTTCTCGCTGGACTCGGTGAACGACGTGCGCGAGCGGATCCCGGGCGTGAACGTCCTGGTCCACCCCGAGTGCAAGCACGAGGTCGTGGCCGCGGCGGACTACGTCGGTTCGACCGAGTACATCATCAAGGCCCTGGAGGCCGCCCCGGCCGGCTCCAAGTGGGCCATCGGGACGGAGCTGAACCTGGTCCGCCGTCTGGCGAACCGTTTCGCGCCCGAGGGCAAGGAGATCGTCTTCCTCGACAAGACGGTCTGCTTCTGCTCGACGATGAACCGCATCGACCTGCCCCACCTGGTCTGGGCCCTGGAATCCCTGGCCGAGGGCAACCTCGTCAACCGCATCGAGGTCGACAAGGAGACCGAGGCGTTCGCGAAGCTGGCGCTGGAGCGGATGCTGGCGCTGCCGTAGGGCTGTTTCAGGCGCTCACCCCGACACGGGTTTCCGGTCGGGGTGGGCGGGGTCGAGGGTGAAGATGTCCCCGTCCTGGGTGGCGACGACCAGGGCGCCGTGGTGGAGCAGCACCCCCGACGACCAGCCCGGGTTCGTCGCCCGCCGGGCACGCGGCGGGGTCTCCCACAGCAGCGTGCCCTTCTTCGCGTCGAGGGCGGCGATCCGGCCGCCGGCGGTGGACAGATAGAGCGTGCGGGTACCCCGGTCGTGGGTGAGGCCGCTCGGCTGCTCCAGGCTCGTCGGGGACTGCCACAGTCGCTCTCCCGTCCGGACCGACACGCCGGTGACCTGACCGGAGGACGCGGCGAACCACAGGGTGCCGTCCGCCAGCGTCACGTCGCCCTCGAATTCCTCGGCCAGCTTCGTGGAGGCGCCCCTACCGGTGTCCGGATCCACCAGCCGGATCCGGGAGAACGCCTCCTTGTCCTCGACCCGGTCGAGGAAGAGCAGGCGTCCGTCGAAGATCCCGAGGAGAGTTCCGCGGCGGGGCACGGTCAGGCGCCGCGTCGAGCCGTCGGCCCGGTCCAGCCCCAGGAGCAGCATGTCCTTCGACGTCTGGTCCGGGGTGCATGTGAGGTAGGGGTCCGCGCCGGTGTCCGCCCAGTCGCAGTACTGCCCCGCCGGGAGCGGCGCCGTCCAGCGTTCGGTGCCGGTGCGCGGTGAGCGGGCGACCACCGAACGGCCGCTGCCGTCCGGCAGGATCACGAGGTCGCCGGAGAGGTACGGGCCGACCTGGCGCGTGTCCAGCTTGTGGTGCCAGAGCCTCTTTCCGGTGTCCGTGTCGAGGGCGGTGACCGAGAACTCGATGTCGCCCTCCCTCTCCGCGCGGTACTCCTGCCGCACCACCATGGCATCGTCCACGACACCGAGGACCGAGAAGGAGTACCACCCGTGGCCGACAGCGGACGGCACCCCGTCGGCCCGCCAGACGGTCCGTCCGCTGAGCGCGTCGATCCGCATGGGCAGGATCCCGTCGCCCGCGCAGTGGACGGCGCCCTCGTACACCACACAGTCGGGTGTGTGCTCCATGCCGTAGCCGGCGACGTCGGTCTGCTGCTTCACGCCGCTCGCGGCGGTGGCGTCCACCGTCGTCTGCCAGGGTCTCCAGCCGGGCGGCACGGCCGTCCAGCGGGAGGGCCGGGACTTGGCGGTGGTCGCCCCCGTCCGGGAGTCGTCGTCCGCGAGTCCGGGCCCGAGCAGCAGGTACCCCGTGAGTCCCAGAACGAGGGCACCGACGGTGCCGGCCGTGGCCCACAGGGGGCGTATGCGACCGCGCCGTCGGACAGGGGGCGCGGCGGGGCGGGTACGGACCACGGCCATCTCGTCCGCGCGCAGCGTCACGGTGGCCTGGTCCTCCGCACCCGACTCCGGCAGCGCGGTCACGAACTCCCCTGCCAGTGCGCCCAGTTCGGGCCGGTCCGCGGGGTCCTTGGCCAAGCAGCGTTCCAGGACCGTACGCAGGGGCTCGGCGACGCCGTCCAGGACGGGGGCGTCGTGGACCACCCGGTAGGCCGTGAGGTAGGGGCTGTCCGCGTCGAAGGGGCCCCGGCCCGTGGCCGCGAAGACCAGCAGCGCGCCGAGGGAGAAGACGTCGGAGGCCGGGCCCACCGAGCGGGCGTCGGTGAGCTGTTCCGGGGACATGAACGGCGGGGTGCCGATCATCTGGCCGGTCTCGGTCAGGGTGTTGTGGTTCTCTGCCGCGCGCGAGATGCCGAAGTCGATGACGCGGGGGCCGTCGTCGGCCATCAGGACGTTGGCGGGCTTGAGATCGCGGTGCACGACCCCCGCACGGTGGACGTCCCGCAGCGCCTCCACCAACCCGAGCGCCAGCCGGCGCAGTTCGGTGCCCTTCAGCGGTCCGCCCTCGCGGACCCGGTCGGCGAGCGAGGGCCCGGGCACGTACTGGGTCGCCATCCAGGGCCGTACCGCCTCCGGATCGGCGTCCACGACCGGTGCGGTGAAGGCGCCGCTCACCTTGCGGACGGCCTCGATCTCCTGGCGGAAGCGGGTGCGGAAGACCGGGTCCTCGGCGTACCGGGCGTGCACCACCTTGACGGCGACCTCACGGCCGGAGCGCGACCTGCCCCGGTAGACGGCGCCCATGCCACCGGCGCCGAGCCGGTCGAGCAGTCTGTACCCGCCGACCGACTTCGGGTCGTCCTTGTGCAGTGGCACGCCCGAGTTCCCTCCCCCGTACAGCACTTCGAGGCCTCAGGATACGGAACGGTGGAACGGCGGAGGCCGGGTACCGAACCGTCGGCGGTTCGGTACCCGGCCTCTTCCGGGTGGGTCGGTCACACGGACGCGGGCTCCGGCTCGTCCGAGGCCGGCTCGGAAGGCGCCCCCGCCTTCTTCGCCCGCTTCGCCGCCCGCTTCTTCGCCCGGCGCTCCTTGCGGAGCTCCAGCATCGTGTAGAGCGTCGGGACGAGCAGCAGGGTCAGCATGGTCGAGGTGATCAGGCCGCCGATCACCACCACCGCCAGCGGCTGGGCGATGAAGCCGCCCTCGCCGGTGACGCCCAAGGCCATGGGCAGCAGCGCGAAGATCGTCGCCAGTGCGGTCATCAGGATGGGCCGCAGACGATGACGGCCGCCCTCGATCACCGCCTCCACGACGCCGTAGCCCTGCTTCCGGTACTGGTTGATCAGGTCGATCAGCACGATCGCGTTCGTCACGACGATGCCGATCAGCATCAGCATGCCGATCATCGCGGGGACGCCCATCGGGGTGCCCGTCGCGATCAGCAGACCGATGGCGCCCGTCGCCGCGAACGGGATGGAGACGAGCAGGATCAGCGGCTGGGCCAGCGAGCGGAAGGTCGCCACCAGCAGCATGAAGACGATCGCGATCGCCGCGAGCATCGCCAGGCCCAGGTTGGCGAACGCCTCGTCCTGGTCCTGCGAGACACCGCCGATCTCGGCCGTCGCGCCCGCCGGGAGCGTCAGTCCGTTGATCTCGGACTGGAGGTCCGCGCTCACCGCGCCCGTGTTGTCGCCGGTCGGCTTCGCGCTGATCGTGGCGGCACGCTGACCGTCGATCCGGGTCATCGAGACCGGGCCGTCCACCAGCTTGACGTCCGCGATGTCACCCAGCTTCACCGGGCCCAGACGCAGGTCCTGAAGCTGCTTCAGGGTCTTCGCGGGCTTCGCCGACCTGATGACGATGTCCCGCTCGGTGTCGTCGAGGGTCGCCTGAGCCGCCGCGTTGCCGCGGACCGCCTGGGCCACCGCCATCCCGAGGGTCTGGTCGTTGAACCCGGCCGCGGCCGCCTTGTCGTTGGCCTTCACCGAGATACGCGGCACGCTCTGCGACAGGTCGCTGGTCACGTCCGTGACGTCGTCCAGGCCGGCCACGGCTTCCCGTACCTGCTCGGCCGCCTTGCGCAGGACGTCCGCGTCGGCCGCCTTCACGACGACGCTCAGGTCCTGGGCTCCGAAGCCGTCACCGGCCGCGATGGTGGTCGTACCGATGCCGTCGAGCTTCTTCAGGCCCGCCTCGATACGGCCTTGCACCTCGTCGTACGACGCCGAGTCCTCCAGCATCACCTGGTACGACGCCTGGTTGGTGTCCGTGCCGCCGCCGAAGGCCGCCATGAAGCCGGACGAGCCGACCGTGACCTGGTAGTCCTTGACGCCCTTCGTGCCGGCGAGCAGCTTCTCGACACGCCGGGCCTGCTCGTCCGTCGCCGCCAGGCTGGTGCCCGGCTTCAACTCCTGCTTGACGGTGAGGACTTCCTGCTCGCCCTGGTCGAAGAAGTTCGTCTTCAGCAGCGGCGCCATGCCGAACGTGCCGACCAGGATGACGATCGCGAGCAGCACGCTGGTCAGACGGCGGCGCGTCGCGAACCGCAGGACGGGGACGTAGAACCGCTGCAGGCGGCTCTTCGCCTCCTTCTCCTCCGCCACCCGGCGCGCTTCCTCGGCGTCCTCGGGCGTGCCCTTCGGGGCGCGCAGGAACCAGAACGACAGGACCGGTACGACCGTCAGGGAGACGAGCAGCGAGGCCAGCAGCGCGGCGGTGACGGTCAGGCTGAACGGGCCGAACAGCTCACCCACCATGCCGCCGACCAGGCCGATCGGCAGGAACACCGCGACCGTGGTGAGCGTCGAGGACGTCACCGCGCCGGCCACCTCGCGCACGGCGGTCAGGATCGCCGCCTGGCGCTCCTCGCCGTAGCCGAGGTGCCGCTTGATGTTCTCCAGGACCACGATCGAGTCGTCGACGACCCGGCCGATGGCGATGGTCAGCGCGCCGAGCGTCAGGACGTTCAGCGACAGGTCGCGGGTCCACAGGACGATCAGGGCCAGCACGACCGAGAGCGGGATGGAGACCGCGGTGACCAGCGTCGAGCGGATCGACGCGAGGAAGACCAGGATGACGAGGACCGCGAAGAGCAGGCCGAGCGCGCCCTCCGTCGTCAGGCCGTCGATGGACTTCTTCACCGCCGGGCCCTGGTCGCTGACCACGGTGACGGTGGCGCCCGAGCCGAGGTCCCCCCGCAGCTCCGGCAGCTTGTCCCGCACCGCGTCCGAGATCGCGACCGCGCTGCCGTCGCGGTCCATGGTGACCGCGACCGCGAGGGAGGGCTTGCCGTCGGTGCGGGTGATGGAGTCGGCCGGGGCCTGCTCCTGCTTGACGGTGGCGACGTCACCGAGGCGGACCGGCTTCTTCCCGGAGGTGCCCTCGCCGGTGACCATCAGGTTTTCGATCTGCCGGATCGAGGTGAAGCCGCCGCCCACCTGGACCGTGCGGTTGTCGCCGTTCTCGTCGAAGGAGCCCGCCGGGACGGTGGCGCCGCCCGCCTGGAGTGCCTGGGTGAGGGCCGCCGGGGTCAGGCCCGCCTTCGCCAGCTTCGCGTCGTCCGGGGTGACGGTGACCTGGAGGTCGCGTACGCCGTCGACGGTGACCTGGCCGACGCCGTCGATGTCCTTCAGGTCCGGCACGACGGTCCGGTCGATCCGGTCGGCCAGGGCCTGCTGGTCCTCCTCGGAGGTCACGGCCAGCACGACGGTCGGGATGTCGTCCGTGGAACCGGCGATGACCTGCGGGTCCACATCGTCCGGCAGCTGGACGCGGGCCCGGTTGACGGCCTGCTGGACGTCGGCGACGAGCTGCTTGTTGTCGGGGCCGTACTCGAAGGACGCCATGATCACGGCGTTGCCCTCGCTCGCCGTGGAGGTGACGCCGGTGATGCCGTCGACGGCTTCGAGGCTGCCCTCGATCGGCTCGACGACCTGCTTCTCGACCACGTCCGGCGACGCGCCCTGGTACGGCGCGAGGACGGACACCATGGGCAGTTCGATGGAGGGCAGCAGCTGCTGCTTGAGCTGGGGTATCGCGATCGCCCCGAAGGCGAGCGCGATGATCGACACCAGGCCGATCAGGGCACGTTGGGCGAGGCTGAATCTGGACAGCCAGGACATGGGTCAGGGTCTCTCTTCTGTGAGCGGCAGAAGTGGCAGCAGACGCCTGTGCATGACAGATGAGCGCCCGCCCCTACACCCTGAGCCATCGGGGAGCGCGGATTCCTAGACCCCAGGTCCATTTCCTTATACGTCGCATACTCCGGGCGCAGTACGCGGGATGGAGGTCACTCCACCCTTGGACGTACCAGCCCGGACTCGTACGCGATCACCACGAGCTGGGCCCGGTCGCGGGCACCGAGCTTGGACATGGCCCGGTTGACGTGCGTCTTCACGGTCAGCGGGCTGACCTCGAGCCGCTCGGCGATCTCGTCGTTGGAGTGCCCGCCCGCGACCTGCACCAGGACCTCGCGCTCCCGGACGGTGAGGGCGTCGAGCCGCTCGGAGCGGGCGGGGTCGCGGTCGTCGTCCGCGCTGCCGCCCTGGGCGAGGAAGCGGGCGATCAGGCCCTTGGTGGCGGCCGGGGAGAGCAGGGCCTCGCCGCCGGCCGCGACGCGGATGGCGCTGAGGAGTTCGTCGGGTTCGGATCCCTTGCCGAGGAATCCGGAGGCCCCGGCGCGCAGCGACTGCACGACGTAGTCGTCGACCTCGAAGGTGGTCAGGATGACCACGCGGACATGGGCGAGGCCCGGGTCGGCGCTGATCATGCGGGTGGCGGCGAGGCCGTCGGTGCCGGGCATCCGGATGTCCATCAGGACCACGTCCGCCCGGGCCTCCTTGGCCAGCCGCACCGCCTGAGCCCCGTCGGACGCCTCGGCGACGACCTCCATGTCGGGCTCGGAGTCGACGAGCACCCGGAAGGCGCTGCGGAGGAGGGCCTGGTCGTCGGCGAGCAGGACGCGGATGGTCATGCGGGGTCCTCTGAGGGGGGGAGGAGGCGGTCGGCTTGGCCATACGACAACTCCCGCGGGGTGCGTGTGAGTTCCGCGGCGTCGTCGTACGGCGGTCACGCAGGGGGCGTGCGGCGGTACGGCGTCTTCAGCGGCTGGTGTCCGCCGCGTCTTCCGCGGGGCGGGTGCGGCTCTTGACCGGCAGGATCGCATGGACGCGGAAACCGCCTCCGTAGCGGGGGCCGGTGGTGAGGGTGCCGCGCAGGGCGGTGACGCGCTCGCGCATACCGAGCAGGCCGTGGCCGCCGCCGTCCTGGGTGTCGTCCTCGCCGGCGCCGTCGTCGAGGACGGTGATCTCGACGTTCGGGCCCACGCGGACCACGCTGACCTCGGCCTTGGCGTCCGGGCCCGCGTGCTTCTGCACGTTGGTGAGTGCCTCCTGGATGACCCGGTAGGCGGCCAGGTCGACGGCGGCGGGGAGCGTGGTGCCCTGGTCGGCGCGGGCGACCTCCACCTGGAGTCCCGCGCTGCGGAAAGTGCCCGCGAGTTCGTCGAGGCGGTCGAGACCGGGAGCGGGTTCGGTGGGTGCCTCGGGATCGCCGGACTGTCTCAGCAGGCCGACGGTTGCGCGGAGTTCGTTGAGCGCGGAGCGGCTGGCCTCGCGCACGTGGCCCAGGGCCTCCTTGGCCTGGTCGGGGCGCTTGTCCATGACGTGGGCGGCGACACCGGCCTGGACGTTGACGAGGGCGATGTGGTGGGCGACGACGTCGTGCAGGTCCCGGGCGATCCGCAGGCGCTCCTCGGCGACGCGGCGGCGGGCCTCCTCCTCCCGGGTGCGCTCGGCCCGCTCGGCGCGCTCGCGGATGGCGTCGACGACGGCGCGGCGGCTGCGGACGGCGTCGCCGGCGGTGGCGCCGATGCCGGTCCAGGCGAAGATGGCGAGGTTCTCCTGGGCGTACCAGGGCAGGGGGCCGGCGAGCATCGCGGAGCCGGTCAGGACGGTCATGGTGAGCAGGCCGACGCGCCAGGTGGTGGGGCGGTCCGTGGTCGAGGCGACGGTGTAGAGGGCGATGACCGCGGACATGGCGACGGGCGCGCGGGGGTCGCCGGTGACGGACTCGACGACGGAGGCGGCGCCGGTGAGGGCGAGGACCGTCATGGGGGCGCGGCGGCGGAAGACCAGGGCCGCGGCGCCGAGGGTGATGAGCAGGAGGCTGAGCACGTCCGGGGTGCGCAGGGTCCAGGTCACCCCGCTCTTGCCGTGCGGGTCCACGAACGAGCCGGCGACCATGCAGGCCAGCACGCCGACCGCCAGTGCCGCGTCCAGCGCCATGGGGTGCGCCTTGAGGTGCCGCCGTATGCGATTACCTGCGGGGCTTGGAGCGGGGGCCAACTGGAGGTTCCTTGTGGTGTGTGCCCGGCGTTGCGGTGCGTGTCGTCCGGGGGCTGCCGCCCCCGGACGGGCTGGATGATACGGACCGGCGCAAAGAAGCCACCGTCGGCCCACGGCCGCTGGCTAGCCCGGGATCAAGCCGTCGTCGCTCAGCAGCTCCCGGACCTCCTCCAGCGTCGCGTCCGGCGACGGCAGGATCAGTTCGGACGGTTCTAGGGAGTCGTCCGGCAGGGGCTCGCCCAGTTCGCGGACCTTGGAGAGGAGTGCGTCGAGGGTGCGGCGGAAGCCGGGGCCGTCGCCGTTCTCCATTTCCACCAGGAGTTCGTCGTCGAGCTTGTTCAGCTCGGGCAGATGGCTGTCGGACAGCTTCACCTGCCCCTCACCCATGATCCGGACGATCATGTCGCCCATCTCGGCCTCCTCGGCGTGGGCCCCGGCCGTCGGCTGCTGCTCTACTGCTTGTCGAAGCGCGGGGTGTCCTGCGGCTGTTGCTGGGACTGCGACTGGTTGCCGCCCTCGATGGCCTGCTGACCGCCGGACGATCCGCCCGCCAGCTCCGCCTTCATGCGCTGCAGCTCCAGCTCTACATCCGTACCACCGGAGAGCCGGTCCAGCTCGGCCTGGATGTCGTCCTTGTGCATGCCGGACTGGTCGTCCAGGGCGCCGGAGGCGAGCAGCTCGTCGATGGCTCCGGCCCTCGCCTGGAGCTGGGCCGTCTTGTCCTCGGCCCGCTGGATCGCCAGGCCGACGTCGCCCATCTCCTCCGAGATACCGGAGAACGCCTCGCCGATCCGGGTCTGGGCCTGGGCCGCGGTGTACGTGGCCTTGATCGTCTCCTTCTTGGTGCGGAAGGCGTCGACCTTGGCCTGCAGGCGCTGGGCCGCGAGGGTGAGCTTCTCCTCCTCGCCCTGCAGGGTCGCGTGCTGGGTCTCCAGGTCCGTCACCTGCTGCTGGAGGGCGGCGCGGCGGGACAGCGCCTCGCGGGCCAGGTCCTCGCGGCCGAGCGCGAGCGCCTTGCGGCCCTGGTCCTCCAGCTTCGTCGACTGCTGCTGGAGTTGGTTGAGCTGGAGTTCCAGGCGCTTGCGCGACGTGGCCACGTCGGCGACGCCGCGGCGGACCTTCTGGAGCAGCTCCAGCTGCTTCTGGTACGAGTAATCGAGGGTCTCGCGCGGGTCCTCGGCCCGGTCAAGGGCCTTGTTCGCCTTCGCGCGGAAGATCATCCCCATACGCTTCATGACACCGCTCATGGGCTTCGCGCGCCCCCTTCTGACGTCCAGCTCCAGCTCTGCGACAGAACCCACAGTACGGGCCCTGCATCCATTGACGCACTGTTCGGGGACGGATGCGCTCATCCCCAAGGACGACTGCGTACGGTCCCGCTCCGGCGTAAGGAGTAGGTGGCTCCCGGGTGCAACGTCCCCTCTGTCCCCCTACGACGACTGGTGTTGCCGGATCGTTCCCCATGGGGCTGGGGTCCAACCCCTGGCACCCCGTACCCTTGGGTTTTGTGTTCCGTAGCCGTGCCAAGGAAGAGAAGGCCCAGGCCGCCGACAAGGCGCCGGTGACCGACTCCAATCAGACCCGTCACCCCGAGGCCCCGAAGGGCCGCCCCACGCCCAAGCGCAGTGCGGCCCAGTCGCAGCGTCGCAGCGTGGCCAACACGTCGATGACGCGCAAGGACGCCGCCAAGCGCCAGCGCGAGGAGCGCCGGGCCGCCCTGGAGAGGCAGCGCCAGGCGCTGGCCGGGGGCGACGAGCGGTATCTGCCGGCCCGTGACAAGGGTCCGGTCCGCAGGTTCGCGCGTGACTTCATCGACTCCCGCTTCAACATCGCGGAGTTCTTCCTGCCGATGGCCGTGGTCATCCTCGTGCTGAGCATGGTCCAGGTGGCGGCGCTGCAGAACATCGCGCTGCTGCTGTGGCTGGTCGTGATCGTGCTGATCGTGCTGGACTCGTTCGTCACCGGCTTCCGGCTGAAGAAGCGGCTGGCCGAGCGCTTCCCCGACGACAACCGGCGTGGTGCCGTGGCCTACGCGCTGATGCGTTCCCTGCAGATGCGCCGACTCCGGCTGCCGAAGCCGCAGGTCAAGCGCGGAGAGCGGCCCTGAGCACAACTGCGTTCTCCGGGGGTGCGGCCGACGCCTGGCTGAGCAAGCTGGGCGGGCTGCGTGATGTCGTACGACAGGAGCTGGTGGCCCGGCAGCTCGACGAGCAGATAGCCGGGCGGTTCCCGGTGGGGCAGCGGCTGCGGGTGCTCGACGTGGGCATGGGCCAGGGCACGCAGGCGCTGCGGCTGGCCAGGGCCGGGCACCAGGTGACCGGTGTCGAGCAGGACCCGAAGATGATCGCGACCGCTCGCGAGGAGCTCGCCGGGGAGCCCGAGGGGATCCGGGAGCGGGTCCGTATCGTCCAGGGGGACGGACGGGACACGGGCGTCCACTTTCTGCCGGGCAGCTTCGACGTGGTGCTGTGCCACGGCGTGCTGATGTACATCGAGGAGCCCGATCCGCTGCTGGCCGGGTTGGCCCGGATGCTCGCCCCGGGCGGCCTGCTGTCGCTGCTCGTGCGCAACGGCGACGCGCTGGCCATGCGGCCGGGGCTGGCCGGGGACTGGGCCGGGGCGCTGGCCGCCTTCGACACCACCGCGTACCGGAACCGGCTGGGGCTCGACGTACGGGCCGACCGCCTCGCCGAGCTGACGGCGACGCTCGCGGGCATCGGGGCACCGCTGCACGCCTGGTACGGGGTGCGGGTGTTCACCGACACGGCGGCCGACGGGGCTCAGATCCCGGCGGACGTGGAGACGCTGGTGGCTGTCGAGGAACGGGCCGGCAAGACGGACCCCTATCGGAGCGTGGCGGCGCTGCTGCATCTGTGCGGAGTACGCGGCTGACCGCTCCGCGGGCGGTGGTGCGGAGTATGCGGCTGAGCGCTGCGCGGGCGGTGTCGACCTGCGGCTCCGCCGCGGGGCCACGACAGGCCGTCGGTCTTCTGCGTGCCCGTCGTGGCTGGTCGCTCCCCCACCTCTCAGTACAGCCCCGCGCTCTCTCGATACAGCACCCCGCGCCCCTTGCGGCGGTGTCGAGCCGCAGCCGCCTTCACCAGGGCCCCGTTCGGGTGAGCAGCGCAGGCCGGACGCGAGGTCCGCGGTGAGACTCGGGGCATGGATGCTCGCCGTTTCCGTGCCCTGCGGCCGGTCGTCGTGGCCCTCGCCCTGCTGTGCTGCCTCGGGCTCCTCTCCGCGTGCTCCGGCTCCCCGTCCTCGCGCTCGCGCGAGAAGGAGGACTCGACCACGCAGGCCGCGCAGGCCGCCGCGCCCAGGGCGGTCGACGATCTGCAGGAGGGCTACCTGAAGGTGATCAGGGACGTCCTGCCGTCGGTCGTACAGATCCAGGCCAGGAACGATCTGGGATCTGGCGTGGTCTACGACGGCCAGGGACACATCGTCACCAACGCGCACGTCGTGGGGAACGAGGACAGCTTCCGGGTGACGACGGCCAACAGCGAGGACACGTTCACCGCACGGCTCGTCTTCTCCTACCCGCAGCAGGACCTCGCGGTCATCAAGCTGGACAGGGCGCCGAAGGGGCTGAGGGCGGCGCAGTTCGGGGACTCGGCGAAGGTCGAGGTCGGGCAGATCGTGCTGGCGATGGGCTCGCCGCTGGGGCTGGCGTCCAGCGTGACGCAGGGCATCGTCTCGGCGACCGGACGGACCGTCACCGAGGGCCGCAGCGACGGCGGTACGGGCGCGACGATCGCCAACATGGTGCAGACGTCGGCCGCCATCAACCCCGGCAACAGCGGCGGCGCCCTGGTCAACCTCGACGGCCGGGTCATCGGCATCCCGACCCTCGCGGCGACCGACCCCGGCGCGGGCCAGGGCGCGGCACCCGGCATCGGGTTCGCGATCCCGGCGTCGACGGTGCGGACGATCGCCGACCAGATCGTGCAGGACGGCCGGGTCACCGACTCGGGCCGGGCGGCGCTCGGCATCACGGGCCGTACGGTCGTGAACGACGACTACGAGGTCGCGGGCGTCGCCGTCGTCGACGTGATGGCGGGCGGGGCCGCCGACAAGGCCGGAATCGAGCCCGGGGACGTCATCACCCGGCTCGGTGACACGGAGATCACCACCATCACCTCACTCGCCGAGGAGCTGGCCTCCGACCGGCCGGGCGAGCGGACGACCGTGACGTACACGCGCAACGGCCAGGAGAAGACGGTGGATGTGACGCTGGGTGAGCAGTGAGGGGGGTGGTGGGGTGAGGAAGGGCGAGGGCCTGCCGTACCTGACCCTCGCCCCTGCGCTCACGACTCCTCGGCGTGCAGGCTCATCGGCCCGTAGATCTCCGTGGAGTCCTCGAACAGCCGCACCTGGTCCGCACCGCCCTCCAGCAGCGCCTTCCAGTGCTCACCGATCCAGGACTCGGCGTCCCCCTGGGTGGTGAACTCCTCGGGCTGCACCGCGGGCTGGACCTCCGCCCCGTCGGCCTTCTCGAACCGCCACGTCCATGCCGCCATGTACGCCTCCAAGGTGTCAGCACGTGCACAGGAGAGGCCGGATCTTGGTCCGGCTCCTGCTCCGAGCGTATTCGCTCCGCTGGGTGAGCCGTTATAAGACCCCCGGTAATCGTCACAGTGCGGGTCGTATTGGGCTGGTCGCGCAGTTCCCCGCGCCCCTTAGGGGGTCTCCGTCACGCAAGACCAGCGGCGACCGGCGAAAATCGGTGCGTGGAACTCACTCTCCTCGGTACCGGTGCCCCCGCGGGACTCCCCCGCCCCGACTGTCCCTGTGCGGCCTGTGCGAGCGCGCTCGCCGATGATGCGCGGGCGGCCACCGCGTTGCTCGTGGACGGGGCGCTGTTGCTGGATCTGACGCCGGGGGCGGCGTTCGCGGCGGCGCGGGCGGGGCATTCGCTGGGCGGCGTACGGCAGGTGCTGTTGTCGCATCCGCACGACGGGCCCGCCGTCGAGGTGCCGGCGGGGGTGCCGCAGCCCGGGCGGGTGCCGGACGGGCGGGAGTTGGCGCTGCTGACGGGGCATCGGGTGCGGGCGGTGGCGATGGACTCGCCGGGCACGGGGTACGCGGTGACCGGGCCGGACGGGCAGCGGCTGCTGTATCTGCCGCCGGGTGGTGCGCCGGCCGGCCTTGAGGAGGGGTCCGTCGGGATGTACGACATGGTGGTCGCCGATGTCGTGGGGCGGCCGGACGCCCTGGCCAAGCTGCGCGCGGTGGGCGCGGTCGGGCCGACGACGGATGTGGTCGCCGTTCATCTGGACCATGACGTGCCGCCGGGAGCCGAGTTGCGGCGGCGACTCGCTGCGGCGGGGGCGCGGGCCGTGCCGGACGGAGCGACGCTGGTGGTGGGGGCGTACGAGGATGTGCCGGACGTGCCCCGGCGGACCCTGGTGCTGGGCGGGGCGCGGTCCGGGAAGTCCGTGGAGGCGGAGCGGCGGCTGGAGGCCTTCCCCGACGTGCTGTACGTCGCGACCGGCGGCAGCCGGGGCGGGGACACGGAGTGGGCGTCGCGGGTCGCCGCGCACCGGGAGCGGCGGCCGGGGTCGTGGCGTACGGCCGAGACGTGCGACCTGGTGCCGCTGTTGGCCGAGGACGGGGCGCCGTTGCTCATCGACTGCCTGTCGCTGTGGCTGACGGACGCGATGGACGCCGTCGGGGCGTGGGACGACGCGGTGTGGGCGGACGGCGGGGAGCGGGCGCTGCGGGATCGTGTGCGCGAGTTGACGGAGGCGGTGCGGGCGACTCGGCGGACCGTCGTCGCCGTGTCCAACGAGGTGGGGTCGGGGATTGTACCGGCCACGGCGTCGGGGCGGCGGTATCGGGATGAGCTCGGGCGGCTGAACGCTGCGTTTGCGGGTGAGTGTGAGCAGGTGGTTCTGGTTGTTGCGGGGCAGGCGCTCGTCCTTCGCGGATGAGAGTGCCGCGGTTTGTCTCGTCGGGCGGCTGCGGCTGCGTCGTGGCTGGTCGCGCCCACGCGGCGGAGCCGCATATTGATACAGCCCCGCGCCCCTAGGGGCGCGGCAGGGACCGGCGGTTCGAGCCTCAGGCCCGTGCGACCGGCTCCTTTCTGGCGATGACCCTGTACCCGTTCGACAGGGGGGTGCACCGGAGGAAGGGGGCCAGGACAAGGTCGATCGCCCACGCGGCGGCCACCAAGGGCGCGCCCAGCACCGCCAGTACCGGGCCCAGGAGGAGGTTCAGGACCAGGGCGATCGTGGCCGCCAGGTCGTACGGGACGTGCGCGGTGCGGCGGTCCGTCGCGACGATCGTGCAGCCCAGGGAGCGCAGTTCCTCGTGGAGCGTGCGCACGGGCAGCAGGTGCAGGTGGCCGTGCGGGCTCTGCGGGACCCACACGGTGCCGAGCAGCAGGGCGAACGCGCTGCGTGGATTGGGGAGTTCGACGATGAGATGGCCGCCAGGGCGGAGGACCGAGAGGGCGGCTCGGAGTTCCGCGCGGGGGTCCGGGGTGTGCTCCAAGTGGCGGAGCATGCTGACGATGTCGTAGCGGGCGCGCAGCCGGGCCGTGATCCGGGGGTCCGTCAGCTGCCCTACGTGGGCCTCCTCGATCCGCTCGGCCACGCGCGCGTGCAGGACTCGGTGGGTCGGGTCCAGGCCGTCGAACGCCGTGTAGGGGAAGACCTCCTTCGCCGCTTCCGGGAAGCGGGCGTCGCCCGTGCCCACGTCCAGCCAGCTCTCCGGCTCGGGAAAGGGGAGCGCCGCGCGGGCCGCGGCTCTCAGATGACGGGGCGACGCCTGTCGTACGGCTTTCAGGAACCGTGGCGCGTAGGTGTGGTCCCGGCATGCGGCGAGGGTGAACGCGCAGCCGGCGCGGTGTCGTTCGGAGGGTGCGGTCGCGGTCATGGCGGCTCCCGGGCGCTAGGGGGTGTCTTCTGGATCAGGCCGGCTGTAAGGAACGGCGCGGATCGGCCAAGCCGAGCGGGGTCTGGTGCGTGCAGCTGCAAGGCGGAGGAGGGCGGCGACGCGGAGCGTCGGCAACCGACGACAACGCGGCAGATGTGCGTGCCAGACCCCGCGACGCCGGCATGATCCAGAAGGCACCTCCTAGGGGTGTACGGCGGGGGCGTACGGCGCGGTACGGCGGAATGGTGCTGCGAGCATGCCCCGACAATCCACTGCAAAACGGAACGTATGGGATGGCGATCTTGGGTGCAACGACGTCACGCGGATATGCCGGTGCCGTGGCGGAGCCCCTGGACGCCATGTGGCGCCGTTCTGTTCGACCGGTGCCGGTACTGTTCGGCGAATGAGCTCGCTTAATCTCGACGACTTCACTGATCTGATCGAGCGCCCCGACGGTGGGGTGCGCCGGGACGCCGAAGCCCGCCGTGAGCGTCAGATCGTGCCGCCCGGGGCGCTGGGCCGCCTCGACGAACTGGGTGAGTGGCTGGCGGCGGCGCAGTCCGCGGTACCGGTACGGCCGATCGAGCAGCCGCGGGTGGTGCTGTTCGCCGGTGACCACGGGGTCGCCGAGCTGGGTGTGTCGGCGCGGCCCGCGGGCGGCGCCGGGGAGTTGGTGCGGGAGATCCTCGAGGGCGGCCGGCCGGTGTCCGTGCTCGCGCGGCGGCTCGGGGTTGCGGTGCGGGTCGTCGACATGGCGCTGGACTGCGATCCGGCCTCGCTGCCGGAGGCCGTCGTACGGCATCGGGTACGGCGCGGGAGCGGTCGTATCGACGTCGAGGACGCGTTGACGCTCGAGGAGGCCGAGGCCGCCTTCCGGGCCGGGGTGGCGGTGGCCGACGAGGAGGCCGACTCCGGTACGGATCTGGTGGTGCTCGGCGATGTGAGCGTCGGCGGGACGACGGCGGCCGGGGTGCTGGTCGCGGCGCTGTGCGGGACGGATGCCTCCGTGGTGACCGGGCGTGGCGGGCTGGCCATCGACGACCTCGCGTGGATGCGCAAGTGCGCGGCGATCCGGGACGCCCTGCGCCGGGCCCGGCCCGTGCTCGGGGATCAGCTGCAGCTGCTCGCGACGGTGGGCGGGGCCGACCTCGCCGCGATCACGGGGTTCCTGCTGCAGAGTGCGGTGCGGAAGATGCCGGTCGTGCTGGACGGGGTCGTGGTCGCCGCCTGTGCGCTGGTGGGGCAGCGGATCGCGTTCCGGGCGCCGGACTGGTGGCTGGCCGCGCACAACAGCGGGGAGCCGGGGCAGGCGAAGGCGCTGGACCGGATGGCCCTGGAGCCGCTCCTCGACCAGGGCGTGAAGGTGGGCGAGGGGGCCGGGGGTCTGCTGGCCCTGCCGATGGTCCAGGCCGCGGCGGCGCTGGCCGCGGAGCTGCCGGAGAAGCCGAAGGAGTCGGAGGAGTCGGAGGAGTCCGGGGACGCGGCGGAGGCGGCGGAACTTTCAGAGGCCGAGTAGGTCGGGCAGGGGGTTACGGGCAGTTCGGCAGCGCCGGACTGCGCCGTCGTGGCTGGGCGCCGTTGCGGCGGAAAACCGAGGGCTGTGCCCATATCATCCCCACTTGTGAGACTTGCCGCCCTCGCCCGTTGGGCCCGCGCCGAGTGGGGGCCGCTGTACCTCGCCGTGCGGGGGCCGTTGGTGGAGCGGCGGTGGTGGGCCGTTCCGATGAGCCTCGCAGCCGTCTGTCTGACCGGCGTCATGCAGGTCGTGCAGAACCAGTCCTGGGGCTGTCAGCTCGTGCAGGACCTCGGGGCCGTGCGGGCCGAGGACCCGCTGTGGCCGGCCATCCTGCGTACGCCGTTGTCCCTGTTCGTCCCCGCCCTCGACCTGCCCGTGTGGGGTGCGCTCGCGCAGATGCTGGTCGTGTTCGGGATCGCCGAGATCTGTCTGGGCTGGTGGCGGACCCTGGTCATCGCGTACGTCGCGACCCTCGCCGGCACCCTGTACGCGCGCGTGGGCATCGCGCTCGGCCCGGACCACCCGTTCGGGCTGCCCTCCTCGGACGCCCGGGTCGTGGACACGGGACCGTCGGCGGCCGTGGTGGGGCTGGCGGTGTTCCTCGGGTGGCGCTACGGCGCGTATGTCACGGCCGGTGCCGTGATCGCGGCGATGGTGGCCGAGGTGGCGCTGAAGGAGAACCTCGCCGGGAAGGAGCACTTGGCGGCGATCGCGGCGGTGCTGGTGCTGTGCGGGGTGGCGGCGCTGCGCCGGCGTCAGCGGCGGTCGGCGGAGTTGCCGGATCCAGCGTCGGGTTTGCCGGGCTCCGCGTCGGGTTTGCCGCCCAGCCATTCCTCCAGGGCGCGGCGCGGGCGGGCCCAGCGGCGGTCGTGGCGGTAGGCGCGCAGGCCGGCCTTGGCGCGGGCGCGCGGGCGGCGGCCGTAGAAGCGGCGGGCCCACGGGGAGTTGGGGCGGGCCAGGCGGATGGCGCCGACCAGGGCGATGACCGGCACGATCACACCGAAGATCGCGGTACGGGCCTTTCCCTTGCTGAGCGCGATCAGGGAGAAGAGGAAGTTCACGCCGACGTTGAGCAGGACGGTGCCGCGGCCCTGCGTCTCGTCCTGGTTGAGATCGTTGACGCCCAGCGGTGAGAAGCCCACGAGCAGCAGGCCTCCCATGGCCGCCGTGAGGACGACCACCTCCACGCTCTTGCGTCCCTCCTCGGTCCAGTACACGTCGTCCAGGTGCAGGATCAGCGCGAACTCGTCGAGGACCAGCCCCGCGCCCATGCCGAAGAGCACCGCGAAGACGGCGGCGCCGAAGCCGTAACGGCTGCTGGACACCGCGCCGAAGCCGCCCGCGACGGTGAGGACGACACCCGGGACCACGTGGTGGATGTGGACGGCGCCGGTCTCGATGTTGCGGAAGGGGCCCTTGCCCGCGCGGATGAGGCGGGTGATGAGACGCGTGACGAGGAAGGTGACGACGAAGGCGGTCAGGGCCAGGAGCAGGGGGAGTTTGCCCGGTTCGATGACGTTGCGCTCCAGCCAGTGACCCATGCGGTCAGTGTGTCCGCGAGCAGGGTGCGCTGCCTGGCGGGTGCGGCGTCCGGGCTACTCTGCGGGCGTGTCCATGACCCCGCCGCCCCCGCACGGTCTCCGTTTCGCCTTCGGCACCCTCAGCGTGCTGCCCGTCAAGGTGAGCCGCTGGGACCGGGAGGCCGCGCGGGGCGGGATGCTCTGCGCTCCGCTGGTGGGCGTGGTGCTCGGACTGGGCGCCGCCCTGCTGGGGCTCCTGCTCCTCTTCCTCGGCGCCGGTCCACTCCTCGCCGCCGTCGCCGCGGTCGCCGTTCCCGCCGTGCTCACCCGGGGGCTGCATCTCGACGGGCTCGCCGACACCGCCGACGGGCTCGGCAGCGGCAAGCCCGCCGAGGACGCGCTGCGGATCATGAAGCAGTCGGACATCGGGCCGTTCGGCGTCATCACGCTCGTGTTCGTGCTGCTCGCACAAGTGGCCGCCCTCGCCCAGCTGTACGACGGCTCGTGGGCCCGGGGCGCCCTCGCCACCGTCGTCTCGGCGGTCGCCGCCCGCCTCGCGCTCACCCTCGCCGCGCGCGCCGGGGTGCCCGCCGCACGGCCGGAGGGGCTGGGGGCCGCGGTGGCCGGGGTCGTCCCCGTACGGGGCGCGCTGGCCGTCGCCCTGGCCGTGACCGGCGCGGCCGCCGCGGCGGGAGCGCTGCTGGGGACGTACGACATCGCGCGCACAGCCCTCGCGGTCCTCGCCGCACTCACCGCCGCCGAACTCCTCCTGCGGCACTGCACCCGCCGCTTCGGCGGCGTCACCGGCGACGTCTTCGGCGGGCTCGCGGAGACGGCGGCGACGACCGCGCTCGTCGTGCTGTCGCTGGGCTGACCGTCACCGGCTCCGACCGCCGTGACCGGGCTCCGGTCAGCAGGTCTGGCGGAGATAGCCGCTGCCGCCCTCGGGTACGACTTCCTTGTCGCGGCGGACGATGCTCAGTGAGCTGCCCCAGCCGGAGCACGCTGCGGACAGGCCCTTCGCCGTGTACTCGACCACGAGCACGTTGTTGTCGAACGCCTCGGCGAACTCGCCGCACTCATCCCACTTGCCGCACTCCTCCACCACGGCGAAGTCCAGGCCCACGGACGCACGGTAGGGCATGAGCTCAAGGGTGTTCTTCTGGGCGATGGCCAGGCCCTTCTCGTGGGCGTGCACGGACAGCAGCTTCATCAGCGCCTTGGCCTGGTCGGCCGTGAGATATCTCGGGAAGCGGGTGAAGGTGTCGTAGTTGTCGGGCTCGACGGCCTTGTACCCCTTGGCCGCGCACTCGTCGATCCAGCTGTTCAGCTTGGCAGCGATGCGCTGCCGCTTGGCGTGAGTGCGGATGTCCAGGACCGCCTCGTCCCAGTCCTCGTCGTGGACGACATCCCCGTTGGCGTCGCGCAGCAGCAGGTCGGAGTCCCAGTCACCCTCCTCGTCCTGCTGGGCCTGGAAGGCGTTGAGATTGCAGATGTTGTAGACACCCGGCGCGGGCGAGTCCTCGTAGCTGCGACTGACCACCTGCACACCGGCCGCCGGGGCGTACGCGCCGCCGATCTGGTAGTCCCACCGCACGTGCTTCGGCGGTGGCGTCACCGTGGACGCGGGCGGACTGGACTCCGGGGAAGTGCCGTTCTGGTGCGACCCGGTTTTCACCGCCGTGATGCTCAGCCCGGTGACCGCCAGGGCTGCCGCCAGGCCGGCGAGGACGAGCCGCCCTCGACGTCCAGGGCCTCGCCGGACGACCCGCGCAGGGGGATCCTGGCGGCCGGTTCCCGCCGAGTCGGGCACTCCTGGTGCTACCGGCACGGCGGAATCCGGCAGCGTGCGGAGCATCCGGTGCAGTTCGGCGAGTTCGGGCCGGGCGGCCGGGTCCTTGTCCAGGCAGCGTTCGGCGATGCTTCGGAGCGGTTCGGCGACTCCGTCCAGGACTGGTGACTCGTACATCACCTGATAGCCCGTCAAATAAGGGCTGCTTCCGTCGAACGGACGGTTGCCGGTGGCCGCGTACACCAGCAGTGACCCCAGCGAGAACACGTCCGAGGCCGCGGTGACCTCCCGCGGCGAGGCGAACTGCTCCGGCGACATGAAGGGCGGGGTGCCGATCAACCGGCCGGTCACCGTCAGGGCCTCGTTGTCGACGGCGCGCGAGATGCCGAAGTCGATGACGCGGGGGCCGTCCTCGGCCATCAGAACGTTGCTCGGCTTCAGATCCCGGTGCACCACACCCGCCCGGTGGATGTCCCGCAGCGCCTCGACAAGGCCCAGCGCCAGCGCGCGCAGCTCGCGTCCGCGCAGCGGGCCGTCCTTGGCCACGATGTCCGACAGCGTGCGTCCCGGCACATACAGCGTCGCCATCCACGGCTGCTCGGCGTCCGGGTCGGCGTCCACGACCGGGGCCGTGAATGCCCCGCTCACCCGGCGGACCGCCGCGACCTCCTGCCGGAAACGCGCCCGGAACTCCTCGTCCTGCGCGTACTGCGCGTGCACGACCTTGACCGCGACCTGCCGCCCCGAGGCCGAGCGCCCCAGGTAGACGATGCCCATGCCGCCACTGCCGAGCCGGTCGACCAGCGCATAACCGCCTATGGACTCCGGATCGCCGGGGCTCAGCGACATCGCCGGTCACCTTCCCATGTGCCGCGCTTCGAAAAGCAATTGAGGGTTCAAGGGCATCAGCGTAAATGATCGATTCCAGGAGATCGGCTGCGCGCACAGGGGAGAAACGACCCCGACGCCACCGACAGGTGAACGCCCGTAGGAATGAGCGAACGCTCACACGAGCGTAGGCTCGTCCCGAGTGTTCGCCGTACCGGGGAAGGCCCCGCTGCCACCGCACCCGTAGGTCGGAATTAGGGTCGGCCGTCGGGCCCGGTCGACCCACACCTATTCGGCCATCGCAACTTCACATCGGAAGCGAGATTTCACCACCGTGACTGCTCTCACTCTCAGCACCGCCGCGGCGCCCGGCCTGCGGGCCGACGCGATCGTGATCGGTGTCGCCAAGGGCTCTGGTTCCAAGGGCGGGAGCCTGGTCGTCGCACCGGGCGCCGAGGCCGTGGACAAGGCGTACGACGGCAAGCTGGCCGGCGTCCTGGAGACCCTCGGTGCCTCCGGTGCCGAGGGCGAGGTGACGAAGCTCCCCGCACCCGCCGGTTTCAAGGCCCCGCTCGTGGTGGCGGTCGGCCTGGGTGCCGAGCCCGACGACACCAAGGACGGGGCGTACGACGCGGAGGCGCTGCGCAGGGCCGCCGGCGTCGCCGCCCGCAGCCTCGCCGGCTCCAAGAAGGCCGCGTTCGCGCTGCCGCTGGGCGACGCCGGTGACGTCGGCGCCGTCGCCGAGGGCGTGCTGCTCGGCGCCTATGCCTTCGACGCCTACAAGGGCAACGGCAAGGACGAGAAGAACAAGAAGAACGGCAAGGCCCCGCTCGCCGAGGCCGCTCTGCTCGGCGGCAAGCCGCGCGACAAGGAGCACAAGGCGGCGATCGAGCGCGCCACCGCCGTCTCCGAGGAGCTCAACCGCGCCCGCGACCTGATCAACACCCCGCCCAACGACCTCACCCCCGAGTCCTTCGCCGCGATCGCCTCGGCGGCGGCCAAGGAGCACGGCATCAAGGTGCAGGTGCTCGACGAGAAGGCGCTGACCAAGGGCGGCTACGGCGGAATCCTGGGCGTCGGCTCCGGGTCGGCGGCCGGTCCGCGGCTGGTGAAGCTGACGTACACGAGTTCCAAGGCGGACAAGCACCTCGCCTTCGTCGGCAAGGGCATCACCTACGACTCGGGCGGCATCTCGCTGAAGCCGGCCGGGCACAACGAGACGATGAAGTGCGACATGAGCGGGGCGGCGGCGGTCTTCGCCGCGGTGGTCGCCGCCGCTCGGCTCGACCTCCAGGTGAACGTCACCGGATGGCTGGCGCTGGCCGAGAACATGCCGTCGGGGTCCGCCGTGCGTCCCGGTGACGTGCTGCGGATGTACAGCGGCAAGACGGTCGAGGTGCTCAACACCGACGCCGAGGGGCGGCTCGTGCTCGCCGACGCCCTGTGGGCCGCGTCGCAGGAGAAGCCGGACGCGATCGTCGACGTCGCGACGCTCACGGGTGCGATGGTGCTGGCGCTGGGCAACCGCACCTTCGGTGTGATGGCCAACGACGACGCGTTCCGTACCGCGATCGTGGAGGCCGCCGAGGAGGTCGGCGAGGCGTCCTGGCCGATGCCGCTGCCGGAGCACCTGCGCAAGGGAATGGATTCTCCCACCGCCGACATCGCCAACATGGGTGAGCGGATGGGTGGGGGCCTGGTCGCCGGTCTCTTCCTGCGCGAGTTCGTGGGCGAGGGCGTCACGTGGGCGCACCTCGACATCGCGGGACCCGCGTTCAACGAGGGCGGGCCCTTCGGATACACGCCCAAGGGTGGTACGGGGTCCGGTGTGCGGACGCTGGTTCGGCTCGCCGAGCTGACCGCCGCGGGTGACCTGGGCTGACGTCGGTCCGAGTGAGGGGGCTCCGCGCGCGGGTAGAGCGGAGCCCCCTCTTCCATGCCCGCCCAACCGGCTCTTCCGTGCCCGCTCGACCGGCTCTTCCGTGCCCGCTCAGCTGAACGTGGGGCGTCTCACACACCGGCCCGGCGTCTCGTTCGGTGTGGACAAGTGCGAAGATGGGCGTCGGCAGGACAGGGCCCACCCAAGGGCCGAAGAACGAGCGGCCGGACACCAGCCGCCAGGCCGGTCAGTGAAGACCGGCGTACGGCGCACATGCATGGAGGACGTGACGTGGCGAACGACGCCAGCACCGTTTTCGACCTAGTGATCCTCGGCGGTGGTAGCGGTGGTTACGCCGCGGCCCTGCGCGGGGCGCAGCTGGGCCTGGACGTCGCCCTGATCGAGAAGGACAAGGTCGGCGGCACCTGCCTGCACCGGGGATGCATCCCCACCAAGGCCCTGCTGCACGCGGGCGAGATCGCCGACCAGGCTCGCGAGAGCGCGCAGTTCGGCGTCAAGGCCACCTTCGACGGCATCGACATCGCCGGGGTCCACAAGTACAAGGACGGCGTGATCGCCGGCCTGTACAAGGGTCTGCAGGGTCTCGTCGCCTCCCGCAAGGTGACGTACATCGAGGGTGAGGGCCGCCTGTCCTCCCCGACCTCCGTCGACGTCAACGGTCAGCGCATCCAGGGCCGCCACGTCCTGCTGGCGACCGGCTCCGTGCCGAAGTCGCTGCCGGGCCTGGAGATCGACGGCAACCGGATCATCTCCTCCGACCACGCCCTCGTCCTGGACCGCGTGCCGAAGTCCGCGATCATCCTGGGCGGCGGCGTCATCGGTGTCGAGTTCGCCTCGGCGTGGAAGTCCTTCGGCGCCGACGTCACGGTCATCGAGGGTCTGAAGCACCTCGTCCCGGTGGAGGACGAGAACTCTTCGAAGCTTCTTGAGCGCGCCTTCCGCAAGCGCGGCATCAAGTTCAACCTCGGCACCTTCTTCCAGAAGGCCGAGTACACCGCCGACGGCGTCAAGGTCACCCTCGCCGACGGCAAGGAGTTCGAGGCCGAGGTGCTGCTGGTGGCGGTGGGCCGTGGCCCCGTCTCCGCCGGTCTCGGCTACGAGGAGCAGGGCGTCGCGATGGACCGCGGCTACGTCCTGGTCGACGAGTACATGCGCACCAACGTCCCGACCATCTCCGCCGTCGGTGACCTCGTCCCGACCCTCCAGCTCGCGCACGTCGGCTTCGCCGAGGGCATCCTGGTTGCGGAGCGTCTGGCTGGTCTGAAGACCGTTCCGATCGACTACGACGGTGTCCCCCGCGTGACCTACTGCCACCCGGAGGTCGCCTCCGTCGGCATCACCGAGGCCAAGGCCAAGGAGATCTACGGCGCGGACAAGGTCGTCGCCCTGAAGTACAACCTGGCCGGAAACGGCAAGAGCAAGATCCTGAACACCGCGGGCGAGATCAAGCTCGTCCAGGTCAAGGACGGTGCGGTGGTCGGCGTCCACATGGTCGGCGACCGCATGGGCGAGCAGGTCGGCGAGGCCCAGCTGATCTACAACTGGGAGGCCCTGCCGGCCGAGGTCGCCCAGCTCATCCACGCCCACCCGACGCAGAACGAGGCGCTCGGCGAGGCCCACCTGGCCCTGGCGGGCAAGCCGCTGCACGCGCACGACTGACCCTCGGTCGACGAAGCGACGACTCAGACTTCCGCAATTCGTAAGGAGCAACCGAAACCATGGCGGTTTCCGTAACCCTTCCGGCGCTCGGCGAGAGCGTCACCGAGGGCACTGTCACCCGCTGGCTGAAGGCCGAGGGTGAGCGCGTCGAGGCCGACGAGCCGCTGCTCGAGGTCTCCACCGACAAGGTCGACACCGAGATCCCCTCCCCCGCCGCCGGCATCCTGGCCTCCATCAAGGTCGCCGAGGACGAGACGGTCGAGGTCGGCGCCGAGCTGGCCCTCATCGACGACGGCACCGGTGCCCCTGCTGCCGCCCCGGCCCCCGCCGCCGAGCAGGTCGCCCCGCCGGCTCCCGAGCCGGCCCCGGCCGCCCAGCCGTCCACCGAGCAGGCCGCCCCCGCTCCGGCCCCGACCGCCGAGGCCGCTGCCGGCGCCGGTACGGCCGAGGGCACGGACGTGGTCCTGCCCGCGCTCGGCGAGTCCGTCACCGAGGGCACCGTCACCCGCTGGCTGAAGTCGGTCGGTGACAGCGTCGAGGCCGACGAGCCGCTGCTCGAGGTCTCCACGGACAAGGTCGACACCGAGATTCCCGCCCCCACCTCCGGCACGCTGCTGGAGATCGTGGTCGGCGAGGACGAGACGGCCGAGGTCGGCGCCAAGCTGGCCGTCATCGGCGTCGCGGGTGCCGCTCCGGCGGCCGCCCCGGCCCCGGCGGCTCCGGCTCCCGCCCCCGCCGCCCCGGCTCCGGCTGCCCCGGCCGCTCCGGCTCCCGCCCCCGCCGCTCCGGCCGCGCCCGCCGCTGCCGCCCCGGCTCCGGCGGCTCCGGTCGCCCCCGCGGCTCCGGCCCCCGCGCCGACGCCCGCCCCCGCTCCGGTCACCCCGGCCCCGGCCGCCGCCAAGCCGACCGACGAGGGCGCCTACGTCACCCCGCTGGTACGCAAGCTCGCCGCCGAGCACGGCGTCGACCTGGCCGCCGTCAAGGGCACCGGCGTCGGCGGCCGTATCCGCAAGCAGGACGTCGTCGCCGCTGCCGAGGCCGCGAAGGCCGCCGCCGCTGCCCCGGCCCCCGCCGCCGCGGCTCCGGCCGCCGCCAAGAAGGCCCCGGCGCTGGAGGTCTCGCCCCTGCGTGGCCAGACCGTCAAGATGCCGCGCATCCGCAAGGTCATCGGCGACAACATGGTCAAGGCGCTGCACGAGCAGGCGCAGCTGTCCTCGGTCGTCGAGGTCGACGTCACCAAGCTGATGCGTCTGCGCGCCCAGGCCAAGGACTCCTTCGCCGCGCGCGAGGGCGTCAAGCTCTCCCCGATGCCGTTCTTCGTGAAGGCGGCGGCCCAGGCGCTGAAGGCCCACCCGGTCATCAACGCCAAGATCAACGAGGCCGAGGGCACGATCACCTACTTCGACTCCGAGAACGTCGGAATCGCGGTGGACTCCGAGAAGGGCCTGATGACCCCGGTCATCAAGCACGCGGGCGACCTCAACATCGCCGGCATCGCGAAGGCCACGGCGGAGCTGGCCGGCAAGGTCCGCGCCAACAAGATCACGCCCGACGAGCTGTCCGGCGCGACCTTCACCATCTCCAACACCGGTTCGCGTGGTGCGCTGTTCGACACGATCATCGTGCCGCCGGGCCAGGTCGCGATCCTCGGCATCGGCGCCACGGTCAAGCGCCCGGCCGTCATCGAGACGGAGGAGGGCACGGTCATCGGCGTCCGCGACATGACCTACCTGACCCTCTCCTACGACCACCGCCTGGTCGACGGCGCCGACGCGGCCCGTTACCTGACGGCGGTCAAGGCGATCCTGGAGGCGGGCGAGTTCGAGGTCGAGCTCGGCCTGTAAACACTGCCCAACTGCGCACACCGATGCCCTCGCCCGGAATCTCCGGGCGAGGGCATCGCCCTTGGGGGCGCGGGCCTGTGTCGCTGTGCGGCTCCGCCGCGTGGGCGCGAACAACCACACAACCCGCAGCCGCCCGACCATGGTCCGCACCGAGCTTCTGGGCGCCCGACCCACACGTCACGCCGTGTAAGTCTCGTCTCACCTGCACAAAAGCACCCCCGTCGGCCCTCCCAGCGGAGCGCACCGGCCTTATTGTCTAAACGTCAAACGCGCCCCTAAGGAGCCCTCATGACCGCCCCCGTCATCCACTCGCTGCGCGAACAGATCCGCGAGCACATCCTGGAGGGGATCATCAGCGGTCGCTGGCAGCCGGGCGAGCGGATCGTGGAGCGCCGCATCGCCACCGAGCTGGAGGTCAGCCAGACACCCGTACGCGAGGCCCTGCGCGAACTGGAGTCGCTGCGGCTGATCGAGTCCGCGCCCAACAAGGGCGTGCGCGTACGCAGTCTGACCGCGGCCGACCTGGAGGAGAGCTACCCGGTCCGGGCCGGCCTGGAGGCCATCGCAGCGGAACTCGCCGCCGACCACCTCGCAGAGGACTGCTCCGCCCTGGAGCCGCACGTCACCGCCCTGTACGAGGCCGACCGCAACGCCGACGGCACCGCCCAGGTGCGGCACACGGTCGCCTTCCACCGTGAACTGGTCCGCGCGGCGGGCAACTCCGTGCTGCTGCACACCTGGGAGGGCCTCGGCATCGAGGTGTTCACGGCCCTGTCGATCCGCTGGCTGGGCACCGTGCAGCAGTCGTACGCGGAGGAGCACGAGGAGCTGGTGGCCGCGTTCCAGCGCCGGGATCCCCGGATCGCCGAGATCGTCAAGGCCCATGTGCTCGGGTGCGCGCCGCGGCACGAAGGCGAATAGCCCGCGCCGCCACGTGACGTGGCCTCAGGGAAAGTTCACCCCCAGGACACCCGGGTGCGGCCTGCCGGATGACATCGGCGCGGACAAAGGAACCGTACGCAGCACAACGCACACGAAAGGCGGCGGATCATGCCGCACATCCTCACCGCGGTCCTGGCCAACGTGGCGATCGCCCTGCTCGAGGCCCTCCTGATGCGCCTCGCCATCCAGCTCTGGAAGGCGTTCGCCGCGAGCGGGAGCCCGTCAGCCGCCCGCGCCTGAATTGCCCGTTCAGGTCGGGTTTAGTCGCGCACGGCGATGGAAGGCGGCTGGGAGACCCCACCCACGCTTTCCAGCAGGGGAGGACGGAGATGACTTCCCCAGAATCGCAGACCCAGCACCTACAGCAGCCAACCCCACCTCCGGCCACACCCCAGGCCGAGGAGGCCGTCAGCGCTCCCGAGACCCTGCAGGCACCGGAGGCCCCGCAGGCACCGACGGAGGAGCACCACGGCGGCAGGGTCGTCCACCTGCACACCGCGCACCCCCGGGTTCCGATCCCCTACGTGACGCCGGGCGATATGTTCTCCAACGCCCGCACGGCCACGGCGACGGCCACGTCCCTGCTGCCCTCGCCCCGCAGGCTGGCCTTCTACGGCCTCCTCGGCGGCATGACCGTCGCCGGAGCCATGGCCTGGCCGGTCGCGGTCGCCGTCGGCGCCGCCACCGAGGTGATCACCCGCGAGCAGTCCGCACGGCACCAGCAGGAACACGCACGCATGGAGCGCGAACGCACCGAGCGTGAGCAGGACCGGCAGACCACCGCCGACTGGTCGGAGACCGGGACGCCCCGGCAGACGGCGATGGGGTGAACAAGCGCGTTCCCTGAACGCCGATGGGGCCCGGAGGCCGGAGACAGCGTCCGGGCCCCATCGGCGTTCAGCGGTTCTCAGGCGACCGCGAGCCGCCCAAGCTAGCCGGTCACAACTCAGGTGAGCAGGCAAAATGCGGCACCGCGTGCCTGCCGACCCGGCACGGGATGCCAATTTCTCGCTCCGGGGACTTTTTCGGCCTCCAACCTTTGATCGATCATCGATCAGGGGGTTACAGTCGCCGACGGGCTTCCACCGAAGCCCTCAGCCCTGTCCTGCCAAAGACCAAGGGCACCCCCTGAACCCTTACCGATGAGGGAACCCCCTTCGACTGAGGAAGGCGGCGACATGACCGACCCCAACGCCATCCAGCCGAGCGAGCTCGACCAGCTCCCCGACCGGGACCCGGAGGAGACTGCCGAGTGGCAGGCCTCGCTGGACGCGGTCGCCAAGGCGGCCGGCCCGCACCGTGCCGCGTACCTGATGCGCCGCACGCTGGAGCGCGCGGAGGGCAACGGCATCGCGCTGCCCAAGCTCCTCGAGACCGACTACGTCAACACCATCCCCACCGCCGCCGAGCCGAGCGCGCCCGGTGACGAGGAGATGGAGCGCCGTATCACCGCCTGGAACCGCTGGAACGCGGCCGCGATGGTGACCCGCGGCTCCAAATACGGCGTCGGCGGCCACATCGCCACCTTCGCCTCCGCGGCCTGGCTCTACGAGACCGGCTTCAACCACTTCTTCAAGGGCAAGGAAGCCGACGGCTCCGGCGACCAGCTCTACATCCAGGGCCACGCCTCCCCCGGCATCTACGCCCGCGCGTTCCTCGACGGCCGTCTCAACGAGACGCACCTCGACAACTTCCGTCAGGAGGCCGGCGGCAACGGCCTGCCGTCGTACCCGCACCCCCGCCGCCTGCCCTGGCTGTGGGAGTTCCCGACGGTGTCCATGGGCCTCGGCCCGCTGTCGGCCATCTACCAGGCCCGCTTCAACCGCTACCTCACCAACCGCGGCATCAAGGACGTCTCCGCGTCCCACGTGTGGGCCTTCCTCGGCGACGGCGAGATGGACGAGCCGGAGTCCACGGCGGCACTCGCCCTGGCCTCCCGCGAGGGCCTGGACAACCTGACCTTCGTCATCAACTGCAACCTGCAGCGCCTCGACGGCCCGGTCCGCGCCAACTTCAAGATCGTGCAGGAGCTGGAGGCCCAGTTCCGCGGCGCCGGCTGGAACGTCATCAAGACGCTGTGGGGCACGGCCTGGGACGAGCTGTTCCAGCTCGACACCACGGGCGCGCTCGTACGCCGCCTGCGCGAGGTACCCGACGCGCAGGTGCAGACGTACCAGACCCGCGACGCCGCCTACATCCGCCAGGACTTCTTCGGCAAGGACCCGGCGCTCGCCGAGATGGCGAAGCTGCTGAGCGACGACAAGATCCTGGAGTGCTTCCACCTCTCCCGCGGTGGTCACGAGGCGCGCAAGGTCTACGCCGCCTACAAGGCCGCCGTCGAGTTCAAGGGCGCGCCGACCGTGATCCTGGCCCAGACGGTCAAGGGCCACACCCTCGGCGAGGGCTTCGCGTCGAAGAACGCCAACCACCAGATGAAGAAGCTCTCGGTGGACGAGTTCAAGGCGATGCGCGACCTGCTCGAGCTGCCGATCAAGGACAGCGACTTCGTCGACGGGGTCGTCCCCTACGGCCACCCCGGCGCCGACTCCCCCGAGGTCCGCTACCTCCAGGAGCGCCGCGCGGCCCTCGGCGGCCCGGCCCCGGCCCGCCGCGTCCACCCGGTGGCCCCGCTGCCCGCCCCCGCCGAGAAGGCGTTCGCCTCCTTCGACAAGGGCTCCGGCTCCCAGAACGTGGCCACCACCATGGCCTTCGTCCGCCTCATCAAGGACCTGGTCCGCGACAAGGAGACGGGCAGGCGCTGGGTGCCGATCGTCCCCGACGAGGCGCGCACCTTCGGCATGGAGAGCCTGTTCCCCTCCCTCGGGATCTACTCCCCCAAGGGCCAGACGTACGAGCCGGTCGACCGCGACCAGCTGATGTACTACAAGGAGGCCAAGAACGGCCAGATCCTCAACGAGGGGATCACCGAGGCCGGTTCGATGGCCGACTTCATCGCCGCCAGCACCGCGTACTCCACGCACGGCGAGGCGATGATCCCGTTCTACATCTTCTACTCGATGTTCGGCTGGCAGCGCACGGCCGACCAGATGTGGCAGCTCGGCGACCAGCTGGGCCGCGGCTTCCTGGTCGGCGCGACGGCGGGCCGTACGACGCTGACGGGCGAGGGCCTGCAGCACGCCGACGGCCACTCCCCCGTCATCGCGGCGACGAACCCGGCCGCGCTGACGTACGACCCGGCGTTCGCGTACGAGGTCGCGACGATCGTCAAGGACGGTCTGCGCCGCATGTACGGCGAGGCGGCGCCGGGCGAGGACCCGAACGTCTTCTACTACCTCACCGTCTACAACGAGCCGCTGCCGCAGCCGGCCAAGCCGTCCGGCCTCGGCATCGACGAGGGCATCGTCAAGGGCCTGTACCGCTTCAACACGGCCGAGTCGGCGGGGCTGTCCCCGGTGGCCAACGCCCCGCGCATCCAGCTGCTCGGCTCCGGTACGGCGATCCACTGGGTGCTTCAGGCGCAGAAGCTGCTCGCCGAGGAGTGGGGTGTGGCGGCGGACGTCTGGTCGGCCACCTCGTGGACCGAGCTGCGGCGTGACGCGCTGGAGGCCGACGCGGCGCTGCTGCGCGGCGAGGAGCGGGCGCCGTACGTCCGTCAGGCGCTCCAGGGTGCCGAGGGCCCGGTGCTGGCGGTCTCCGACTACATGCGCCAGGTTCCCGACCAGATCGCGCAGTGGGTCGAGCAGGACTACTCGTCACTGGGCGCCGACGGCTTCGGTCTGTCGGACACCCGTGAGGCGGCCCGCCGCCACTTCGGCGTCGACGCCGAGTCGATCGTCGTCGCGGCCCTGGCCCAGCTCGCGAAGCGGGGCGAGGTCAAGGCGACGGCGGTGAAGGAAGCGCGCGAGAAGTACGGGCTGTGACAGCTGGGCTGTGACAGCTGACGGTCAGTGAAGGGGTACGGCGGCTGCCGTACCCCTTCGTTGTCAGTGGGCCCCGGCATCATGGCCGTATGCGTGCTGCCCGGCTCATCAAGATGGTGCTGCTTCTTCAGTCCCGGTCCTCCATGACCGCCGCCGAGCTCGCACGCGAGCTGGAGGTGTCCGAGCGGACCGTCACCCGGGACGCGCAGGCGCTGTCCGAGGCCGGGGTTCCCGTGTACGCCGACCGGGGGCGGGCCGGCGGTTATCGGCTCATCGGGGGGTACCGGACCCGGCTGACGGGGCTGGGCCGCAGCGAGGCCGAGGCGCTGTTCCTGTCCGGCGTGCCGGGCGCGCTGCGGGAGATGGGGCTGGAGGACGCCGCGTCCGCCGCCCGGCTGAAGGTGTCGGCGGCGCTCATGCCCTCCGTGCGCGACGCCTCCCGTACCGCCGCCCAGCGGTTCCATCTCGACGCCCCGAACTGGTTCAAGGAGCCGAAGACACCCGAGCTGCTGCCGGCCGTCGCGGACGCGGTGTGGGACGACCGACGGATCACCGCGCGCTACCGGAGCCGGGAAAGCGAGGTCGAGCGCGAGCTGGAGCCGTACGGGCTCGTGCTGAAGGCGGGGGTCTGGTATCTGTGCGCCCGCGTGGCGGGGCACGGGTCGTACCGGGTGTACCGGATCGACCGGTTCACCGCAGTGGACCCCGCTGACGAGCGGTTCGAGCGGGACGAGGAGTTCGATCTGCCGGCCTTCTGGGACGAGCGGGCGGAGCAGTTCGCGCGGTCCATCCTGCGGGCCGAGGTCGTGGTGCGGGTGTCCCCGGACGGGGTGCGCCGGCTGCCGTACACCGTCGATCCGCAGTCCGCGCGGGAGGCGCTGGAGGCGGCCGGCGCCCCGGACGGGGACGGGTGGGTGACGCTGACCCTGCCGGTGGAGTCCGAGGAGGTCGCCCACAGCCAGCTCGCGGCGCTCGGGCCGGAGGTCGAGGTGCTGGCGCCGGAAGCGCTGAGGGCCCGTTTCGCGAGCGATGCGATACGGCTGGCGGGGTTGTACGGCTCGTGAGACGTACGCGTGCGTCATGAGCGTGTCGGGTCGTCCCGTCGCTCATCCGCCGTACGACTGCGCCGTCCGACGCCGTGAGCCCCCTATAACAATCCGCTCCACTCCACGTGCGCCCCACCCCTCCAGGGCCGATGCTTGACCCGTGATGGACGAGACGGAGTTCTGGGAGCTGATCGACGCAACCCGGGAGGCTGCCGAGGGCGACCCGGAGGAGCAGGCCGACCTGCTGGTGGACCGGCTCCTGGCGCTGGACCCGGACATGGTCCTGGACTTCGCCCGTCACTTCGAGGCCCGCTACAACCGCGCGTACAGCTGGGACCTGTGGGCGGCGGCCTGGATCCTGCTGGACGGGGCAAGCGACGACGCGTTCGACTTCTTCCGGTGCTGGCTGATCGGCCAGGGCCGCGAGGTGTACGAGGGCGGCGTGCACGACCCCGACTCGCTGGCCGACCTGCTGGACGACTTCGACGAGGAGTTCGACGGCGACGGCGAGGAGCTCGGCTACGCGGCCGACGAGGCCTACGAACAGCTCACCGGCACCGTCGCCCCCGATCTCGGCATCGCGGCCGCGCCCCCGGAACCGGCGGGCACACCGGTCGACCTCGAGAACGAACGGGCGCTGGCGGAGCGGATGCCGAGGCTGTGGGAGCGGTTCAAGGAGTGAGCCCGAGGAGTGGCTCCAGGGAGTGAGTCCAAGGAGTAGGTCTCAGGCCACGGCCCGCCTGCGGCTCGGTTCCGAGGGGATGTACGCCTGCGTGTGGTCGGCCTTCACCGCGTGGTACATCGGGGCCTTGTTGGCCTGGTCGAGCGCGGACGCCGTGACGGCGGCCGGCCCCAGGACGACGGTCGCGACCGCGCAGACGACCGTCCAGACGCGCTTGCTGCCCTTGCCGCCGCTGTGGCTGCTGTTGTTCCTGCCGCTGTTGTTGCTGCTCATGATCGATCCCCACCTCCGGTCAGTGCGTGGGCATGACGGTAGGAAGGCTGTCTCGGGGTGATCGGTGAGTCGGCTACGAGAACCCTGTGAGCCTCCGCGCAAGCTGTTCGGATCTCCGTCGACGACCGTTCGCCCGTGACCTCTTGACCAGCCCGGTGATCCCCGGCTTACGGTGGCGCCCCCCGACCCGGAGCACCCTGCCCATGACCAGCCTGTTCGTGCGGGAGATACCGCGCACGGAACACCTCGCCCACTTGCGGCGGAATCCCGACGCGAGCCATCTCCAGATCCCCGAGTGGGGCGATGTGAAGCCCGACTGGCTGCCGGAGAGCGTCGGCTGGTTCGACGGCGAGGAGATGATCGCGACGGCGCTGGTCCTGTACCGGCCGCTACCCGGGACCCGGCGCTATCTCGCCTACGTCCCCGACGGGCCCGCGATCGACTGGCGTACGCCGCGCCTGGAGCGGTGGCTGGACCCGCTCGTCGCCCACCTGAAGCGGATCGGGGCGTTCTCGGTCCGGATCGGCCCGCCCCTCGTCGTACGGCACTGGGACGCGGCCACTGTGGCAGCGGGCATCACCGACCCCGACGTACGGCATCTGCACGATCTACCGCCGTCCGGCATCGACGGATACGCCCTCGATGTCGCGGAGCGGCTGCGGCGGCTCGGATGGCGGCCGTGCGCGGAGGACGACGGGAGCGGTTTCGGCCTCGGCCAGCCGCGCTACGGCTGTGAGATCCCGTTGGCGGGGCGCTCGGTGGACGAGCTGCGCGGTGCCCTCGCCCCGCACTGGGAACAGGCGTTGCGCACGGCCGAGGCCGCGGGCGTCCGTGTCGCCTGGGGCTCGGCCGCCGACCTGCCCGAGTTCTACCGCCTGTACACCGCGACCGCCGCCCACGACGGCTTCAAGGCCCGGCCACTCGACTACTTCCGGCGCATGTGGCAGGCCCTCAACGCCGAGGACGACGACCGGCTGCGCCTCTATCTCGCCGAGTACGACGGCGAGGTGCTCTCCGCGGCCCTCATGATCAACGTCGGTTCCCGCGTCTGGCACTCGTACGCCGCGTCCGGCCGCCGGGGGCGCGGGCTGCGGCCCAGCAGTGCGCTGCTGTGGCGCATGCTGTGCGATGCGCGGGCGGCGGGCGCCGAGACGTACGACCTGCGCTCCATCACCCCCTCCCTCACCGGGGACCGGCTGCTCGGACGGCTCCGGTTCAAGACGGGGACGGGTGGCCGGGCCGTGGAGTACCTCGGGGAGTGGGAACTGCCGGTGGGCGCCCAGGGCAAGGTGCTGCAGCGGGCGTTGGGGGTCTATCTCGGCCGCAGGTGACGCCGGCTGCGACGGCTGTGGCGGCTGTGGCGTTCTGCTACGGGCCCCTGCCCTGCAGGCGTGCCGCCAGCTGCCGGATCTCGGGCAGTCGGGCGGTGAGGGCGGCGCCGGGGCAGCTGGTCATGTAGGCCTCGTTGTGGCCGGCGAGGGCGGGGAGCAGGGCCGTGGTGCCGGAGGCGTAGCGGCTGCGGCTGTTGCTGGAGGTCAGGCGGACCTTCGCGCGCGGGTCGGTGTCGGAGAGCCCGAGCTTCCAGGCGGCCAGCGCGGCGATCGCCTCGCTCATCGCCTTCGGCACGTCGGCGCCGGCCGTGAAGGTGCCGATGGCGGCGATGCCGGTCGTGCGGTGGTTGAAGCCCTGGGTGTGGGCGCCGGTGACGGCACGGTCGACACCGCCCGCGCGGCCCTCGTAGATCGTGCCGCAGCGGTCGACGAGGAAGTTGTAGCCGATGTCGTCCCAGTCCCGGGAGCCGGTCTGGCCCGCGTGCAGGTAGCGGATGATGCGGGGCACGTCCGCGCAGTCGTACCCGTTGGGCGAGTCGGTGTGATGGACGAAGACGGCGACGACCCGGTCGTCGTACCGCGGGGGCGGCTGCCCCTGCCGCGTGCCGCCGTCCAGCCAGACCGCCCTCGGCACGATGTACGGCCGCGGCGCCTGATGCACAGCAACGGGCCGCGCCCCGACAGCCCGCCCCTCGACCGGTCCCGCCCGCTCCACACCACTCGCGCACAGCACCAACGCGAGAACTGCGGCGAGGCCGGGGAGACAGGCGAGGAGGGGGAGAACGGCGGGCGGGACGGGGCGCCCGGCAGGCGGGAAGACGCGTCCGGCGGGCCGCATGAGGCGCCCGACAGGCGGGATGAGGCGCCCGGCGGGTCGGATTGGGCGTCCGGCGGGCCGGATGAAGTGCCCAGCAGGTCGGATGGGGCGTCCGGTCGAGGGCTGGGGGCGAGTTCGGAGCCGCGGGCGGAGACGGACCGCGCGAACGGTGCGGGACTGTGATCCGGTGCCGAAGGGCCCACCTGTGCGGGGCTGCGCTGCGCTGTGCTGTGCACGTGTGTTGGATGGCCCACCCGTGCCTGACAGCGAGGCGGCGCTGGGCTCCGCGCCGGAACCGGAAGGGCCACCCGCCCCGGACTGCGACGCGCTGTGCGGCG
>NZ_JBVKAU010000005.1:506266-621188 GCF_055657525.1 Streptomyces sp. NPDC107522 | reverse complement strand
CACCTGTCCCGGAGGACCCACCCGCGCCTGACCACGAGGCGACGCTGGGCTCCGCGCCGGAACCCGAAGGCCCACCCGCCCCGAGCTGCGACGCGCTGTGCGGCGCACCTGTCCCGGAGGACCCACCCGCGCCTGACCACGAGGCGACGCTGGGCTCCGCGCCGGAACCCGAAGGCCCACCCGCCCCGAGCTGCGACGCGGTGCCGGACCCCGCGCCGATACCGGAAGGCTCAGCCGCCCCGGCCTGCGCCGCGGCACGGGACTGCCGACCGGCAGGGGGCTGCGGCTCGGTTCGTGGCGGCCGGCCGACAGGGGGCTGCGGCCCGGTCCCATGGCCACTCCCCGCACCCGCAGCCTCGCAGCCGGACCCGCTCGCAGCTCCCTCCACCTGCTCTTCGCCGCCCCCGAGCGCAAGCTTCCCCACCCACTCCGCCCCGAGCGCACACGCAGCCTCAGACACCGCGCCGCCGGTTACTCCGGCAGCCCCCGCCACCCACTCCGCGCCGCGATCACGTGCAGCCTCATGAACCCTCTCTGCGCCCGACGGATCCGCCGCCCGCGTACCCCCCGCACCCGCAGCCTCGCGCCCCGGCCCACACGCAGCCTGAACACCCGCAGCGTCGCGCTCCGACCCACGGGCACTCCCCGCGCCCGCAGCCTCGCCGTCAACACCCGCAGCGTCGTCCCCGGCTCCCCGCGCCGCCCCCTCCACCCGCTCCCCGCCGGAGCCACGCGCAGCGTCTCCCACTCGCCGCCCGCCGGGCTTATGCCCGGCCTCAGGTCCGTCCCGTGCCACCCCCGGTATTCGCGCAGCCCACGGTATGTGTACGGCACGTGGTCTTCGTCTCCCCCGTGTTCTCCGGAAGACCCCTCGGGTGACCCGTCGGAAGACACGCATGGTCCCACTGTCCGACGGATCCGCTCCGCCCGCGATGTGTGGTGTGCCACCCGGTGGAACCATCGTCCCGGTCCGGGGCGTTTCCCCATGTGTACGCAGCGTGGCCGTTCCCGGTGGCACGCGTGCGCGTGCTGATCAACGAGCGCCTCCCGCGCGTACTAAGGGGTCCGAGAGAAAGGCGGCTCCGTGGACCTGCTCGACATCCTGCTGTTGCTGGTGATCCTGGCCTACGCGGCGTCCGGCTACCGGCGTGGACTGGTGGCCGGCTGCGTCTCGCTGGCCGGTTTCGTGGGCGGCGCGGTGATCGGCGTATGGATCCTGCCGTGGATGATGGACCTGGTCACACCGGGTACGACGCAGGCGACCGTGACCGCGGTGCTCACGGTGCTGGTCCCGGCGGTGGTCGTGCACGAACTGGCGGGGCGGCTGGCGCTGCGGCTGCGCAGGGAGCTGGACCGGGGGCCGCTCAGGGTGGCCGACGGAGTCGGCGGGGCCGTGGCCAACTCGGTGGCCGTGCTGATCGTGGCGTGGGTGGCGGCGAGTGTCCTGGCCGCGTCCTCCTCCCCGCTGCTGTCGTCCGCGATCCGGGACTCCCGGCTGCTCGGGACGGTTCAGGACGCGATGCCGGACACCACACCCGCCTGGTTCTCACGGGCCACCTCCGCACTCACCCAGGCCGGCTTCCCACAGGTCTTCAACCCGTTCGAGAACGAGTCGACGGCCGAGGTCGCCAAGCCCACCGGCGACAGCGTCACCGCCGCCGCGACGAACGCCGCCAAGCTCAGCACCGTCAAGATCGAGGGCGTCTCGGGCACCCAGGGCCGCGAGGGCAGCGGCTTCGTCTACGCCCCGCGGCACGTGATGACCAACGCCCATGTGGTGGCCGGCATCGACGAGCCCGGCGTGCGGGTCGGCGGCGTCGGGCGGTCGTACGAGTCGCGGGTGGTGCTCTTCGACCCGCAGCGGGACGTGGCCGTGCTGTACGTGCCCGAGCTGCGCGCCCCCGTCCTGCGGTTCGACGACGCCGCCACCCGCGGCGACTCTGCGGTCGTGGCGGGCTACCCGGAGGACGGCGACCTGAACCTCCAGGCGGCGACGGTCGCGAACCGGGTGCAAGCAACGGGCCAGAACATCTACAACGACGAGACCGTCACCCGCGAGATCTACTCGATCCGCTCCACCGTCCGCCCCGGCAACTCCGGCGGCCCGCTGCTGACCACCGACGGCAAGGTGTTCGGCGTCGTCTTCGCCCGCTCCACCTCCGACGACGAGACCGGCTACGTCCTGACGGCGGCCGAGGTCGCCTCCGACGCCGAGCGCGCGGCGAACGCGACGGCGCCGGTGGACACGGGGGATCTCGTCACGTCGTGAAGGCGACGGACGGAAGGGCCCTTGACGGAACGTCAGAGACTGCGCCCCATGAGCACGTCGTCCACGTACTCCCCGCCCAGGAAGAACTCCTCGGGCTGCACTCCTTCCACCACGAACCCCTCGGACTCGTACAGCTTGCGGGCCGCGGCGTTGTGGCCGAGGACGCGCAGCGTGAGCCGGCGGGCACCCCTGCGCCGGGCCTCCTCGACCGCCGCCCGGATCAGCGCCCGCCCGACGCCCCGGCCCCGCGCCTCGTCGGCGACGGCGAGGCCCTGGATCTGCCGTACATGCGCGTTGGCCGCGAGCGGAGTGGGGAAACCGAGGCGGACATAGCCGACGACGCGGCGGTCCAGTTCGGCGACCAGGTGGTCCTCGGGGGCGTGGCGCTCGTCGAAGAACGGCGGGTAGGGCGGCCGCGGCTGCGGCGAGACCGCGTGCAGGGTCGACCACGTGCTGCGGTCGAGGAGGGACAGTTCCTCCTCGTCGTCCGGCAGGGCGACGCGTATGTACGGCGACTGGTGGGGCTGGGGCATGAGCGCCACCCTAAGACCCCGGCCCCGAAATCCGACGGGGGTTTTGTCGACGGGGGTTTTATGTGGTCGAAGGCAGGATGAAGTCATGGAACTTTCAAGAATTGCCGTGGCCGGCTCCTCCGGTCTCATCGGCAGCGCCCTCGTCCGGTCCCTGGTGGCCGACGGGCACGACGTGGTGCGGCTGGTGCGCCGTACGCCCAGGTCCCGGGACGAGGTGCGGTGGGATCCGGAAGGCGGGGCCGTGGACGCGGCGGGGCTCGCCGGATGCGACGCGGTGGTCAATCTGGCCGGGGCGAACGTGGGGTCGCGCCGCTGGACGGAGGCGTACAAGGCGAAGCTCCGGAGCGGCCGGGTGCTCGGCACGGCGGCACTCGCGGAGGCGATCGCCTCGCTGAAGCCGGAGCAGCGGCCACGGGTCTTCGTCAACGGCAGCGCGATCGGCTACTACGGCGAGACGGGCGAGCGCGCCGTCGACGAGAGCGCGCCGCCCGGGGAGGGCTTTCTGCCCTCGCTGGTGGTGGAGTGGGAAGGGGCCGCGGCACCCGCGCAGGAGGCGGGCGTCCGGACGGTGTTCCCGCGCACGGGGCTGGTGGTGGCCCGGCACGGCGGAGCCTGGGGGCGGCTGTTCCCGCTGTTCAAGGCCGGGCTCGGCGGCCGCATGGGGGACGGGCGGCAGTACTGGTCGTTCGTCTCGCTGCACGACGAGGTCGCGGCGATCCGGCATCTGATCGACACCGACGGCCTCTCGGGGCCGTTCAACGTGACCGCGCCGCAGCCGCTGACGAACCGTGAGATCACCGAGGCCATGGGGCGCGTACTGCACCGGCCGACACTCCTCACGGTTCCCGCACCGGTACTGCGGGCGGTGCTCGGCGAGATGGCGGGGGACGTCCTCGGCAGCCAACGGGTGCTGCCCACGCGGCTGCTGGAGTCGGGATTCACCTTCGCGTTCCCGGAGATCGAGGAGGCGATCCGGGCGGCTGCCGGGTAATGCGGGCAGCGGGAATTGCGGTAGCGGGTAAAGGGCGGCTCGGAGCGAGGTAAAGGAAGGCCCCGCACGGTGTCCGTATGCGACCACCGTGCGACCGTGCTCTGTCGATGCGCGACTGTTCCTGACCGATCACGGCCCTAACCTCGTGCCGAACTCGGGTATCCCCGGAGCCTGTTGGGGGCATGACGTCTCCACCGGCCGCGCAACCTCGAGGAGGGGCACGTGCTTGAGCCCGCGTACCAGGCGGACGTCGTCATCGTGGGAGCCGGGGTCGCCGGACTCTCCGCGGCGCATCGGCTGACCAGCGCAGGAGTAACAACCGCGGTACTGGAGGCCGCCCCTTACGCGGGCGGCCGCATGTCGACCGAGAAGGTCGACGGGTTCCGGCTCGACAGGATCGGGCAACTCCTGTCGACGTCGTACCCCGAACTACGCCTGACTCCAGGCCTCGACGCACTGGCGCTGAGCCCCTTCGCGCCAGGCGTACTGCTGCACAGCGACGGACGCCGGCATCGCGCGGGCGCGGTGGCGAACCCGACAAGCGCGAGGCGCGCAAGGGGCGCACTGCACGCCGTACGCGCCCTGGCGAGCGCCCCTCGGGCGGCGTCCGCGCGGGCGGTTCCGGGGCAGACGTCCATACCGAGGGTGCGCGCGGGCGCTCCGCTCGGCACCGCCGTCGACCAGGCCCGGCTCGGCGCCGCGCTCGCCCGCCTCGCCTCCGCGCCCGTCGAACGGCTGCTGGCCCGCCCGGAGTTGCCCGCCGCACAGGCCCTCGCGGCGCGGGGCGTCCCCGTGCGCACGATCGACAGCTTCCTACGGCCGCTGCTCGCCGCTCTGCTGTGCGACCCGGAGCTGACGACGTCCAGCCGGTGCGCCGATCTCGCCCTGCGCGCCTTCGCGAGCGGGCGGCTGTGCGTGCCCGAGGGCGGCGCCGAGGCGCTGCCGGAGCTGCTCGCGCGGGCGTTGCCGCCGGGCACCGTGCACACCGGCGTGCGGGTCACGTCGGTCGCCACGACGTCGGTGACCACCGCGGAGCACGGCGAGATACGGTGCCGGGCCGTCCTGCTGGCGACGGACGCACGGACCGCCGCCGACCTGCTGCCGGGGCTGCGCGTACCGGACTTCCACCCGGTGACGGTCGTCCACCACACGACGGACGAACCACCGGCGACCGGCGCCTCCCTGCTGCTCGACGCCGACCGCGGGGGCCCGGTCGCCCACACGGCGGTGACCAGCGAGGTCGACCCGACCCGCGCACCCGCGGGCCGGGCGCTGATCTCCTCGACGGTCCTGGGCACACCGCCGCCCGACATCGACACGGCCGTACGCATGCACCTGTCCCGCCTCTACGGCACCTCCACGGCCCGCTGGGAAACCCTCGCCGTTCACCACACCCCAGAAGCCGTCCCCGCGATGCGCCCACCGCACGACCTACGGCGCCCGGTACGCCTGCTGGCGGGCCTGTACGTCTGCGGCGACCACCGGGACACCAGCACGGTCCAGGGAGCCCTCCACTCGGCCCACCGCGCGGCGACGGCGATCCTGACGGATCTGGGCGCGGCGGGGTCCATGCACAGGGCGGAACCGTTACGAGCGGCAGCCTGAGCGCGCCGGGACACCCGCGCCCCCTCAGGGGCGCGGGGCTGTATCGATATGCGGCTCCGCCGCGGGGGCACGACAAGCCACAACGAAGCCGCACCAGGCATACACGAGTCGGAGCTACGGCGAGCCCCCTACCCCAGCGCCGCCACCTTGTCCCGATACCCCCGCACCGGCGCCGCATCCCGATACGGCTCCAACCTCCGCTCGAAGTCCTTGACGTACTCAACGGCCCGCACGGACCGCATCTCCGCGGCCTGCCCGGCGGCTTCGGCGCCCAGCGCACAGGCCTGATCGAGCTCCCCGAGACCAAGCCGCGCGGAGGCGAGGACGACCCGGCAGAACAGTCGGCTACGGGCATACACAGCGGAGCGCAACTGCAGCGCCCGCTCCGCATGCTGCGCCGCCGCCCGGAACTGCTGCAGATCCCGGTGGCAGTGCCCGAACTCGTCGGCGAGCTGCGCCTCGTCGAAGAACCGCGCCCAGTACGGCACGTCATCACCGGGCCGGGCGGCCTCGAGGGCGCGCTCGGCCCGCACGAGGGACGCCGTGCAGGCGCGCACCTCGCCCAGTACGCCGTGCCCGCGCGCCTCGCACGCGTGCAGCAGGGCTTGGACGACCGGCGGTGCGCTGGTGCCCACCCCCTGCTGGGCCACACGCGCGAGCTGGACGGCCTCTCGGCCGTGCCCGAGGTAGACGGCCTGGCGGCTCATCGTGACGAGGACGTAGGAGCCGTACGCCCGGTCCCCCGCCGCCTGCGCGAGCCGCAGCGACTGCACGAAGTAGCGCTGCGCGAGACCGTGCGCCGCGATGTCGTACGACGTCCAGCCCGCGAGCCTCGTCAGGTCCGCGGCGGCCGCGAACAGCTTGCGGCCGGTCTGTTCGCCGTAGGTGCCGCGCAGCATCGGCTCGCACTCGTGCTCCAGGTACCGCACGAGGGCCTGCCGGGCGTGGCCGCCGCCGTACATGTCGTCGAGGGAGCGGAACAGCTCGCCGACCGAGCGCAGCGCGGCGATGTCGCCGCCGGTGACCTTCTGGCCGGGACCGCGCTCGGCCTGGCCGCGCTGGCGGGGTACGGCGGCGCGGCCCTGGGCCGGGATGCGGGCGACGGGCTCTCCGCGGGCGACCTTCTCGTCGGCGCGGCCGATCAGCCAGTCCCGGCTGGGCACGACGAGACCGGCCGGGGTGAAGGCGATCTTGCGCAGCTCGGCGTGGCTGCCGGAGTCCTTGCGCCACAGGCCGCTGACGATGTCGACGGCCTCCTCGGGCGTCGCGGCGAACTCCAGGCCCGCGTACACGGGCGCACAGGCGTCCAGGCCGAGGTCCTGGGCGGTGAGCCGGCGGCCGAGGCGGCGGGTGAAGACCTCGGCGATGAGGGCGGGGGTCGTGCCGCGCGGCTGCTGCCCGCGCAGCCAGCGGGTGACCGATGTCTTGTCGTATCTGAGATCAAGCCCGTGTTCGAGGCCGAGCTGGTCCACCCGGCGGGCGAGACCCGCGTTGGAGAATCCCGCTTCTGCGATGAGCGCGGCGAGCTGGCGGTTGGGAGTGCGCTGCGCGGGTCGTTCCGTCATCTGCGGTGCGGTCTCCTGCCTTTCGGGCCTCGCGGACGAGTTCGGCCGCCGAGTGCCCGGATTGCCGGTGAGCTGCCCTTTTGGCCTCTCGAACGGCGCGAATGTAGCGGAGAGTAAGCAGCCGATCGCACATTTCCCCACCCATTCATCCGATCGTGTGAGGATTGCCGTATCGGGCTGACGCGGGGCCGGGAGGCGTCACCCGATCGAGCCGGTCGTACAGTGGCGTGGGCACGCTTTGTGCCTTACGACCTTCCAGGGCTGCCAAGGAGGCTGGCCGTGAGTGAATTGCGGTTCGTCCGCATGGGATTCGGCGCGGACGCCGTCGAGTACCAGGAGGCGTGGGACGAGCAGCGCCGGGTGCACGCGGCGCGGTTCGAGGACGAGATCCCCGACACCGTCCTGCTGCTCGAACACCCTCCGGTGTACACGGCGGGCCGGCGCACGGCGGACAACGAGCGCCCCCTGGACGGCACGCCGGTCATCGACGTGGACCGCGGCGGCAAGATCACCTGGCACGGCCCGGGCCAGCTGGTGGGCTACCCCATCCAGAAGCTGCCGCGTCCGGTGGACGTCGTGGCGCACGTACGGCGCCTGGAGGAGGCCCTGATCCGCACCTGCGCGGAGTTCGGCCTGGAGACCACGCGCGTGGAGGGCCGGAGCGGGGTGTGGGTCCTGGGCGACCCGGTCGAGCAGCGTCCGGCGCTCGGCGGTCTGTCTCTGGACTTCGACCCCCGGCTGCAGGACGAGGAGTTCGACCCGCGCCTGAACGGCCCGGAGTACGCGCCGTCCAACGCCGGCCAGCGGCGCGAGGACCGCAAGATCGCGGCGATCGGGATCCGGGTCGCGAAGGGCGTGACGATGCACGGCTTCGCGCTGAACGTGAACCCGGACAACAAGTGGTTCGACAAGATCATCCCGTGCGGCATCCGGGACGCCGGCGTCGCCTCCCTCGCGGGCGAGCTCGGCCGGGACGTCACGATCGACGAGGTGCTGCCGGTCGTGGAGCGGCACCTGCGGGACGTACTGCAGAACGCGGACCTGAGGCCGCGGGAGATCGAGAAGACCCCGGCCGCCTGACTCCTCGGGGTGTCTCGCCCCCGCCGCCCCTACCCGTCCCATCCTCCAGGGGCTCCGCCCCTTCAACCCCGCCAGGGGGCTCCGCCCCCTGGACCCCCGCTCCTCAAACGCCGGAGGGGCTGGATTCAGCCCGTCCGGCGTTTGAGGACAAGGCCCCTTCAGGGCCGAAGCGGGGGTCTGGGGGCGGCAGCCCCCAGGGACGGGACGGGTAGGGGCGGCGGGGGCGGGAAAAGGCGAGGCCCACGCAGACGGCCGCGCAGGAATGCACCCGCGTTCCGCAAGGTTGCCCAGCCCGGGGGCGCACAACGCACGGGCGTACCCTGGTGTACGCCGAAGAATCGAAGCTACAGGGAGCCGACGTGTCCGCAGTCACACCCGACGGACGCAAGATGCTGCGCCTGGAGGTCCGCAACAGCCAGACCCCCATCGAGCGCAAGCCCGAGTGGATCAAGACCCGGGCGAAAATGGGCCCCGAGTACACGAAGATGCAGAACCTCGTGAAGAGCGAGGGCCTCCACACGGTCTGCCAGGAAGCCGGCTGCCCCAACATCTACGAGTGCTGGGAGGACCGCGAGGCGACCTTCCTCATCGGCGGCGACCAGTGCACCCGGCGCTGCGACTTCTGCCAGATCGACACCGGCAAGCCCGAGGCGCTCGACCGCGACGAGCCGCGCCGCGTCGGCGAGTCCGTGGTCACCATGGACCTGAACTACGCCACCATCACCGGCGTCGCCCGCGACGACCTGGAGGACGGCGGTGCCTGGCTGTACGCGGAGACGGTCCGCCAGATCCACCAGCAGACCGCGCAGCGCGAGGGCGGCCACACCAAGGTCGAGCTGCTCGCCCCGGACTTCAACGCCGTACCGGAGTTGCTGCGCGAGGTCTTCGAGTCCCGCCCCGAGGTCTTCGCGCACAACGTCGAGACGGTGCCCCGGATCTTCAAGCGCATCCGCCCCGGCTTCCGCTACGAGCGCTCCCTGAAGGTCATCACCGACGCCCGTGACTTCGGCCTGGTGACCAAGTCCAACCTGATCCTCGGCATGGGCGAGACCCGCGAGGAGGTCAGCGAGGCGCTGCGGCAGCTGCACGACGCGGGCTGCGAGCTGGTCACCATCACGCAGTACCTGCGCCCGTCCGTCCGCCACCACCCCGTGGAGCGCTGGGTCAAGCCGCAGGAGTTCGTGGAGCTGAAGGAGGAGGCCGAGCAGATCGGCTTCTCCGGGGTGATGTCCGGGCCGCTCGTCCGGTCGTCCTACCGTGCCGGCCGGCTGTACCGGATGGCGATTGAGAAGCGAGGCACATACGTCGCCTCGCAGGCCGTCTGAGCTTTCCCGCGTACCCCCTTCCGATGGCACCCAGTGCCAATCGGCCCGTGTGAATCTGCGCACAAGCGCTTACCGCCCAGTAGTGCCGAGTGACGCGGTCCTGGGGCGTCCCCGCAGATGGGGAGGCCATCAGGGCCGCGTCAAGGTTTTCCCGGCACGAATCAAGGCTTCATTGGTGTTTGACCGGTCGGTCACGCCCTGGTAACACCAATCAGTGACACTGGTTTTACACCCTGTGCACCGCTCACCCGAGCCGCCGATCCCGAGGGGGGACCTCCACCATGCAGGCCGCGCCGGTTCGCGCCACCGCCATCCCGTCCTTCACCACTGCACTCCGTGCCGTCGAGTCCCTGCTCATGAGCAGTGGCCAGCGCACCGCCCGCCGCAACGCCTGGACCTCCGTGCTGGAGGACCGCCGCCGAGCCAAGGACCGGGTCGAGGCACAGCGCGTCCTGGAGCAGGTCACCTCCGTCCGCCCCTGAGACACTGCCGTCGTCGGCGCCTCCGGGGCCACGTAGACTTCGTGGCATGGCGAGGAAGGACACGGCAGCGGACGCTGCGAACCCCGGGCGACTGAAGCAGATCGCTCTGACCTACAAGATGACCCGCAGGGCCGACAAGAAGATCGGCCTTGTACTCGCGGCAGTCGGAATCGTCACCTTCGGTGTCTTCCTCGCGATCGGTTTCTTGATCGGTCACCCCATCTATCTCGGCATCCTGGGCCTCCTGCTCGCCTTCCTCGCGACGGCGATCGTGTTCGGGCGCCGGGCCGAGCGGGCCGCCTTCGGGCAGATGGAGGGCCAGCCGGGCGCCGCCGCGGCCGTGCTCGACAATGTCGGCCGGGGGTGGACGACGACCCCCGCGGTGGCGATGAACCGCAGCCAGGACGTGGTCCACCGGGCCGTCGGCAAGGCCGGCATCGTGCTGGTCGCCGAGGGCAACCCGAACCGGGTGAAGAGCCTGCTGGCCGCCGAGAAGAAGAAGATGAACCGCATCGTCGCGGACGTGCCGGTGCACGATCTGATCGTCGGCACGGGCGAGGGGCAGGTCGAGCTGAAGAAGCTGCGGACCACCATGCTGAAGCTGCCGCGCGTGCTGACCGGTCCCCAGGTGACCGCCACCAACGACCGGCTGCGGGCCCTGGGCGACCTGATGAGCAACATGCCGTTGCCCAAGGGACCGATGCCCAAGGGCATGAAGCTGCCGAAGGGCGGCCCGAAGGCCCGCTGATCTCCCTCGTACGAGAAAGGGGGCGCCCGGAGTCATCTCCGGGCGCCCCCTTCGTCGTATGCGAAGAAGCCGGCCCTTGGTCGCTTGGGAAAGTCGGCCCGTCGTCGTATGCGAAGAGGCCGGCCTTCGTCGTATGTGAAGAAGCCGGCCGTCAGATCCGGACCTCGACCGTGCCGGCCAGCCGGTCGTGCAGGCCGCGGCCGTCGCGGTCCCAGATCAGGGCAGGGATGGCGAGGCACAGCAGGGCCGTGCGCAGCAGGGCGCGCAGCGGGTTGACGGTGCCGGTCTCCAGGGTGACCACGCGGAGCCCGAAGAGGCGCTTACCCGGAGTGAAGCCGACGGTGCCTACGGTCAGGGCGCTCATCAGGAAGAAGACGAGCAGGGCCCAGTTGCTGGTCGCCTGGCCGTAACCGTCGGTGATAAGACCGTATGCGATCAAGAGGCCGATTCCCCAGTCGACGGCGATGGCACCGAGCCGTCGTCCGGGGCGGGCGATCGACCCCGGCCCCTCCTCCGGCAGACCGAGCTGCTGACCCCGGTATCCAAAGTCGACACCGGCTTCCTCGGCCGCCGCGCGGGGCCCCGAGAGCCAGGATCCGATTGCTTGCCTCTTGTCCACGTGCCCACCGTACTGTGCCCGTTTTGCGATGTGGACAGGTGGGGTGAGGTACGGGATGTCCGGTTAACGTGTGCGAAACAAATGGGTCACGCCCGAGAAATCACCCGTCCCTAGGGTCGAGGTCAGCGTGTGCCACCGCACTGGCCGCACGAACGAACTACCACCCCGGCACGGGAACGGCTGGGAGTAGGAGGAGCTGGATGTTCCAGAACGCCGACGAGGCCAAGAAGTTCATCGCGGACGAGGACGTCAAGTTCGTCGACGTCCGGTTCTGCGACCTGCCGGGCGTCATGCAGCACTTCACGGTGCCCGTCGAGGCGTTCGACCCGGACGAGGAGCTCGCCTTCGACGGATCGTCGATCCGTGGCTTCCAGGCCATTCACGAGTCCGACATGGCGCTGCGCGCGGACCTGTCGACCGCCCGGGTCGACCCGTTCCGCCGTGACAAGACCCTCAACATCAACTTCTTCATCCACGACCCGATCACGGGCGAGCAGTACTCCCGTGACCCGCGCAACGTGGCGAAGAAGGCCGAGGCCTACCTCGCCTCCACCGGTATCGCGGACACCGCGTACTTCGGTCCGGAGGCCGAGTTCTACGTCTTCGACAGCGTGCGTTTCGCCACGTCGTCGAACGAGTCCTTCTACCACATCGACTCCGAGGCGGGCGCCTGGAACACCGGTGCCCTCGAGGACAACCGTGGTTACAAGGTCCGCTACAAGGGCGGCTACTTCCCGGTCCCGCCGGTCGACCACTTCGCCGACCTGCGTGCCGAGATCTCCCTGGAGCTGGAGGCCGCCGGCCTGAAGGTCGAGCGCCAGCACCACGAGGTGGGCACCGCCGGCCAGGCCGAGATCAACTACAAGTTCAACACGCTGCTCGCCGCGGCCGACGACCTCCAGCTCTTCAAGTACATCGTGAAGAACGTCGCCTGGCGCAACGGCAAGACGGCGACCTTCATGCCGAAGCCGATCTTCGGTGACAACGGCTCGGGCATGCACGTCCACCAGTCGCTGTGGACCGGCGGCCAGCCGCTCTTCTACGACGAGGCCGGCTACGCGGGCCTGTCGGACACCGCCCGCTACTACATCGGCGGCATCCTCAGGCACGCCCCGTCGCTGCTCGCCTTCACCAACCCGACGGTGAACTCGTACCACCGTCTGGTGCCGGGCTTCGAGGCGCCGATCAACCTGGTGTACTCGCAGCGCAACCGCTCCGCCGCGATGCGTATCCCGATCACGGGTTCGAACCCGAAGGCCAAGCGCGTCGAGTTCCGCGCGCCCGACTCCTCCGGAAACCCGTACCTGGCCTTCTCGGCCCTGCTGCTGGCCGGCCTGGACGGCATCAAGAACAAGATCGAGCCGGCCGAGCCGATCGACAAGGACCTGTACGAGCTGGCTCCCGAGGAGCACGCGAACGTCGCCCAGGTCCCGACCTCCCTCCCGGCCGTCCTCGACTCCCTCGAGGCCGACCACGAGTTCCTCCTCCAGGGCGACGTGTTCACGCCGGACCTGATCGAGACGTGGATCGACTACAAGCGCACGAACGAGATCGCGCCGCTGCAGCTTCGTCCGCACCCGCACGAGTTCGAGCTCTACTTCGACGTGTGATCGGCACCTGACCGGTCTCGCGCCGAGGCTTACGCCCGCGCCCCCGCTGTTGTACCGACAGCGGGGGCGCGGGCGTATGTTCTATTCTGCTGCTGATGAGACCACACGGGGGTGGACGGGACATGCCCGAGCGCGAACACGACGACCAGGAGCACGAGTTCGACCTGAAGTGGGCGGACAACGCCGAGCACAAGGAGCCCTCGGCCCGGGCCCGTATGCTCGCCGCGCGCTGGAAGGAGAACCCGCCCGGTCCGGTGCCGTTCCGGGCCGAGCCCGATCATGTGGCGCGGCGGCAGCGGCGCTCGAGCTGGGTGTCCACGGCGATCGTCCTGGGCTGCGTCGCGGGGGTGATCGTGCTGCTGGGCTACATCAACTTCCGTACGTACTGAGACCACGTACTGGGACCCCGCACTGAGCCCGTGGCCTTTGCTGGTCCTAGGGTCGATCACAACCCGTTCATGGGCGTCGCCGGGTGCACACTGGGCAGTGGGACGAGTGCCTGAGTGCGCGGGGTGATGCGAGATGCAGAGCCGCTTCAGGAGTGATCGGCGGTTGACCGCCCGCATGGGCGTCACGCTTTTTCTCCTCGGTTTGCTGTACGTGGGGTTCGTCGCCGCGTTGATCGTGCTGCTGAAGTCCTGGGTGCTGGTCGTGGTCGTGGCGGCCGGACTGCTGGGGGCCCAGTACTGGTTCTCCGACCGGGTCGCGCTCTTCGCGATGCGCGGCCGGGTCGTGGAGCGGGAGGAGTATCCCGAGCTGCACGGGGTCGTCGACCGGTTGTCCGCCCTCGCCGACATGCCGAAGCCCGTGGTCGCCGTGTCGGACATGGATATGCCGAACGCGTTCGCCACCGGGCGGAATCCCGATCATGCCGTCGTCTGTGTGACCACCGGGCTGCTGCGCCGGCTGGAGCCGGACGAGCTGGAGGGGGTGCTCGCGCACGAGCTGTCCCATGTGGCGCACAAGGACGTCGCCGTGATCACGGTCGCCTCGTTCCTCGGCGTGATCGCGGGGCTGATCGTGCGGTTCGCCTTCTACTCGCAGCTGTTCGGCGGCGGACGCCGGGACCAGAACACCGCCGTCGTCTTCGCCGCCGTGATGGGCGTGTCGGCGGCCGTGTACGCGATCAGCTTCCTGCTGATCCGGGCCCTGTCCCGGTACCGGGAGCTGGCCGCCGACCGGGCCGCGGCCCTGCTCACCGGGCGGCCCTCGGTGCTGGCGTCGGCGCTCACGAAGGTCTCCGGCGACATCGCCCGGATCCCGACCAAGGACCTGCGGACCGCGCAGGCCTTCAACGCCTTCTACTTCACTCCGGCACTGGGCCGCGAGCCCGGCATCGCGCACCTCTTCTCGACCCACCCGAGCCTTGAGCAGCGGCTCGACCAACTGGGGCGGATCTCCGCCGAGTTGGGCGAGGCGACGGCTCCCGGAGGGGCGTGAGCATGGGGTTGCTGGACATTCTGCTCGGTCGTACGAAACCGGTCGCGCCCGATCTCGACCAGCTCTTCGCGCTGCCGTCGGCGGCGGTGACGCTGGAGGCGGCGGCCGGCTTCCGGCCGACCGGGAGCGGGGCGGTGTGCTTCGCCGCGGTCGAGGGCGCGGCCTTCGAGCAGACGCACCGCGAGGTCCAGGCGCTGCTCGACGCGGACGCCGAGCGCGAGGGCCGGCCGGTGGAGCTGACCCGGGACGGCTACGGCTACTCGTGGCTGGTCTCCCGGCGCACCCCCGAGCAGTTGCCGGAGCTGGTCAACGATCTGCACGCGGTGAACAGCGCGATGGAGGTCAACGGCTTCGGCCCGCAGCTTCTGTGCTCCCTGGCCGGCTTCGAGGACGACGGGGGCAGGCGGCTCGCCCTCGTCTACCTCTACAAACGCGGTACCTTCTTTCCCTTCGCGCCGCTGCCCGGCAGGGCGGAACGGCGCGACAACCCGCTGGAACTGCGGGTGAAGGCCGCCCTCACGAACGACCTGCGGATCGAGCAGGACCTGAACCGCTGGTTCCCGGTCTGGGGTGCCCCCGGCCTGTGACCGGAGGCACCCGGTTACCAGCGGGGCCAGCCTCACTTGCTCTTCTCGCGCTCCTGACGACGGGCCTCCAGGGGACGCTCTCGGCGGTAGCGGCGCTCCCACTTGGCCTGCATGTCACGGCGGTCGCGGTAGGCGCGGTAGTCCGCGGGCATGGGCCCTCCCGACGAGGACCCTCCCCCGGCTCCGCCGCCCGTCGCGGAGGAGCCCCGGCCGTACTGCAGGTACAGGAACAGCACGGCGACGGCGGCCAGCCAGTAGACGTGGTTTCCGAATCCAAGGATCACCAGGACGACAGTCCCGGACATGACGATGGTGCCCATCACGGGCCTCCGTGAGCGTGGGTTGTTTCTGGATCTCGAGCGGTGATCGATGAACGTGATCGATGAGCGGTGACCGATGTCCCGACGGGGCGCTGGGGGATGGGCGACCGTCCGTCGGTGCGTAGAGAGTAGCCCCGAGTCCGCAGGGTGACGCCTGCCCTGCGAGAAGCGGCGTGAACTGCTCCGTTACGCGTGTCCAGGGTAGGGAGCCGGTCACGCGGCGTGCATCTCCTTTTCCCGGGGCCCGAGTTGTGTGCGTGAATGGGGCGCATGACCGAGCTCTCCTCTTTCACATACGCCTGCGACGGTGAACTGCTCAGCGGGGTGTACGGCGATGACGGCGGCGGACGGGAATCGGCCACCGTCGTGCTGCTGCACGGGGCGGGCAACGGCAGCAAGGAGCGGTCGGTGCCCCTGCTGGCGGAGTTCGTGGCACGCGGCTGCCGCGGGCTGGCGTTCGACTTCTCGGGCCACGGCGAAAGCACCAGCGAGTTGCGGGAGTTGAGCCTGCGGCGGCGCTTCGAGCAGGCGGTCGCGGTCATCGACGCACACGTGCCGGACGGCGGTCCGCTGATTCTGGTCGGCTTCAGCATGAGCGGACAGACCGTGGCGGACCTCGTCGGGCACTACGGGGCACGGGTGGCGGCGGTGGGCCTGTGCGCGCCGGCCGTCTACGCGCGGGAGGCCTGGGACGTCCCCTTCGGGGAGGGGGACGGGCGGTTCAGCGAGATCATCCGCCGGCCGGACGGCTGGCGTGCGGCACCCGCGCTGGACGTATTGCGGGCGTACGAGGGGCGGGCGGTGCTCGCGGTGCCGGGGACGGACGCGGTCATCCCGCCGGCCGTCACGGAGGCGGTGCAGGACGCGCTGGCCGCCCGCGCGCAGTTCAGCCGCTTCGACGTACCGGACGCGGAGCACATGCTGGGGCTGTGGTTCCAGGAACACGCCGAGGACCGGCGGGAGTTCGTGACGGCGATGCTGACCGGCCTGGGTGACCAGGGGTGGACGGCCACCCGGTCGTGGCTGGCCAAGCAGCTCCCCGAGGGGCGGACGGTCGCCCGCACCGCCTTCGCGAAGGGCGGGTGGAGCTCGCAGATGCGGCGGCTCACCCTCGACGACGGCACGGAGCTCGCGCTGCGTACGTTCGTAAAGCCCTTCTTCCGCGGGCACGCACCCGGCCTGCTGAGCCGCGAGGCGTCGATCCTCACCTTGCTCGCCGCCCACGACCACATTCCCGCCCCGCGGTTGATCGCCGTGGACGCCACCGCCGAGCACTGCGACCACCCGTCGCTGCTGATGTCCCTGCTGCCGGGCCGGGTGCGGGTCGACGAGGAGGAACTGGACCGTCGCCTGGACCTCCTCGCGGCTCAGCTCGCCTGGATCCACCGGGTCGTACCGCAGGAGCGCCCGCGGACGTACCAGGCGTGGACGTCCCCCGACCGGGTGCGGACGCCGGGCGGCGCGCTCTGGGAACGGGCCGTGGACGTGATCCGCGCCGAGCCCCCTGCCTATGACGGCTGCTTCCTGCATCGGGACTACCACCCCGGTAACGTGCTGTTCAGCGGCGCGGGCGCGGAGCTGCGGATCAGCGGCGTCGTCGACTGGGTGGAGACGTCATGGGGCCCGGCCGACCTCGACGTCGCCCACTGCTCCACGGCACTGGCACTCCTGCACGGCCCGGAGCACGGGCTCGGCTTCCGCGACCGGTACGAGGCACACGGCGGACGCCGCCTCGCCGACACCGGCGACCACCTGTACTGGCGACTGCTCGACGCCCTCGCCTACTCCCCCGATGCCGCGAAGCTCGCGGGGCCGTGGCGTGAGCTGGGGCGGACGGATCTGACACCTCAGGTACTGGGCGAGCGGTTGACGGCGTATGTCGGCGGACTGCTGGAGCGGTACGGCTGACGGGGCCGGGGAGCCGCGCCGGCCCCGCCGGAGTCGTACGGCGGAAGACCCGACGATCGGATGACGGGACCCGTGGCCGCCTCGGCGGGGAGCGAGTGTCAGTGGCGTCCGGGAGGATGCGATCAGCGACGAGCGCCGTGCGAATGCCCGACCCGGCTATCGGCTGACGGAACCGCTGGTCGCCGCGACGGCGGGCCATTGTCAGTGGTGTCCGGGAGGATGCGGTCAGGGATGAGGCGACGGCGGGACGGTGGGACGGGTGGAGGCCGGGATGGGTGACGGGGTGCGGTACGTCGGGGTGGCGGAGCGGCGGGCTCGGTTGGGGTTGCGGCATCGGCTGGCCGGGGTGGCGCGGGCCGCCGGGCCGGTGGAGGTCGCCGAGTCGCTGGTCGCGTTGCACGGCAGCGATCCGGCGACCGTGTACCTGGCCGTGGGCGCGCGGCTGGCGGAGTCCGCGCAGACCGTCGCCCGGACCGAGCGGGCGCTGTACGAGGACCGGGCGCTGGTGCGCATGCACGGCATGCGGCACACGGTGTTCGTGTTCCCCACCGAGCTGACGGCCGTCGTTCACGCATCGACCGGCCTCGCGGTCGCCGCCCGGGAGCGGGCCTCGCTGGTCAAGGACATGGCGAAGGCGGGGGCGCCGGACGCGGCATGGCTGGCGGAGGTCGAGGAGTCGGCGGTGGCCGCGCTGGCCCGGCGCGGGCAGGCCACGGCGGCCGAACTCGCCGAGGAGGAGCCGCGGTTGCGTGAGCAGTTCGTGTACGCGGCCGGGAAGAGCTACGAGGGCGTGCACACCGTCTCGACGCGCCTGCTGCGGGTGCTGGGCGTCGAGGGGAAGGTGGTGCGGGGGCGGCCGCTGGGCTCCTGGACGTCCTCGCAGTTCCGGTGGGCGCCGGCCCCCGAGCACCCGGAGCTGGACGTGGCCGGGGCACAGGCGCAGCTGCTGCGGCGCTGGCTCGCGGTGTGCGGACCGGCGACGGAGGCCGACCTGAAGTGGTGGACGGGGTGGCGGGTCACCGAGGTCCGCCGGGCGCTCGCGGCGATCCACGCGCAGGCCGTGTCCCTCGACGAGGGGACGGGATACGTGGTCGACGACGACGTCGATCCGGTGGTTGAGCCCAAGGAGCCGTGGGCGGCGCTGCTGCCCGCTCTCGACCCCACGGCGATGGGATGGCAGCGGCGGGAGTGGTATCTGGCGCCGGAACTGTGGCCGTCGCTGTTCGACCGCAGCGGCAATGTGGGGCCGACGGTGTGGTGGAACGGGCGTGTGGTGGGCGGTTGGGCCCAGCGGCCGGACGGGGAGATCGTGTGGCGGCTGCTCGACTCCGAGGGCGTCGGGCGGGACGCGGAGGCGGCGATCGCTGCGGAGGCGGAGCGGTTGCGGGGGTGGGTGGGGTCGACGCGGGTGACGCCACGGTTCCGGACGCCGCTGGAGCGGGAGTTGTCGGGGTGAGGGGGCTTGCGGACCCCGGTCCAGTAGAACCAGCCCGTCCGGCGTTTGAGGACAAGGCCCCTTGAGGGCCGAAGCGGGGGTCTGGGGGCGGCAGCCCCCGGACAACGGCAACGACAACGCCGGGTGCCCAGTGACAGACGGCACCCGGCGCCACGGCTATCGCGAGTAACGCATGAACGCCCGCACCATGTGGCACGTCGTCTCCGACGGCGGATGAACCCCGATCATCTCGGCGGTGCTCCGTATCGTCTCGTTGCGCGCCTGGTTCGGCATGTAGACGCCCGAGTCGAGCAGTGCGATCGCAAGGCGCATGGCCTTGAGGCGGCGGTTGTGGGTCACGTACCACTCGCGCGGACGGCCCGGCGGCAGCGGCCGCTTCTCCACGGGCGCGTACGGCAGGTCCAGCAGGACCGGGTGCTTCGCGGTGGACTGGGTGGGCAGCGGCTTACGGGTCGGCTTCGGCTTCAGTGCGGCAGCGGGCACAGGCATCCTCCTGTCGCGGTCAGGGCGCTCGCCGGAGACTTCGGCGTCTTCGGCGATTCCCTCGAACACTGCTCCCAGTTTACCGGCCCCCACTGACAATCAGGGAGCCCGCGAGGCCCAGCAAATATCCAGGTGAGAAAGGTATTTGGCGCCCTGTCACACCAGCTCCGCCAGGTACGCGTGAGGCGGCGTCAAAATCGAACAACGCCCCCACGGGCTAACGTGTGCGGCATGGAAATCTGGATCAACCCGGCCTGCTCCAAGTGCCGCAGCGCGCTCACGCTCCTCGACGCCGAGGGCGCCGACTACACCGTCCGCCGCTACCTGGAGGAGGTGCCCACCGAGGACGAGATCCGGGACGTACTCGAACGGCTCGGACTAGAACCCTGGGACATCACGCGCACCCAGGAGGCCGCCGCCAAGGAGCTGGGGCTCAAGGAGTGGGCGCGGGACGCCTCGGAACGCGACCGTTGGATCAAGGCTCTCGCCGAGCACCCGAAGCTCATCCAGCGCCCCATCATCACCGCCGATGACGGCACGGCGGTCGTCGCCCGCACCGAGGAGGCCGTACGGGACGCTCTGTCCCGGTAGTTGAGGGTTTGTCGGGCGGCGGGTGCCGGGGCGGTGCGCGGTGTTACCCTCCGCCGCCATGAGCTTCGGTGATCAAGGAATGCCGTACGGGCAGCAGCCCCCTCCGTACGTGCCCTACGGGCAGCAGCCCGACCCGCACGCCCAGTGGGTGGCCGAGCAGGAGCGGATACGCCGACGACGGCGGACCCGGCGCGCGGTGGCCGCCGGGACGGGCGTCGTCCTCGTCGCGGCCATCGCCGCCGGTGCGGCCATGTACAGGGGCGGGGACGGCGACCCCGAGGCGAGCTCACCGGCCCCGACGGCCGTGTCCGACACACCCGTTCCCACCGTCGACGTCAACATGCCCTCCGACGCGCCGACCGCTCTCCCGTCCCTGCTCGCACGGCCCGTGATCCGCCCGGAGCAGGCGTTTCCCCAGAAGAGCGTGCGCCTGAAGGACGGCTCCCGTTACACGCGCGTGGACCTGGCGACGACCACGGACTGCACCCGCGGAATGTCGTCGCAGCTGGCCGAGCTGATCGAACAGGGCGAGCCCTGCTCCAGACTGACCGCCGCCCTGTTCACGGACGCCGACCGGCGTTCGCAGGTGACCGTCACCGTGCTGAGCTTCGCGCGCGTCGAGGACGCCTCCCGGGTGTTCATGATGGCCTCGATGGACCCGGTGACGTATCAGGTGGTCTCGCTCGACCCACCCCCGGAGGCGGGGCTGCCGACCGTGCCGCCCGGCTCCGCGGGGGTCTTCCGCCGGGTGATGACCGTCCGCTCGGTGGTGTTCGCCAACGGACAGTGGGGCGACGGCGCGGAGACCGAGGAGGCCGCGATCACCCGGCAGACCGAGGGCCTTCTGTCGTACGTCAACGACACGGTGGCGGCGTACGAGGAGGGAAAGGACGTGTGACGCAGGTTACTTAAGTGACTCCTGTAACCGCTGAGTAACTTCGTTCGGTATCTCGTACATACCGGCGTACGCTCCCCTACCTCTCAGGAGGCGCGCATGTCGCGTAGGAGAAGTCTCAGCACGAAGAAGAAGCTCGCGTTGTTCGTGACCGCGGCGGCGGTGGCGGGCGGTGGGGCCTTCGCCATGGCGAGCACCTCGAACGCCTCGCAGAGTCCGAAGACCCTGTCGGCCGCGGACTCGAGCGTCTGCCAGGGTCTCGCCACCGCTCTCGGCAACAACCAGAAGTTCATCGACGGCCAGAAGGCCAATCCCGACGCACAGTCGCAGGCGCGGATCGCCAACCGCGAGGCCGTCATCGAGCAGATCAAGAAGCAGCAGGAAGCGTCCGGGTGCGCGGTTGGGGAGTCGGCTCAGGGCTCCCAGGCTTCGCAGCCGGCGCAGGGTGGTCAGCAGGCGGGACAGCAGGGCGGCGAGCAGGCTGGCGAGCAGGCCGGGGGTGCCGCGCCGTCGCAGAGCGCGTCCGCGGGAAACGAGGCCGGCGGCGGTGCCGCGGCTTCCGGCCAGCAGGTCTGCAACGGGTCCACCGTGACGCTCTCCGGTGAGGGCGGGGCTCCTGCCGCGTCCAGCAACCAGTTCCCGGCCGGGACGAAGCTGAAGGTCACCAACCTGGACAACAACAAGTCCACGACGGTGGAGGTCACGTCCGTCTCCGGCAGCTGTGTGCTGCTCAACAACGCCGCCTTCGAGCAGGTGCGGGAGCCCGGCAAGTTCCTGATCCGCCGCGCGGTGATCGAGAAGGTGGGGTGATGGCGGGGTAACCACGCCGTACGTGTCATGAGGTCCTGCCGCCCGCGGCCACGGGCGGCAGGACCGACGCGTTCCCTCGCGGACACATTCCCGTCGCCGGCCCATTCCCATCGCATACGAGCCACCGGACCGCACTGCCCCGCGGCGCCGGATGTCGCCGTATCGACTTTGTACGGCCGCTCACAGCGTGAGTCGCGCCACACCACCACCAGGTAACACGGGGTTCACATTCGAGCAATGACCGGGAAATCGCCTGTTGACAGGCTCGCGGGCATCAAGAGCGGCGCCTCAGTGCCGCAGCGCCGCAGCACCCGCAAGTGCGCCTAGACCCACCCCCGAAGGATGTGGCCCGTGACCTTCAAGGCTGAGTACATCTGGATCGACGGCACCGAGCCGACGGCCAAGCTGCGTTCCAAGACCAAGATCATCGCGGGCGAGCCCGCCGGTCTGGACGCCCTGCCGATCTGGGGCTTCGACGGGTCCTCCACCAACCAGGCCGAGGGCCACGCCTCGGACTGTGTGCTCAAGCCGGTCTTCACCTGCCCGGACCCGATCCGCGGCGGCGACGACGTGCTCGTGCTGTGCGAGGTCCTGAACATCGACCTCACCCCGCACGCCACCAACACCCGTGCCGCGCTCGTCGAGGTGGCGGAGAAGTTCGCCGCCCAGGAGCCGATCTTCGGCATCGAGCAGGAGTACACCTTCTTCCAGGACGGCTACCCGCTCGGATTCCCCAAGGGCGGCTTCCCGGCCCCGCAGGGCGGCTACTACTGCGGTGTCGGCGCCGACGAGATCTTCGGCCGTGAGGTCGTCGAGGCCCACCTGGACAACTGCCTCGCCGCCGGTCTCGGCCTCTCCGGCATCAACGCCGAGGTCATGCCCGGCCAGTGGGAGTTCCAGGTCGGCCCGCTGGCCCCGCTGGAGGTCTCCGACCAGCTGTGGATCGCCCGCTGGCTGCTGTACCGCACCGCCGAGGACTTCGGCGTCTCCGCGACGCTGGACCCGAAGCCGGTGAAGGGCGACTGGAACGGCGCCGGTGCGCACACCAACTTCTCCACGAAGGCGATGCGCGAGGGCTACGACGCGATCATCACCGCGTGCGAGTCGCTCGGTGAGGGCTCCAAGCCGCTCGACCACGTCAAGAACTACGGCGCCGGCATCGACGACCGCCTGACCGGTCTGCACGAGACCGCCCCGTGGAACGAGTACTCCTACGGTGTCTCCAACCGTGGCGCCTCGGTCCGTATCCCGTGGCAGGTCGAGAAGGACGGCAAGGGCTACATCGAGGACCGCCGTCCGAACGCCAACGTCGACCCGTACGTCGTGACGCGTCTGCTCGTCGACACCTGCTGCTCCGCGCTGGAGAAGGCCGGCCAGGTCTGATCCGCCCAGGGCTCCTTGAAGGGGGCGTCCACCGGTCCGGTGGGCGCCCCCTTCGCCGTGCGGCGACGGCATTGTCAGTGGGGCGTGTCATCGTGGGGGCATGGAGATCAACGGGGGCCGTCTCGCCGTCAAGGTCGAGACGGAGTACGGCGAGACGTATGTGCGGATGCCCGAGGAGCAGCTGCGGGAGCTGGTGCTGCGGCTCGGGGAGCCCGGGGACCGCTGGCTGGTGGCACAGCGGATACCGGACCTGCCCGATGTGTTCGCGCAGGTGTGGCACGAGGAGGGCGGGGACTACCGCCTGGAGCACCGGCTGGGCGAGGACGGCTTCCACGGCACGGATCTCACCGACGCCGCACAGGTCGCGGCGCTCATGAGCGGCTGGGCACGGCAGGACCCGGGCTGGGATGCGGGCGTGTCGTGGGAGCCGATCGACCTGGGCCCCGAGGAGGAAGTGCCCGAGCTGCCGGAGGGCATACGGGAGAAGGTCGAGGAACGCGTCAGGGTGCGGCTGCGCTGCGGGTACGACAGCCGCAAGGAGCTCGCCGACATCGCCGAGGACTTCCTCGTCGAGGGGGACGAGCGACCGGTGTCCAAGGCTCAGGCGTGGCAGCTCGTGGACCGGCTGTGGCTGGAGCGGCTCGGCGAGCAGGAGGCGTGGGAGGGCGTCACCGATCCGGAGCGGCTCACCAGCGCCTTCGACGCGCTGGAAACCGTCGGCATCACCGCCCGGGAGAACTTCACCTGTTGCCGAGGCTGCGGCATGGCGGAGATCGGTGCGGAACGCGAGGACGCGCGGGGGTTCGTCTTCTTCCACCAGCAGGGCACGGAGCACGCCGCCGACGGGTACGGACTCAGCCTGTACTACGGCGGGTTCGACGGCTCCGAGGAGACCACCACCGCCGTCGGGCACGAGGTCGTCGCCGCGCTCGCCGGTGCCGGGCTGTCCACGGAGTGGGACGGTTCCCCGGGCAAAGCGATCAACGTCACGCCGTTGACCTGGGAGAAACGGCTGGAAGGATGAGACGAAGGGTCCCCTCCGGGGCGGGGGTCTGCTTCAATGGGGGCATGGCCAGCTTCCAGAAGTACTCCGCGACAGGTCGCCATGACCTCGAGCCCTTCTGGCCTTCCCGTCAGCACCACGACTTCGACCGGGTGTGTTGCCGCGCGGTGAACGCGCGGGCCCTGTAAAGCCGTACCCTCCCGGCCTCCGGCCAGCGCGAAAACGACGTACGTCTTCCCACGTCCACGTCCGGCATCCAACGGACTTCTCGCGCGAAAGAGCTGACCTCTCATGGCGACCACTCGTCCTCTCTCCACCGCCGCCACGCTCAACTCCCCCGCCCCTAACGGTTCACGGCATCATCTGCGTGCCGTGGACCGGGACGAGGTGATCGACGTCGCGGGCCTCCTGCCGCCGGGTGCCACCTGGCTGCCCGCTCCCCAGCACTCCCTGCCCACGCTGCCGGGGCAGCCGCCGATGATCGGCTACCTGGTGCTCGTCCCGGCCGACCAGCAGCCGCCGGTGCAGGTCCCGGGCCCGGCCCGTGACACCGTCGGCGACCCGCTCGTCACCGTCGACACCGTGCGGCGCACCGCCGCGGTCGACGGGCGTGAACTCGACCTGACCTACCTGGAGTTCGAGCTGCTCGCCCATCTGGTGGCCAACCCGCACCGGGTGCACACGCGCGACCAGCTGGTCACCACGGTGTGGGGGTACGGGCATGTGGGCGACGGCCGTACCGTCGACGTCCACATCGCCCGGCTGCGCCGCAAGCTGGGCGCCGAGCACCGGGAGACGATCCGGACCGTGCGGCGGGTGGGGTACAAGTACGCCCCGCCGACCGGGCGCTGACCGGCCCGGCCGCGCTCTCGTACCCCTTCTGCCGACGGCAGAGTCCTGTTCCGTCCCGCGCCCGCACCAGGCAGAGTCGGTGGCATGAGACTTCTGGTGCTGGGTGGTACGGAGTTCGCGGGGCGGGCCGTCGTGGAGGCGGCGCTCGGGCGCGGCTGGGACGTGACAGTCTTCAACCGGGGGCGGCACGAGCCCCCCGCCGGGGTGCGGTTGCTGCAGGGTGACCGCACCGCGGCCGACGGGCTCGCCGCTCTCGCCGAGGACCCCGGCGCGTGGGACGCCGTCGTCGACACCTGGTCGGCGGCGCCCTACGCGGTGCGGGACGCGGCGCGGCTGCTGCGGGGCCGCGCCGGACGGTATGTGTACGTGTCGAGCTGCTCGGTGTACGCGTGGGCACCGCCCGCCGGGTACGCCGAGGACGCGCCGCTGGTCGAGGGCGCCGAGGCCGGTGCCGACCACACCGACTACCTGCGCGACAAGCGGGGCGGCGAGCTGGCCGCGGTCGAGGAGTTCGGGGCGGAGCACTCGGTGCTCGTGCGGGCGGGGCTGCTCCTCGGCCCGTACGAGAACGTGGGCCGGCTGCCCTGGTGGCTGACCCGGATCGCGCGCGGCGGGCCGGTGCTGGCGCCGGGCCCGCGTGATCTCGCCCTCCAGTACGTCGACATCCGCGACCTCGCGGAGTGGATCCTGGGCGCGGTGGAGCAGGAGCTGAGCGGGCCGTACAACCTGATGAGTCCCCAAGGGCACACCACCATGGGCGAGTTGCTGGACGCCTGCGTGGCCACCGTCGGCGGTACCGCCGAGCTGCGCTGGACCGAACCCGAGGTGATCCTGGACGCGGGCATCGAGCCATGGACCCAGCTGCCGGTGTGGGTGCCGCCGGGCAGCGACATGCACGACGCCCTGCACGCCGCGGACGTCTCCAGGGCCGTCGCGACCGGGCTGCGCTGCCGGCCGGTCGAGGAGACCGTCGCCGACACCTGGCGGTGGCTCCAGGACATCGGCGGTACGGCACCCATGCGGCCGGACCGGACGCCGAAGGGGCTCGATGCGGAGGTGGAGGCGAAGGTCCTCGCGGCGACCGGGCAGGGTGTACCTGACACCACCCCCTGATCCGGGGGCCCGGCCCCGTGACCGCCGTCGCTCTCCTCGACGAGACTGACGACATGGACACCAACACGAAGACGGGCAGGCAGGGTTCACGCGCGAAGGGCATCGTACTCGCTGCCGTACGGGGGCTCGTGCTGGCCGTGGCGATGCTGCCCGTCTCGGTGCTGTGCTTCACGCTGGCCCTCGTCTCCATCGCGCTCGTCCCGATCGGCGTCGGCATCGTCACGACCCCCTGGATCCTGGGCGGCGTGCGGCACTTCGCGGACGTGCGCCGCAGGCTCGCGGCCGAGTGGTGCGGTGTGCGGATCCCGTCGGCGTACCGGCCGATGCCCCCGGACGCCAACCCGTGGGCGCGCACCTTCGGGATGCTCCGCGACCCGCAGACCTGGCGGGACGTGCTGTGGCTGCCCGTCGACATGACGGCGGGCTTCGTCACCGCGCTGCTGCCGGCGGCCCTGCTCTTCTATCCGCTGGAGGGTTTCGCGATCGCGGCCGGACTGTGGCGGGTCTTCCCCGACGGGTACTGGTACGGGTTCGTGCCGGTCACCGGGCAGGCGTCCGCGCTCGGCGCCGCCGCGCTGGCCCTCGTCCTGCTCTTCTTCGCCCACTTCTTCACCCCGCGCCTGCTCGAGGCCCACTTCCGCCTCACCCGCGCCGTCCTCGGCTCCGACCAGGGCGAACTGGCAGAGCGGGTACGGGTGTTGACCGAGACCCGACGTGACGCCGTCGACACCTCCGCCGCCGAACTGCGCCGTATCGAACGCGACCTGCACGACGGGGCACAGGCCCGCCTGGTCGCGATGGGCATGGACCTGGGCACCGTCGAGATGCTGCTCGACAAGGACCCCGAGCAGGCCAGGCAGCTGCTCGCGCAGGCCCGCAAGTCCTCCGCCGACGCCCTCGCCGAGCTGCGCGACCTCGTGCGCGGCATCCATCCGCCCGTGCTCGCCGAGCGCGGACTGGGCGACGCCGTAAGGGCGTTGGCGCTGCGGCTGCCGGTCGCGACCGAGGTGAGCGTGGAGCTGCCCGGGCGGGCGGAGGCGCCCGTGGAGTCGGCGGCGTACTTCGCGGTCAGCGAGGTGCTCACCAACGCCGTCAAGCACTCCGGTGCCGACCGGATCTGGGTCGACCTGCATCACAGTGACGGCATGCTGCGTGCGACGGTCACCGACAACGGCAAGGGCGGCGCGGTGATCGGAGCCGGTTCGGGCCTGGCCGGAGTCGAGCGGCGACTGGGTACATTCGACGGCGTCCTGGCCGTCAGCAGCCCCGCGGGCGGTCCCACCATGGTCACCATGGAGATCCCTTGCGCGTTGTCCTAGCCGAAGACCTGTTCCTGCTGCGCGACGGACTCGTCCGGCTCCTTCAGGCCTACGACTTCGAGATCGCCGCGGCCGTCGAGACCGGCCCCGAGCTGTCCCGCGCGCTGGCCGAGCTGGAGCCGGACGTCGCCGTCGTCGACGTACGCCTGCCGCCGACGCACACCGACGAGGGGCTGCAGTGCGCTTTGGAGGCCCGCCGGAAGAAGCCCGGGCTGCCGGTGCTGGTGCTCTCGCAGCACGTGGAGCAGCTGTACGCGCGGGAGTTGCTGGCCGACGGCAGCGGCGGGGTGGGGTATCTGCTGAAGGACCGGGTGTTCGACGCGGACCAGTTCGTGGACGCCGTACGGCGGGTCGCGGCGGGCGGTACGGCGATGGACCCGCAGGTGATCCAGCAGCTGCTGAGCCGGCGTGCGGCCGACGACCAGCCGCTGGCGCGGCTCACCCCCCGCGAGACGGAGGTGCTGGAGCTGATGGCGCAGGGGCGGTCGAACGTGGCGATCGCGGAACGGCTCGTCGTCACGGAACGGGCGATCGCGAAACACACCGCCAATATCTTCGCCAAACTGGGCCTGGAGGTGTCGGACGACGACAACCGTCGCGTGCTGGCTGTTCTCGCGTATCTCGACCACGGCCGGTGAAACCGGACCCGCGCATTCACCCGCCGTGCGGGATCAACAACTCGCGGTATTTCAGAGGCTGTTGAGAACACAGCGTTCTCACGAATCTCTCAACAATTTCCGAGACGGCTGAACACCCCTGGGACGCCCTCCGTATGAGAGGGAGCCGCTTCACTCCTGTCGGGCGCCTCGATGCCCCGAAAAAGGAAGTCAGAGGAGTTCCATGGGACGCAACACACGAAAACGCCGTACGCCGCTGGCCACCAAGGCCATAGCCGCATCGGCGGCCCTAGCGCTCGGTGGGGGCGGGCTTGTCTGGGCCAACTTCTATGCTTCGGCACACGAGGACCAGTCCGGGTGGAACCGGACGAAGTCCGCGGGCGCCCAGGTCGCCACGATCGACTGCCCGGACGTCGGCCAGCAGCTGACGAACGTGCCGCGAAGCGCGCGCAAGGGCGTCGCCAAGGAGCTGGCGCTGCTGGACCGGCAGATCACGGAGGCGTACAAGCGTCTCGCGGACACGCGCCAGGCCCAGGCAGGGGACGCCGGCTTCGTCAACAACGCGATCCTCGGTCCGCTGAAGTCCAAGCGGACGGCCACACTCGACCGGATCGGCATCAACATCCGGCGCGTGGGAGGAACCGCGCCGGGTGGGCTCGACCAGCTGGCCGAGTGCAAGGGCGTCCCGGCCGACCAGCCGGAGACCAACGACGGCAACGCCGGCGACGGTCAGAACCAGGACGGCCAGGACCAGAACCAGGATGGTCAGGACCAGAACCAAGACGGTCAGGACCAGAACCAGGACGGTCAGGACGGCCAGGACCAGGGTCAGGACCAGGGCAACGGCGGCCAGGCCGGCAACGGCCCGTCGGCGGACGACTTCGTGGACATCACCCAGGTCCAGGGCAACGCCCAGCTGGGCGTGGGGGCGAACGGGCTCCCCGCGAACGGGGACTCCGGTTCGACGGGCAGCTTCACCACGAACTGCGGCACCAACGAGAACGAGAACCGCAACTCGGACAACGTGATCGTCGCCCCCGGTGTCAGCAACGGTGCCCAGCACCAGCACGACTACGTCGGCAACCAGGCCAACAACGCCTTCGCGAGCGACGAGGACCTGGCCAACGGCGACACCACCTGCCAGAACCAGGGCGACAGGTCGTCGTACTTCTGGCCGGTGCTGCGCGTGCAGGACGGTCAGAACGACATCGACGCCAACGCCCCCGGCGGCGGTCAGGACGGCAACGTCGGCACGATCATCCAGGCCAGCGAGGCGGAGCTGAAGTTCGTCGGCAACAAGACGAGCGACGTCGTCGCGATGCCGGAGGCCCTGCGCATCATCACCGGTGACGCCAAGTCCTTCGTCAACGGCAACAACAACGCCAACGCGAACTGGAGCTGCACCGGCTTCGAGGACAAGGTGCAGTTGCACGACAAGTACCCGATCTGCCCCGAGGGCAGCTCGGTGGTCCGCACCAGCAACTTCCAGAGCTGCTGGGACGGTCAGAACATCGACAGCGCCAACCACCGCACCCACGTGGCGTTCGTCCAGGCCGACGGCACCTGCGCCAACGGCTTCCAGGCGATCCCGCAGCTCCAGGTGCGTCTGGTCTACGACGTTCCGGCCCCGACCATCGAGAACGGACAGGTCCAGAACGCCTTCGCGGTGGACTCCTTCCCGGACCAGCTGCACAAGGCGATCACCGACCACAACGACTTCATCAACTTCTTCGACGAGAACACGATGAACCAGGTGGTCGACTGCATCAACAGCGGCCAGGACTGCCAGTAGTCGTGAGCCGGTAGGAACAGCGGAAAGCCGGCGGTGGGATTTCCCACCGCCGGCTTTCCGCTGCCTTTTCTTCGGTCAGATCAGGTCAGGTCCGGTCCGGTCAGCCGTGGTGGCTGCCGCTGTTGTGACTGCCGCCGGGATTCATGTGCTCCGATCCCTCTTCCATGGTCCCGCCGAGCGTGTTCTGCAGCGCCGTGACCGTCTTCTCCTGGCCGACGGCGACCCACTTGCGGCCGACCAGGTAGTAGCCGCCGTAGTCCTTCGCGCCGTTCAGCCACTCGCGCTGGCCGCGGTCGGTGGCGAACGTGGCGAGGACGAACTTGCCGTCGGTGTTCTTGCAGAGGGCCTGCCGGATCTCGTCGGCGTCCGTCTGCATGTTCGGCTTGCACTTCACCTCGGCCGCCAGGTGCTCCAGGCTGCCGGTGGCGGTCTCGGGCACGGCGGCCTTCTCGTCGCCGCCTGAGCCGCAGCCCGACAGTGCCAGTACCGCCACGGCACCGGCCGCCGCGAGCATCGGTCGGGTCACCTTCATCTGTCCTCCCTGCGAAGAGCCTCCCCCTCCATACGGCTCCGGTGTGCGGAGCGCTCAAAATACCGGGGGCGCTCGAACGGGCGTATGCCACAGTGTGCCGGTGAACCGAGACTGGGAAGATCGCGTGACCGCCGCCTGGGCCACATTCGACGACTACGCCGAGACCGAGGCGGCCGACTTCCGGGCGGTGATCGACACCCTCGTCGCCGAGCTGCCCGACGACAGCCCCCTGGGCCCCTTCGAGCGGGCCTGCGCCTGGGACTCGACGGGGCACTCGGACAAGGCCGTCCCGCTGTACCGGGAGGCCCTGCGGCTCGGCCTCGACGGCTACAAGAAGCGGCGCGCCAAGATCCAGCTGTCCAGCTCGCTGAGGAACATCGGGCAGGCCGAGGAGGGCGTCAAGCTGCTGACGCCCGAACTTGACGCGCCCTCGGACGAGCTGGACGACGCGGTGCGGGCGACGCTGGCGCTGTGCCTGTCGAGCCTTGGGCGGGACCGTGAGGGGTTGTCCCTGGTATTGGGTGCCCTCGCGCCGCATCTGCCTCGTTATCAGCGCTCCATGGCGAACTACGCTCGTCTGTTGGTGAGCGCTTCGGAGGAAGAGCCGCCGCAGAAAGAGCCGCGATAGGCCGTCTGGCGTCTGCAGGTACGTTGTGGCTGGTCGCGCAGTTCCCCGCGCCCCTTAGGGGCGCTGCCCGACCGCTCCTTGTGACCTACCGACGATTCGCTCGTTCTGCTGAACGTGCAGTCACAGGATGTCGCCCCGCGCCCCGCCCCTGCCTCGGACGATCCGGTCGTCGACGTCGAGCGGGCCGAGGCCGCGCTCGTCGAGCACTATCCGCGCCTTGTGCGGCTCGCCTACCTCGTGCTGCCGCCGAGCCTCGGCCGCAACCGGCGTGTGGTGACCGCGCACTCCCTCACCCAGCGCGCGCTGCCCCGGGGCCGGGCCGCGGCGACGCCCGTGATCCCGGCCCAGTCGACCGGGCGGGAAGGCGACCCCGGGTACGCCCTGCTCCGCCTGCGCGTGCTGCGGACGGCGCTGGAGGCGGGCCGGCCGCTGAAGCGCCTGGCCTGGCCCAAGCGCTCCCAACTGCCGCCGCTGCTGCCCCAGGTGTGGGGACTGCGTCTCTTCCCCAGGTCGGGCGGCGCCGACGAACTCGCCCTGGACCAGCGGCTGTCGGCGCTGTCGGGCCCGGCGCGGGCGGCCTACGTCCTGCGCGGCCTGGAGAAGCTCACCGACGACGACGTGGCCGAGGTGCTGACGGCGGCCGGTGTCGACGACGCCGACGAGGCACTGGAGGAGGCCGACACCGTCGAGGCGCAGTACGCGCTGCTCGACTCCCCGGAGTTCGACCCGTGCTCCCTCCAGGCCCGGCCCACCGACCTGATGCGGCGCCGACAGCACACGAAGGCCGCACTGGCCGCCGGGGCCGCCCTCCTGGTGTCCGGGGCCCTGCTCGGCCTGCCCGGCGAGGGCTGGAGCCCGGACGGCCCCGCCGCTCCCCCGTACGCGCAGAACCCGGCGGCCGAGGCCGCCCTCGACCCCGCCCAGCTGACCAAGGTCCCCGCGCTGGCCTGGCAGTCCTCCGCCCGCACCGACTTCTCCGTGTGGCCCGCGCGCGGCGACCTCACCGACGACTCGGCCCTGCTGCGCCGTGCCCTCGCCGTCTGGGCCCGCCCCGGCGAGAAGGTCCAGGTCTCGGCGACCCCTGGCACCCCGGCGGGCGGCCCGCCCGGCGCGCCGCAACTGCTGTACGCGGGGAGCATCGACAACGCCCGCGTGGTGATCCTCTACGACGGCCTGCGCATCGCCCGCTACGCCGAACCGCTGGACGGCACGGCCGGCGCCGCCCTCGACTTCTCCCGGGTGGACGGCGCGACCCGGGCGGAGGCCAGTGCGGTGGTGGTGAGCCGGGCCGACGGCAACGTCCGCTATCTGCTGGCGCCCTGGGTGAGGACGGCGGCGGAGCGGGACATGCTGAAGCCGCGCACCGGACCGATGAACCTCACCGTGACCGACGGTGTCACCGCGCCGATGGCGAGCCCCGCGACGCAGCAGACCGGCAGCTGCACCTCGTGGAACGCCCTGCAGCTGACCGACAGCACCGGCACCCGTCTGCTGACCGACCTCGCCGAACTGGTCCCGGCCCGTCTCACCACCGGCCGTCCCGGGTCGGTCAAGGACGCGGCCGGCCCTCAGGCGCTGCGCACCTGGGCGCCGTACTCCTGCTGGCTGGGCGCGATGCGCTCCGCGGGCGTACGGACCGTCAACGCCTGGGCCTATGCGCAGCAGGCGCTGCCGGACGGGACGGGATCGGCGGACTGGGTGTGCACGCGTGCCGAGACCTGGCGGGGCGGCGGAGAGCGGGTGCTGGCCCAGTTCCGGACGCCGGGTGCGACGCACGCCGCGGTGGTGGCCAAGGCACAGAACGTGTCGGCGTGCGGGGCGCGGGATCCGCATGTGCTGGCCGGGGTGCTGTGGAAGGCGCAGACGGGCGGCTGGTATCTGCTGGCGGCGGGCACCCGGGACACGGAGTCGATCCGGGCCACGGGCGGCGTCCGCGGCACTTCCGAGGGCAGCCTGCTGGCCGAGCGGGCCGAGCAGGGCGCCCAGGCCGAGCTGAAGGGCACGCTGGAGAGCGGTCGGTCGATCAACGGCCTCCAGTGAGCCACCGAGTCTTGCTGACAGTCGCGTAAATAAGGTCGTGCACGGGGGTTCACCCGCGACCTACCCGTCAGTACATTGACGCCATGTCTAATACGCAGGACCGGGTGCCCCTCAAGGCTCGCAAGGTGTCCTTCTCCTGGGACGACACGCCGTTGCACTGGGTGCCCGGGGATCCGTTCACCACGCACACCATCAACGTGCTGCATCTGCTCCTGCCGGCCGGCGAGCGGTGGTTCGTGCACGTCTACAAGCAGGTGCTGCCGTACATCCGGGACGAGCGGCTCCGCGAGGACGTCATCGGGTTCATCGGGCAGGAGGCGATGCACTCGCAGGCCCATGACGAGGTGCTGCCGCATCTGCGGGAGCAGGGGCTCGATCCGACGCCGTACACCGCGCAGGTGGACTGGTTCTTCGAGAAGCTGCTCGGGGACCGCACCCTGCCGCCGGGCCGGCCGCGGCGGTGGTGGCTCATGGAGCGGGTGGCGCTGATCGCCGCCATCGAGCACTACACCGCCTTCCTGGGCAACTGGGTGCTCAACGCCGACGCACTGGACCGCCGGGGCGCCGACCCGACCATGCTGGACCTGCTGCGCTGGCACGGCGCGGAGGAGGTCGAGCACCGGTCCGTCGCCTTCGAGCTGTTCATGCACGTCGACGGCAGCTACCGGCGCCGGGTGCGGACATGGGCGGCGGCGTTCACCGCGCTGGTGTTCCTGTGGCAGCGTGGCGCGCGCTTCTTCATGGAGAACGATCCGACGCTCGTCGACGGCAGGGCGAGCTTCAAGGACTTCTACGTCCGTGGCCGACGGGGCCTGCTGCCCACGACCGGCGACATGCTCAAGTCCATCCCCCGTTATCTGAGCGGCTCGTACCACCCCTCCCAGGAGGGCTCCACCGAGCAGGCCGTCGCCTACCTCGCCTCCTCCCCCGCCGCGTCGGCCGCCGAGACCGCCGAGAAGTCCGCGAAGGGTGCCGCCTGATGCCGAAGCTGAGGACCGTCGCCGTCGTCGCCGGTGCCGCCCTGCTCGCCCGCCGGGCGCTGCGGCGCCGCATCCAGGCCTCGCCGCTGTGGCCGATGCCCGCCCTGGAGGAGCCGGTCTCCGGGCGGCCCCGGTCGCGGGCGCTGCGTCTGCTGGTGGCCTCGCGCGAGGAGGTCGCCGAAGGGGTCGTACAACTCCGTCTGGAGGGACATGACTTGCCGCGCTGGGAGCCGGGCGCGCATCTCGACCTGGTGCTGCCCTCGGGGCTGGTGCGGCAGTACTCGTTGTGCGGCGACCCGGAGGACGGCTCGTCGTACACCGTGGCGACCCGGCTGGTCCCGGACGGGCGGGGCGGCTCGCGCGAGGTGCACGAGCAGGTGCGGGAGGGCATGGAACTGGAGGTGCGGGGGCCGCGGAACCGGTTTCCGCTGGTCGAGGCCGGGTCGTACGTGTTCGTCGCGGGCGGCATCGGCATCACCCCGATCCTGCCGATGCTGCGGGCGCTGCCCGAGGATGCCCAGTGGCGGCTGGTGTACTGCGGGCGCGGCCGCGCCTCGATGCCGTTCCTGGAGGAGGTCGAGAAGCTCGGCGGGGACCGGGTGACCGTCGTGGAGGGGGTTCCCGAACTCGACGTACTCCTCGCGGACGTGCCCGAGGAAGCCGCCGTGTACTGCTGTGGGCCGGAGGGGCTGATGGCCGTGCTGGAGGAGCGGTTCCCGCGGGTGCACCTGGAGCGGTTCACGCCGCGCACCTCGGGCGGCGATGCCTTCGAGGTCGAACTCCGGCGCAGCGGCCGGACGTTGACCGTCCCGGCCGACTCGACCGTACTGGCCGCCGTCCGCGCCGAGTTGCCCGACACGGCGTACTCCTGCGAGCAGGGGTTCTGCGGGACGTGCCAACAGCGGGTGCTGGAGGGCGAGGTGGACCACCGGGACGAGCTGCTGACGGACGCGGAGCGGGCCGACTCCATGCTGATCTGTGTGTCGCGGGCGCGGAGTGATCGACTCGTGCTGGATATGTGAACACCTGCGGTCGGTCCGGTCCGTTCGGGGCCGGATTCGATCGGTAAGGTGTTCGCATGACTACCGGGGTACGGCGAAGAATGGGAGTCGAGGAGCGGCGGCAGCAGTTGATCGGCGTCGCCCTCGAACTGTTCAGCCAGCGCTCGCCCGACGAGGTCTCCATCGACGAGATAGCGTCGGCCGCGGGCATCTCGCGTCCGCTGGTCTACCACTACTTCCCCGGCAAACTCAGCCTGTACGAAGCCGCGTTGAAGCGTGCCTCGGAGGAACTGGCGGGCCGGTTCGTCGAACCGCGGGAGGGGCCGCTGGGCGCGCGGCTGCTGCGCGTGATGCGCCGGTACTTCGACTTCGTCGACGAGCACGGCCCCGGTTTCTCGGCGCTGATGCGCGGCGGCCCGGCGGTCGGCTCGACGGCGACGAACGCGCTCATCGACTCCGTACGGCAGGCCGCCTATGTCCAGATCCTTTCGCACCTGCGGGTGGAGAACCCGCCCGCCCGTCTGGAACTGGTCGTCCGCTCCTGGATCTCGCTCGCCGAGTCGACGGCACTGATCTGGCTGGACGGCCGGCGCATCCCGCGCGCCGAGCTGGAGGTCCAGCTCGTGCACGACTTCGCCGCGCTGGCCGCCGTCAGCGCCGCCTATGACGACGAGATGGGCGACCTGCTGCGCCGCATGCTGAAGGACGAGCCGGCCGACGGCCCCTTCAGTGACCTGGTCGGCCGGCTGATCTCGCTGGCGTCCTGAGGCTCAGCTCTCGAACTTCCGGTACGACGGATCGAGGTCGCGCACCTCGGCCGACGCGTGCAGCGCGGTGCCCTCGGCGGGCTTCACATGGGTGCGCAGCAGCTCCAGTACGGCTTCCGTGAGCCGCACCTTCGTCTCGTCCGTACGCCCCGCCAGCAGCCCCAGAGTGACATGGACGATCGCGTGACCGTCCACGTCCCGCCCCACGGTCGTGTTCTCGGTGGCCCGGAACTGCGTCTTGCACGCCTCGTACTTCGCGGCCGCGATCTCGACCACCGCATCGTGCAGGGCCAGCGCGAAGCCGCTTCGGTCGAAGCCGTCGGCGAGCGGCGCTGAGTAGTCGACGGTGATCTGCGGCATGGGCACTCCTGTTCTACGGCGACAGCGCTCACCCTAACCTCAGCGCCAGCATCGCGATGTCGTCCTCCCGGCTCTGCCCGAAGCAGCCGAGCAGGGTGTCGCAGAACGCGTCGAGGTCGGACGGGGCGTCGGTGGCGGCCGTGCGCAGTTGCTCCATGGAGGTGGCCAGGTCGACACCGCGGGTCTCGATGAGACCGTCGGTGACCATGAGGAGCCGGTCCTTGCGGGACAGGATCAGCTCGCTCGGCTCCGGCCGGTCGAGGCCGAGCCCGAGCAGCGGACCGGACACGCGCGCGTACTCGGCGGTGCCCTCTTCCCGCACGATCAGCGGCGGGATGTGGCCCGCGTTGGCGATCCGCACCCGGCCGGTGGCGGGGTCGACGAGGGCGAGGCAGACCGTGGCGGTGACGTCGGGGTGATAGTGCTGCAGCATCCGGTCGAGCCGTCCGGCCAGCACCCCCGGGTCGCTCTCCTCGACGCAGTGGGCGCGCAGCGCGTGCCGCATCTCGACCATCACGGTGGCCGCGTCCAGGGAGTGCCCGACGACGTCCCCGACCGCGGTGAGCACCCCCTCGTCCGTGCGCAGGGCGGCGTAGAAGTCACCGCCGATCTCGGTCTGCCGGGAGGCGGGCACGTACCGCACGACGAGGTCGACGCCCGGCAGGTCGGGCAGCCGGTGCGGCTGGGGCAGGAAGCTGTGCTGGAGGGTGAGGGCGATGTCCCGCTCCGCCTGGTACATGAGCAGGGGTTCGGCGGCGAGGGCGGTGGCCTGGGCGAGGCGCTCCACGGGGAGGGCCGAGATGGGAACTGCCGCCTTGTGCCGGTGGGCGTCCGCGGGTTCGGGGTGGCTGGTCGCGCCCCGCGGCGGAGCCGCAGATCGATACAGCCCCGCGCCCCTTGGGGACGTTGCACATGCCGGTGTTGCGATACAGACCCGGGTTCGGCCTTCCTGGGCCGACGCCATCACCAGGTGCGCGTCCTCCCGGACACCGGGGTTGAAGAAGCCCTCGGGCCACAGGGAAGCGGGGACGACGGAGGTGTGCACGCCGGTGCGTCCGGCGGCCCCGCCCTTCGCCAGGCGAAGGATCAGGCGGGCCGCCGTCTCGTGGGCCGCCGCGTCGGGGAGGGCGAGGCCGCTGCGGGAGCTGCCGCGGTAGAGCTCGCCGTCCGAACCGGCGATGAAGACGACGGCCGGGGTGCCGGTGAGCCGGGCCGCGCCCGCGGCGGCCGCCTCGGCCAGCTCCGCCGGGCGGCGCGCCGTCTGGACGGCGACGATCGCCTCGGACAGCAGCGTCAGCCGGTGGGCGAGCGCTTCGGCGGCGGTGCGCCGGCGCGCCCCGCGGACGGCGGCCCGTACGACGGCCTCGATCTCGCCCGGCTCGGCCGGCACGGTCAGGTAGGCGTCGGCGCCCGCGTCCAGCCCCCGGCACCGGTCCCCCGCGTCCACGGACATGGCGGAGAAGTGGACGACGGGCAGCGCGGCCGTGGACGGCCGGGCCTTGACCCTGCGGCACAGTTCGAAGCCGCTCATGTCCGGCAGCCCGACGTCGACGAGGGCCACGTCGGGCAGGGCGCCCGCGCGCAGCCGTACGTCTAGCTCCACCAGCGCCTCGCCCGCGCTCGCCACCGGTACGACACCGTGCCCCGCGCGGCGCAGCACGGCGCCCATGGCGAAGCGGTTGGCCGAGACGTCGTCGACGACCATCACGGTCGTGCCGGACTGCATGCCGTAACCGTTCATCGTCGGGAGCCCCTGGATACGCACGAATGGGGCGGGCCCGGTCACCGGGTCCGCCCCACTCAAGGTAGTCGGCGTATCAGCGGGTTTGTGCGAAGACGGCGACAGTTCGCCCCGGAACGGCGAACGTGCCGGAATCCTGCTCATAGGACGAGGACTTGACGATAGGGTCCGCACCCGAGGCCTGCACCGAATGCAGCTGATAGCCCTGGCCGGCCAGCGAAACGATCCGCTGCTCCTGCTTCTCGGGCGTCGCGTTGAAGACGACGACGAGATCGCCGAGCCGCATGGTGATCACGCCGGGCGTCTCGTCCTTCCCGGACAGCGGGAAGGAGAGCTTCGACTGCACCTGGTCCGCCGTGTCGAGGGAGAAGACACCCTCCGTCGTACGGATCCGCAGCAGGTCCCGGTACGCCGCCGAGGCCCCCTCGATCTGCTCGCAGCCGACCTCGACGCTGCTCAACAGCGGCTTGGCGTACGGCCACTTGGAGGCGTTGTCGGGCGCCATCGGCAGCCCCCGCCCGAAGCCGTTGCCGTCGGCGCAGTTCCAGTGGATGGCGTTGAACCAGTCGCCGCTGTCGTAGGAGTTGCGGTCCAGCGACTTGGAGCGCAGCAGGTCGGTGCCGGCCTGGGAGAGGGCCGGGCCCTGCGAGAGGGTGGCCGTGGCCATGGCGAGGACCTGCATACGGGCGCGCTCGGCGACGCTCACCGAAGCGGGCAGCTTGAAGGCGAGGGCGTCGAACAGCGACTCGTTGTCGTGCGCGTCGGCGTAGGCGAGGGCGTCGCCGGGCGCGTCCGCGTAGCCGGCGGGCTGTCCGTTGTAGTCGACCTCGGAGCCCTTGACCTCCTTGCCGCCGGTGTCGGTGAAGCGGTAGCCGGCGAGGTTGCCGGACAGGCCCACCTTGATGAGGTCCTGGTAGTGCAGGAGACGGGCCTTCTGCTCCTCCGGAGTGCCGTTGTTCTTCGAGGAGTTGGGCTCGGTGTAGAGCCCGGACGCGAAGCCCTGCACGCCGGGGTCCTCGTCGAAGGGGCCGCCGCCGCGCACCGCGTCCCGCGCCCGGTCGGAGAAGGTCGCGATGCCGGTGCCGGTCATGTTCTTCTGCGTGGCCTGGACGAAGCGGGCGTCGTCGGCGACCTCGCCGAAGTTCCAGCCCTCGCCGTACAGGATGATCTTCTTGCCGTCGACGCCGTCCTCGGCGAGGGTCAGCTCGTCCAGGGCCTTGCGGACCGCCAGGATGTTGGCCTTCGGGTGGTGGCCCATGAGGTCGAAGCGGAAGCCGTCGACCTTGTACTCCTTGGCCCAGGTGACGATCGAGTCGACGACCAGCTTGCCCATCATGGCGTTCTCGGTGGCGGTGTTGGCACAGCAGGTGCTGTTCGCGACCGAACCGTCGGCGAGCAGGCGCTGGTAGTAGCCGGGGACGATCCGGTCGAGGACGGAGGTGTCCGCCTGGCCGCTCGCCGCGGTGTGGTTGTAGACGACGTCCATGACGACCCGCAGGCCGTCCTCGTTGAGCGCCTTGACCATCTTGCGGAACTGGACCGTGCGCGCGGTGCCGTCGGGGTCGGTGGCGTACGAACCCTCGGGGACCGTGTAGTGGTACGGGTCGTAGCCCCAGTTGAAGGCGTCCTTCGCGGCGATCTTCGCCACGCACTCCTGCTGCTTGTCGGAGTCGGCCGGGAAGGAGGCCAGGTCGCAGTCGACGGTCGCCTGCTCGGACTTCTTCTCCGGGATGGTCGCGATGTCGAAGGCCGGCAGGAGATGGACGTACGACGTGCCCGCCTCGGCCAGCTTCTTCAGGTGCCTGGAGCCCTCGCTGAGCTTGTCGGTGAAGGCGAGGTAGGTGCCCTTGTCCTTCGCGGGCACCGTCTTGTCCGCCACCGAGAAGTCCCGGATGTGCAGCTCCTGGATCTGGGCGGCGTTCAGCGGGGCCGCCTTGGGCTTGGTGTAGGTGGACCAGCCCGTCGGCGCCAGGGACCTGTCACGCAGGTCGACGACGAGGCTGCGCTCGGAGTTCGCGGTGAGGGCGACCGAGTAGGGGTCGGTGACCTTGTTGGTGACGACCTTGCGGACGCTGGGCGCCCAGACCTGGACGACGTACCGGTACGGCTTGTTCTTCCAGGACCTGGGGCCGGTGACGGACCAGATGCCGGTGGTGTCGTTCCGCTTCATGGCGACGGTGGAGTCGCCGATCTCCAGCTGGACCGACTGTGCCGTGGGTGCCCAGACGGCCAGCGTCGGACGGCCCTTGTCGAAGGTCGGCCCGAGGTCGGCCTTCGTCGCGCCGGAGTACAGGTCGTCGAGTACGCCGGCGATCTGGACGCCGGTCGCTGCCAGGACGGCTCCGTTGGCGGCGCGCTGGGAGGCGACGAGCTGGCCGCGCAGGGCCTCGCGGACCCGGTCGCGGTCGCGGGGGTCGACGGACCAGGCGGCGTAGTTCTTCAGGTGCGGGAACTTCGCCTTCTGGGCGTCGGTGAGGGAGGTCTTCGACAGGCGCAGCCAGCGCTCGTCGTCGCTGGTCAGCGCGCCGTCCTTGACGGCGATCGAGCCGTCCCGGCTGTACAGCAGCTGCGTGGAGGCGGCCGCCTCGGAGCCGTTCCAGGCGACCGTGTTCCGGTCGATCCAGACCGCCTTGGAGGTGGTCAGGTCGAGCGCGGCGGCAGAGCCCGCGGGCTGCGGGAGCAGGTACTTCTCCTGGCCGCTCAACAGCCACACCTCATGGCCGTTCGCGGTGAGGTCGAGCGACTGGTCGGCGGGCAGGTCCTTCTCGTCGCCCTTGTGGAGGATGTAGCTGAGGCTGGTCGCACCGTCGGTGAGCGGTACCTCGAAGACTGCGCCATAGGCATCAGTCTTGACCGGCTTCAGGGGGTTCGACCACTCGGTGGGGTTCGCGGCGCCCGTCCAGACGTGCAGGCCCCAGCCGTCGTAGTTCCCGTCGGCGCGGTGGTAGTGCAGGACGGCCTTGGTCTTGTCGGGGGCCGGGTAGTCGGCCGCGGGCTTCTCGGTGCGGACGGCCTCCTTGCCCTGCTCGACCCAGATCTCGCCGGTCTTGGTGACATCGATCGTGCGGTCGGCGGAGACGTCCTTGTTGCCCTGCTTGTCGATGACGAGGAAGCCGACCGACGAGGCGCCGGGCTTCAGCTTGACGTAGGCGAAGGCGCCGTAGGCGTCCCGGCCGACGAACGGGTGGCTGTCCGGCCAGTTGGTGGACTCGCCGTCGGCGAGGTCGCCCCAGGCGTACAGGCCCCAGTCGGCGTAGTCGCCGTCGGTGCGCTTGTAGTGGACGATCGCGTAGTCGCGGGAGGAGGCGGTCGGGGTCTCGGGTGCGGGCGGGGTGCCGGTGGTGGAGGCCGCGGTGGCGCTCGCGGTGCGGCCCGCCGAGTCGATGACGACCGCCTTGTAGCGCAGGGCCGTTCCGGCCTCTACGTCCTTGCCGATGACCTGCGTGACCTTGTACGGGGCGTGGTCGGCGGAGCCGAGCGTCTTCCACTTGCCGTTGCCGACCTGGGCGGCGAAGACGACGCGGTTGAGCTGACCGCCGTCGACGTCGGCGCCGATCTCGACCGTGCCGGTGGCGCCGGTGGCCGGGGCCTTCAGGGTGAGCGTCGGCTCGGTGGCGGGCTTGGCGAGCTTGCCGGCCGCCCTGAGGACGACCGCCGAGCCGGCCGGGACGGTGACGGTGAGCTTCTTGTCGCCGTCGCTCTTGACCAGGTCACCAGTCCCGTAGATCCCCTTGAACGCCATGTCGGCCGAACCGGTCGCGAAGGTCGCCGTCTTCGCCTCGCCGGCGTTGTTGAAGGCGACGACGTACTCGGTGCCCGTCCTGGCGTCGGTGCGGGAGAAGGCGTAGATCCCGGCGCCGTCGGCCGCGTACCGCTCGGTCTGGACTCCGTCGGCGAGGGCCGGGTTGGCCTTGCGGAGCTTGGACAGGGCGCTGATCTGCCGGTAGAGCGGGGCGCTCGTGTCGTAGGCGTCGCTCGCGTGGGTGCGGTCCGTGCCGAGCTGGTCGTCGTCCAGGTAGTCGGCGGTCTTCGAGGCGAACAGGGTCTGGCGGGCGTCCTTGTCGCCGCCGGAGCCGGTGAAGCCCTGCTCGTCGCCGTAGTAGACGACCGGGTTGCCGCGGCTGAGGAACATCAGCTCGTTGGCGAGCTTGTCCTTGGCGAGGAGTTCCGCGTCGGTCGCCTTCGGGTTGTCCTGGTGCAGGAAGTACCCGATGCGGCCCATGTCGTGGTTGCCCAGGAAGGTGACCTGCTCGTAGGCGTTGGCCTTGTCGGTCGTGTACTTGTAGTCGTCGCCGAAGACGCCCGCGAGCTTGCGCGCGCTGCCGCCCTGGGAGGCGTACTGCCGTGCCGCCTCCTGGAAGGGGAAGTCGAGCGTGGCGTCGAGGCGGCCCTGGGTGACGTACGGCGAGGTGATGTTCGTGTCGGCGGAGTAGACCTCGCCGAACATGAAGAAGTCGTCGCGGCCCCGCTCGGCCGCGTAGGAGTCGAGGGCCGTGGCCCACTGGGTCCAGAACTCCATGTTGACGTGCTTCACGGTGTCGATGCGGAAGCCGTCGATGCCGAAGTCCCGCACCCAGCGCTGGTAGATCCTCTCCATGCCGCTGACGACCTCGGGACGCTCGGTCCACAGGTCGTCGAGGCCGGAGAAGTCGCCGTGGGTGGAGCTCTCACCGGCGAAGGTGGAATCGCCCCGGTTGTGGTACATCGTCGGGTCGTTGAGCCACGACGGGACCTTGAGGTTCTTCTTCGCGGCGGGGACGGTCGGGGTGCGCGGGAAGGAGTCGGCGTCGACCGCCGGGAACCTCCGCGTGCCGTCCGCGTAGTCGGCGTCGTCGAAGGGCTTGCCGTCCTTGGTCAGGTAAGGGAAGGCGCCCTTGGCGAGGTAGTCGTAGGACTTCTCCTCGTAGTCGACGACGTCGGCGGTGTGGTTGGTGATGACGTCGAAGTAGACCTTCATGCCCTTGGCATGGGCCTTGGAGATGAGGGTTTCGAGGTCCTTGTTCGTCCCGAAGTGCGGGTCGACCTGGGTGAAGTCCGTGATCCAGTAACCGTGGTAGCCGGCCGAGGCGTTGGCCCCGGTGCCCTGCACGGGCTGGTTCTTGAAGATCGGCGCCATCCAGATGGAGGTGGTGCCGAGGCCCTTGATGTAGTCGAGCTTCTTGGTCAGGCCCTTGAGGTCGCCGCCCTGGTAGAAGCCCTTGTCGGTGGGGTCGTAGCCGGTGGTGAGGCGGGTGCCGGTCAGGCCGCCCTTGTCGTTGCCCGGGTCGCCGTTGGCAAAACGGTCCGGCAGAACGAAGTAGAACTGCTCACGGGTGGCGTCGTGCCGGGCGGGCTCGGCGGCGAGCTTCGCGTCGGACGGGGGCGCGGGCGGAGTCTCCGCCTGCGCCGCGAGGGGCTGGACGAGCGCTGCGGCCAGCGCGGTCGCGGCGACCGCAGCGACCCGTCCGATATGGGCGGTTCGGCGCCTCGACGGCGTCGGCCATCTCGGTATCACAGATGGACTCCTTGCGATTACGGCTCTTTGGGTCCGACCCCGCGCGACCGTATCGCCGCCGTAAGGATTACAGCAAGAGGCTTGAAAGCATCGGCAAGAATTTTCACCTGAGCGCTCAGCAGGGCGAGTTGGTCCCGGTGAGCAGGCCCAGCCGCCAGGGCAGCGCCTTGTAGGGACCGGCCCGGGCCATCGGTGGGTGCCGCTCGTGCCCTCGTCGGGCGATCTGATCCTCGACGTCGTGGACGGCCGGATCATGTACGTCGAAATACTCGGACGGCCACCCCTGCGCCGGCGCGTGCAGCCGTGACAGGGGTGGCCGTGGTTCACCGGAGCGCTGTGCGGATCAGCAGCCGGCCTTGTCGGCGTAGATCGCCAGGGCGGTGTTGGAGCCGAGGGTGGCCGTGAACTGCCCGCTGGAGTTCACCGTCACGGTGGTGTTGTTCTGCACGTTGCAGTACGTCCCCGCGGGCAGCGACGTCTGGTACGTGCGGCTCAGCGAGCCCGACTCGTGGTTGATGGCCACGAAGCCCTTGCTGCCCCGCCCGAAGGCGATGGCGTCGCCCCCGTTGTCCCACCAGTTGGTGACGGCCTCACCGCGGGTGGCGTTGCGGAAGGCGACCATCGACTTGATCTCCGGCCACTTGTGCTGGCACTTCCAGCCGTCCTGCCAGCAGGCGTTGACCGTGCCGCCGTTGGGCGGGCCCGCGTCCGCGTCGGACCACTCGTAGCCGGAGTTGACGTCCGGGGCGCCGTAGGGCCAGGCGAGCATGAAGACGTTGGCCAGGGTGTAGTTGGCGCCGTCCTTGTAGTTGAGCGTGGAGCCGTTGCGCTCGGTGTCGTGGTTGTCGACGAAGACACCGGCGACCGAGCTGCTCATGTAGCCCCAGCCCTCGCCGTAGTTCTTCAGGTAGGCGAGGTTCTCGTTGTTGAAGACGCGCTTGAGGTCGTAGGCGTAGCGGAACTCCTGGACGTCGCCGTTGCCCGTGTACTCGGTGGGCTGGACGGCCTCTCCGCTGCCGTAGATGGCCTCCTGCTTCCAGTACACCGACGGATTGCTCAGCCGGGACTTGATGTTGGCGAGGTCGGCGGCGTCGATGTGCTTGGCCGCGTCGATGCGGAAGCCGTCGACGCCGAGCGAGAGCAGGTCGTTCATGTAACCGGCGATGGCCCCGCGGACGTAGGACTCCCCGGTGTCCAGGTCGGCGAGGCCCACCAGCTCGCAGTGCTGGACGTTCCAGCGGTCCTGGTAGTTGGAGATCTGGCTCGTGCAGTCGTCGAAGTCGTACGACGAGTACAGGCCGGGGTAGTTGTACTTCGTGTACGACGAGCCGCCGGTCCCGGTGCCGCTGCCCGCCGACATGTGGTTGATGACCGTGTCGACGACGACCTTCACGCCGGCCGCGTGGCAGGTGTTGACCATGTTCTGGAAGGCCGTACGGTCGCCGAGGCGTCCGGCGATCTTGTAGCTCACCGGCTGGTACGAGGTCCACCACTGCGAGCCCTGGATGTGCTCGGCGGGCGGGGAGACCTGGACGTAGCCGTAGCCGGCGGGGCCGAGGGTGTTGGTGCACTCCTTGGCGACCGAGGCGAAGTTCCACTCGAACATCACCGCGGTGACGTCCTTGGTGCCGGGCGGGGCGGCGGATGCGGTGCCGCCGGGAGTCATGACGACGGTGGCTGCGGCCGCGGCCAGCGCGGTGAGGGCGGCGGTCGTGCTACGGCGCCTCGGGGGCGCCTGCCATCTGGATATCACGGGCGAACTCCTTGCGAATGCGGCTCAGTCGGATCCCCCCTGCGCCGCGGCGCGGCTTCGTTGCCGGGCGCCGGCGTGAACGTACCGCCGCGAAAGGTTTACAGCAAGAGAGTTGAAACTCATAGCAAGTTCTTTCACCCGCAACCTTGACGTGCACGTCTCAACTCCCGCACGCTCACCACTTGTTGAGTCCCCGATCCCTGATCGACATCCCGGACATCCTGACAGCCCCTTACGGAGCCGCCCATGACCTCCGGACCCCGCTCCCCTGGTCCCTCCGCCACAACTTGGAGACGACGGACGACGACGTCCGCTCGGGCATCGCGGTCTCTGCCGTCCGTGGGCGTCAGCCGCGCGCCCGCCAGAGGTCGCGGAGCAGGGCGATCTCGGCCATGTGGTGGATGAACTCCAGGTTGGCGCCCCACAGGACGGCGATGAACGGCTCGTCGGGGTCGGAGCCGTACGGGTACCGGGAGAAGCCGACGGTGTCGAGTTGCTCGTCGGTCATGGTGCCCACGGCGTCGCGCCAGCGGTCGATCACCGGCCAGAAGCGCTCGAGCGTCAGGGCGGCGGAAGGGCTGAAGTCGACCATCTGCTCGGCGTCCTGGCACCGTTCGCCGAAGGTCCACTCCCATCCGCCGGCGAACTGGTAGTGCAGATGCCCCAGCCGCCACGCGATGGTGGTGACCGGTGTCGCGTCGGGTTCCACCGGGCCGGTGTGGGCGAGGATCTGCTCCACCCGCTCGACGCTCACGCTCCAGTCGTCGGCGATCTTCTCGACCGACATGCCACCGGCGGCCTGGCGGGCGACCTCCTCGTACTCGTTCGCCGGGATGTCCGGGGCGCCGAGGCCGAGCACCCAGTCGCCCGGCCCGAACGCCCTGGGCGTCGTCGCCTCGTCCCGGCGCCGGGGGGGGACCAGCAGCCGGGTACCGGCTCCCACAGGTACTCCTCCTCGCCGAGCCCCGTCAGCCGCACCTCGGCCATCTCCCTGGCGCGGTCGAACTGGTCGAGCAGCAGTCCGAATCGGTCGGTCCGCACGCCACTGGTCTCCATGCCCGGCTCCCCTCGCGGTCATGTACCTCGCCACGCTCAGGCGGAGGCTGACGGCTCACGTCGCGGGGCGCGACAGATTCAGGGCGGGCCCAGGGCCGGCCATGGCCGCACATGCCCGCACACGGCCGCGCATGGCCGCGCATGACAAAAGGGCCCGCCGAAGCGGGCCCTCTCTCGTCGCCTGACCGTCAGGCCGTCGTCCACCACACCGTCGTGTCCGACGGGACCTTCGTCTCGCCGTCCGCCTCGGTGATCTCGCCGCTGGTGAGCAGGACGCGGCCGTAGGCCGGCAGGGTCACGGACTCGCCGCCGGTGTTGGCGACGCACACGAACTCCCCGCGCCGGAAGGCGAGGACGCCCTCGGGTGCACGCAGCCACTCCACCGCGTCGCCGGCGCCGAGGTCGGGGTGTTCGCGGCGGGCCGCGAGGGCGGCGCGGTAGAGCTCCAGGGTGGAGTCGGGGTCACCGCTCTGGGCCTCGACGCTGAGCTCGCCCCAGCCCGCCGGCTGCGGCAGCCAGCTGCCGCCCGCGCCGAAGCCGTACGACGATCCCGTGCGCGTCCAGGGGATCGGCACCCGGCAGCCGTCACGGAAGCCGTCCTGGCCGGCGCCGCGGAAGTACGCCGGGTCCTGGCGCACCTCGTCGGGCAGGTCGACGACGTCCGGGAGACCGAGCTCCTCGCCCTGGTAGACGTATGCCGAGCCGGGCAGGGCCAGCATCAGCAGGGTCGCCGCGCGAGCCCGGCGCAGGCCCAGCTCACGGTCGCCGGCCCTGCGGATCTGGGTGCCGAGACCGGGCGGGTTGGCGAAGCGGGTGGCGTGGCGGGTGACGTCGTGGTTGGACAGGACCCACGTCGCCGGGGCGCCCACCGGGCGCATCGCCTCCAGGGTGCGGTCGACGACCTTGCGGAGCTCCTCCGCCTCCCATTCCGTCGACAGGTACTGGAAGTTGAAGGCCTGATGCAGCTCGTCGGGGCGGACGTAGTTCGCGGTGCGCTCGACGGTCGGGGTCCACGCCTCGGCGACGAAGATGCGCTCACCCGCGTACTCGTCGAGGATCGTGCGCCACTGCCGGTAGATGGCGTGCACGCCGTCCTGGTCGAAGAACGGCATGACATCGTTGCCCAGCAGCTTGAGCTGATCGTGGGAACCAAGGTCGGGAAGCCCATCCGCCTTCACCAGGCCGTGGGCGACGTCGATACGGAAGCCGTCGACGCCCATGTCGAGCCAGAAGCGCAGGATCGAGCGGAACTCGTCGCCCACCGCCGGGTGGTCCCAGTTGAAGTCCGGCTGCTCGGGGGCGAAGAGGTGCAGGTACCACTCGCCGGGGGTGCCGTCCGGTTCGGTGACCCGGGTCCAGGCCGGGCCGCCGAAGATCGACTCCCAGTCGTTGGGCGGGAGTTCGCCGTTCTTCCCCTTGCCGGGGCGGAAGTGGTAGCGGTCCCGGAGCGGGGAGCCGGGGCCCTCGGCCACGGCCCGCTTGAACCACTCGTGCTGGTCGGAGGAGTGGTTCGGGACCAGGTCGACGATGATCCGCAGGCTCAGCCGATGGGCGTCGCGGATCAGCGCGTCCGCGTCGAGCAGGTTGCCGAACATCGGGTCGACGGCCCGGTAGTCGGCGACGTCATAGCCGGCGTCGGCCTGCGGGGAGGCGTAGAAGGGGCTGAGCCACACGGCGTCCACGCCGAGGTCGCGCAGGTACGGGAGTCGGGAGCGTACGCCTTCCAGGTCGCCCATGCCGTCGCCGTTGCTGTCGGCGAAGCTGCGCGGATACACCTGGTAGATCACCGCGTCCCGCCACCAGTCGCTGCGCTTGGCTTTGGCGGGGCTCGGTGCCGGGGCGATGGCGGAGTGCTGCTGGCTCATGGCGTCCTTGATGCGTAACGAAAGTCGGGTCACGGATTAATGGTGCGACGTGCAGGTTTTCGGCGTTTTGCGGAAGTCCGGGGATCTCGGGCGCACGGATGTGAGGCGGCCGCGGTGACAGCGGGGTCGGATGGGCACCGCGGCCGCCACCCGCGCGGCAAGGCGCGGGAGTCGTGGTGAGCCTCGGCTCAGCCCTTGGTGCCGCCCGCGGTCAGGCCGGTCACCAGGTTCTTCTGCACGAGGTAGAAGAACGCCGACACGGGTATGGCGATCAGCACCGCGGCGGCGGTCATCAGATTGCGCTGCGCGTCGTGCTCGCTGATGAAGCTCTGCAGGCCGACGGCGAGCGTGTACTTCTCGTCGTCGAGCATGAACGTGGTGGCGAAGGCGACCTCACCGAAGGCGGTGATGAAGTTGTAGAAGGCGGCGACCGCCAGGCCCGGCTTGGCGAGCGGCAGGATCAGCCGGAAGAACGTGCCGAAGGGGGTCAGCCCGTCGACGCGCCCCGCCTCGTCGATCTCGAACGGGATCGTGTCGAAGTAGCCCTTGAGCAGCCACGCGCTGTACGGCACCGCGGTCGCGCAGTAGACGAGGACCAGGCCGAGGTAGCTGTCGATCAGCTGCAGTTCCGAGAGGATCTGGTACATCGGCACGATGAGTACGGCGATCGGGAACATCTGGGTGACCAGGAGCACCCACATGAGCTTCCGGTAGCCGGGGAACCGCATGCGGGAGACCGCGTAGCCGGTGGTGGCGGCCGCGAACACGCCGACGACGGTGGTGCCGAGGGAGACGATCAGCGAGCTCTTCAGCCAGTCGAAGAAGCCGGTGTGCTGCAGGACGAACGCGTAGTTGTCGAACGTCATCTTGTCCCAGATGCCGCCGGGGTGGAGGTAGTCGTCCTTGTCCGGGCCGAGGGACAGGAAGACCAGCCAGGCGATCGGGAACAGCGCGATCAGACTCGCGACGATCAGCACGCCGTGGGAGGCGAAGGAGCCGGCGAGGCTGCGCCGGCCGCGGCGGCGGGTCCTGCGCGGGGTGGCTGTGGTCATGGAGTCCTGCTTGTTCACCGGGGTCTCAACAGTGGTCGTACTCATGGGGACTCCTGCCTCAGATCGCGAGCTGCTGGTCGTTGCGGTTCAGCCAGCGGCGGTAGAAGGAGGTGAAGACGATCAGGATGGCCAGCAGCAGGATGCCGTAGGCCGCCGACTGCGCGAAGTCGCGCGGCTGCTGTCCGAAGCCGAGGTAGTACGCCCAGGTGACCAGGATCTGCGCGTCGGGGGCGGTGTTGCCGAACAGCAGGAAGATGATCGCGAACTGGTTGAAGGTCCAGATGACGCCGAGCAGGACGACGGTGGAGCTGACGGACCGCAGGCCCGGGAGGGTGACGTGCCGGAACCGCTGCCAGGCGTTCGCGCCGTCCATCTCGGCGGCCTCGTACAGCGCGGAGTCGATGGACTGCAGTCCGCCGAGCAGCGAGACCATCATGAACGGCACACCGCACCAGGTGTTGACCATGATCGCGGCGAACCGCTGCCAGAAGGTGTCCTCCAGCCACAGCGGCGTCGGCAGATGGAGCGTGTCCAGGAACGAGTTGATGATGCCGCTGTCGGCGAGCATGAACCGCCAGCCGAAGACGGTGACGAAGGTGGGCACGGCCCACGGCAGGATCAGGATCAGCCGGTAGAAGGTGCGGCCGCGCAGCTTCTGGTTGAGCAGCAGCGCGAGGCCCAGGCCGATGCCGTAGTGGAGGGCGACGCAGGCGGCCGTCCAGACGATCGTCCAGATGAAGTGCGACCAGAAGCGGTCGTAGGCCGTGTCGCCCCACAGGATGTCGGCGTAGTTGTCGAGCCCGATGAACTTGTACGTGGCGTCGATGTGGTTGACGCCGATCGTGCGGGCCGTGTTGAGGCTGTTGGCGTCGGTGAGCGTGAGGTAGAGGCCGTACACCAGGGGGTACAGCACGAGGACGCCGAGCACGACCGCCACCGGGGCGATCATCGCGTACGCGTACCAGTGCTTCTGGTATCCGTGCCGCAGACGCTGCCCCAGCCCGGGGCGTCGCCCGCGGTCATCGCGGCGCTTGCCGGTCGCACGGTCGATGGCGACTGTCATGGTTCGACAACCTTCTCGAAGATCAGCTGATCAAGGGGTGTACGGCGCACAGGCCGGTGACCGCCGGATCGCTCCCCCCATCGCAGGGCGATCCGGCGGCCACTCGGGGTCACTTGCTGAAGTCCGGAACCAGCTTGGCGATGGCGACCTCGGCGTTGCTCAGACCCTTGTCCAGGGACTCCTTGCCACCGGCGATCTTGGGCAGCTCGGTGTCCAGCGGGCCCCACAGGGAGCTGTACTCGGGCAGCGCCGGGCGCGGCTGGGCGGCGGCGAGCACGGTCTGGTAGCCGGCGATGCCCGGGTCGGCCTTGACCTCGGCGGTGTAGGCGTCGTCGCGGGTCGGCAGCGTGGAGTTCTTCAGAGCGATGGTCGACTGGGACTTCGCGGAGGTCATGAAGTTGACGAACTTCAGCGCGGCCTTCTGGTGCGCGGCGTCCGAGCCGGCGTAGACCGACAGGTTGTGGCCGCCGGTCGGGGCGCCCGCCTTGCCGGTGGAGCCGGCCGGGACGGTGGCGATGCCGAGGTTGGACTTGTCCTTGAAGGCCGAGCCCTTGTAGAAGTTCGTGATCTCCCAGGGGCCCTGGACGATCGCGGCGACCTTGCCGTTGACGAACGCGTCCTGGATGTGGGCGTAGGCGTCGGCGGTGGTGTCGGCCTTGTGCAGGCCCTTGCCGTCGAAGAGGCTCAGCCAGGTGCCGTACGCCTTCTTCGCGGCGGCCGAGTTGACCGTGATCTTCTTGGCGCCGGCGTCGACGGTGTCGGTGCCCTCGCCGTACAGGAACGACTGGGCGTAGTAGGCCTGGGTGGAGCCCCAGTAGCCGTCGACACCGGTCTTGGACTTGATCGTGGCGGCGGCCTTCTTCAGGTCGTCCCAGGTCTTGGGCGCCTCGACTCCGGCCTTCTCGAACAGGGCCTTGTTGTAGACGAGCGCGAGGGTGTCGGTGACGAACGGCACGCCGTACGTCTTGCCCTCGTACTTGGCCTGCTCGAGCAGGTTCGACTTGAACTTGTCCTGGTCCGCGAGGGCCTCGGTGCCGTCGAGCGGGAGCAGGTAGCTCTTCTTGGCGAAGGCGGGGGTCCAGCCGACCTCGGAGCGCAGCACGTCCGGGGCGCCCTTGGAGCCGGCGGCGGTGTCGAACTTGTTCTGGGCCTGGTCGAACTGGACGTTGACGTACTTGACCTTGATGTCCTTGTTGGCGGCCTCGAACTCCTTGATGAGAGCCTTGTACGTCGGCGCCTCATTGGTGGCGTTGGAGGTGTCCCACCAGGTGATGGTCACCGGACCGCTCGAGTCGCTGCCACTGTCGTCCCCGCCGCCGCAGGCCGTCGCCGCGAGGGCGAGGGACGCCACCAGCGCGCTGGCCGCTATGCCACGCCGCATGAGATCTCCTTGAGGGTGAAAGCCCGTGTGGTGCAGTGCCGGCCCCGTCTGCCTGGCCCTGCTGTCTTGCCGACTGCGCCGTTGCGGCGGCCGGGCGACGTGAACGTAACAGCGATGCAATCCTTGCGAAAGACCTTGCAGAAAAAAAGTGCAAGAGATCTCGGAAGTTATCCGGGCGTGACCGCTCGGCGACCGCCGTGAGACGCTTCTTTTCAGGGGTGGAGCGGCACAGAGGGTGGTTGTGCAAGACTCTGCAAGCTCTTGCCATCACTTTCACTAGGGAGCGCGATGAGGCAGCAGCCCGCACCGGGCCGGTCAACAGGCCGCCCGCGGCGTCCGATTGGTGTGCAAGGCGAGATCCGCCCGGTACAGTCCAGTGCCGTGACCACACGGCTTGCCGACATCGCTGCTCAGGCGGGGGTGAGCGAAGCGACCGTCAGCCGCGTCCTCAACGGCAAGCCGGGCGTCGCCGCCACCACTCGCCAGTCCGTGCTGGCCGCACTCGACGTGCTCGGCTACGAGCGCCCGGTGCGGCTGCGGCAGCGCAGCGAGGGCCTGGTGGGCCTGATCACCCCGGAGCTGGAGAACCCGATATTCCCGGCGCTGGCCCAGGTCATCGGCCAGGCACTGACCAGGCAGGGCTACACCCCGGTGCTGGCGACACAGACCCCGGGCGGCTCGACCGAGGACGAGCTCACGGAGATGCTCGTCGACCGAGGAGTGGCCGGCATCATCTACGTCTCCGGTCTGCATGCGGACACCACCGCCGACATGCAGCGCTACGAGCGGCTGCGCGCCCAGGGCGTCCCCTTCGTCCTGGTCGACGGCTTCTCCCCCAAGGTCCAGGCGCCGTTCATCTCCCCCGACGACCGGGCGGCCATGACCCTGGCGGTCACCCACCTCGCCTCCCTGGGCCACACCCGCATCGGCCTGGCACTGGGCCCCAAGCGCTTCGTGCCTGTCCAGCGCAAGATCGAGGGCTTCGTCCGCGCGATGCAGGACCAGCTGAACCTGCCGGCGGACGTCATAGAGACCGAACTGGTCCAGCACTCCCTGTACACGCTGGAGGGCGGCCAGGCCGCCGCCACCGCCCTCATCGACCGCAACTGCACCGCGGTGGTCTGCGCGAGCGACATGATGGCGCTGGGCGCGATACGGGCGGCCCGCCAGCACGGTCTGGAGGTCCCGAAGGACATCTCGGTCGTGGGCTTCGACGACTCCCCCCTGATCGCCTTCACCGACCCGCCCCTCACCACCGTCCGCAAGCCGGTGCCGGCGATGGGGCAGGCCGCGGTGCGCACGCTGCTGGAGGAGATCGGCGGGACTCCGGCGCCCCACAGCGAGTTCGTGTTCATGCCGGAGCTGGTGGTGCGCGGTTCGACGGCTTCGGCGCCCGGGAACAGGAATCACTCATAACTCGTCCCCAAGGCGGAGAATCCCGGCATCCAGCCCTGCGTTGGTAGGAGAATGGGCCTGTACGCCCGCCGTAGAACGTGCGTCCTGAACCCACCCGAGGGATGATCGGTCGGGGAAAGCAAATCTGGCAGACTCTGTGCCTATGGGTGACACGACCGTGACGACACTGGAAGGCCGGGAAGCGGCCGTTCCGCACCCTGTCACGGACAAGGCCGGTCAGAACCTCCTGAACCGCCTGCGCACCCCGCGCCGCCCCCGCCTCTGGTTCGAGATCCTGCTGATCGCGGTGAGTTACTGGACGTACTCACTGATCCGCAACGCGGTGCCGGAACAGAAGGCGGAGGCCCTCCGCAACGCCGACTGGCTCTGGAAGCTGGAACACCACCTGGGCATCGCCGTCGAGGAGTCGATCAACCATGCCGTCAACTCGGTGACTTGGCTCATCGTCGGCATGAACTATTACTACGCGACCCTGCATTTCATCGTCACCCTGGGTGTCCTGGTCTGGCTCTACCGCAGCCACCCCGGCCGCTACGCGGCGACCCGCCTGGTCCTCTTCGCCACCACGGGCGTGGCCCTGATCGGTTACTACCTGTACCCGCTCGCTCCCCCACGGCTGATGCTCAACGGCGGCTTCATCGACACGGTCCTGGTCCACGACACCTGGGGCTCGATGGCCTCCGGCGACCTGAAGAACATGTCGAACCAGTACGCCGCGATGCCGTCCATGCACATCGGCTGGTCCGTCTGGAGCGGCCTGACGATCTTCGCCCTGACAAGGACCCCTTGGGCACGCGTCCTGGGCCTGCTCTACCCCACGGCCACCCTGATCGTGATCGTCGCCACGGCCAACCACTTCTGGCTGGACGCGGTGGGCGGCTTGATGTGCCTGGCGTTCGGCTACACGGTGGCACGCCTGTGGTACGGAGCGTTCCCGCACGCACTGCCGAGGCGGGTGGTGCCACCACACACGCACCCGCAGTCGCCCACGGCGGGCAGGGGACGTGCCGGGGGGTGTCCGCCCGCAGCGGCGGGCGTCAAGGAGCAGCCCCTCTTGAAAGACAGCAACCGCCCGACCGAGGACGGACACCCCCCGGCGCGGCCCCGACCCACGACACACGCGTAGGCGCTACGCGCACCCCCACCGGGACGGCAGGGGCGCCGCAGGCATACGCCCCCCCCAAGCCGCAGGCGAGGACGCAGCCTCAGGCCCCGTAGAACAGCTCCTCCACCACACCCCGGGCCCGGCGCGTCGTACGCCGATACGCATCGAGCATGTCCCCGACGTGCCCCGGCTCGTACCCCAGGTACCGCCCCACCGCCGCCAGCTCACGGCTGTCCGCCGGAAACGTGTCGCCGGCCCGCCCCCGCACCAGCATCACCGCATTGCGCACCCGCGTAGCCAGCACCCACGCCTCGTCCAGGATCGCCGCCTCCTCGGCCGCAATGAGCCCGGCCGCACACGCCGCGGCAAGGGCCTCCCGCGTCCGCGTCGTCCGCAGCCCCGGCTCGGCCCACCCGTGCTGGAGCTGCAGCAGCTGAACCGTCCACTCGACGTCGGAGAGACCCCCGGGCCCGAGTTTGGTGTGCAGCTTGGGGTCGGAGCCGCGCGGGAGCCGTTCGGACTCCATACGGGCCTTCAGCCGGCGGATCTCCCGCACGGCGTCCTCACCGAGCCCCTCGGCGGGATACCGCAGCGGATCGATCAGATCGACAAAGCGACTCGCCAGCTCCGAGTCCCCGGCAACCGGCTCGGCCCGCAGCAACGCCTGCGACTCCCAGATCAGCGACCACCGGCGGTAATACGCCGCATACGAGTTCAGCGTGCGCACGAGCGGCCCGGACTTGCCCTCCGGCCGCAGATCGGCGTCGATCAGCAGAGGCGGATCCGCGCTCGGGATCTGCAGCAGCCGCCGCATCTCCTCGACCACCCGGTTCGCCGCCGCCGCGGCCTCGTGCTCGTCGACACCGTCCCGCGGCTCGTGCACGAACACGACGTCCGCGTCACTGCCGTACCCCAGCTCGTGCCCGCCGAAGCGCCCCATGCCGATGATCGCGAACCGGGTCGGCAGGGTGTCCCCCCACCCGTCCCGCACCACCGCACGCAGCGTCCCCGCCAGCGTCGCCGCCGTCAGATCCGACACCGCGGCGCCGACGCGATCGACCAGCGCACCCTGATCGGCCTCGGCCGGCTTGGTCTCGGTGCCGTAGGAGTCGACGATGTCGGCGGCGGCCGTACGGAAGAGCTCACGGCGCCGCACTCCACGCGCCGCCGTCACCGCCTGCACGGCACCGTCGGCGCGTCCCACCGCGGCGAGGATCTCCTGCTCCAGATGCCCGCGTGAACGCGGCTCGAGGCCGGTGCCGCCGTCGCCGTCCCCGAGCAGCGCCACCGCCTCCGGCGCCCGCATCAGCAGGTCGGGGGCGAGACGACCGGCCGACAGCACCCGCGCGAGGTTCTCGGCGGCGGCGCCCTCGTCCCGCAGCAGCCGCAGATACCAAGGGGTTCTGCCGAGCGCGTCCGACACCTTGCGGAAGTTCAGCAGCCCCGCGTCCGGGTCGGCGGAGTCCGCGAACCAGCCCAAGAGCACCGGCAGCAGGGTGCGTTGGATCGCCGCCTTGCGGCTGACGCCGGAAGCCAGCGCCTCCAGGTGCCGGAGCGCGGAGGCCGGGTCGGCGTATCCGAGCGCGACCAGCCGCTCGCGTGCCGCGCCGGGGCTCAACCGCGCCTCGCCGGGCGCGAGTTGGGCGACCGCGTCGAGCAGCGGCCGGTAGAAGAGCTTCTCGTGCAGCCGCCGTACGACGCCGGCGTGCCGTTTCCATTCGCGGTTCAGCTCGGCGACCGGGTCGACGCGCAGGCCGAGGGAGCGGCCGATGCGCCGCAGGTCGGCCTCGTCCTCGGGCACCAGGTGGGTCCGCCGCAGCCGGTAGAGCTGGATGCGGTGCTCCATGGAGCGCAGGAAGCGGTAGGCGTCGTCGAGTTGGGCGGCGTCGGCGCGGCCGACGTAGCCGCCCGCGGCGAGCGCCTGCAGCGCGTCCAGGGTCGTGCCGCTGCGCAGGGACGTGTCATGCCTGCCGTGCACCAACTGCAGCAGCTGTACGGCGAATTCGACGTCCCGCAGACCGCCCGGCCCCAGCTTGAGCTGCCGGTCGAGCTCGGCGACCGGGATGTTCTCGACCACCCGGCGGCGCATCTTCTGCACGTCGGCGACGAAGTTCTCCCGCTCGGCCGCCTTCCACACCAGGGGCTCCACCGCGGCGACGTACTCCTCGCCCAGTTCGATGTCGCCCGCCACCGGGCGTGCCTTGAGCAGCGCCTGGAACTCCCAGGTCTTGGCCCAGCGCTGGTAGTAGGCGAGGTGGCTGCTGAGGGTGCGCACCAGGGGGCCGTTCCTGCCCTCGGGGCGCAGATTGGCGTCCACCGGCCAGATGGACCCCTCGACCGTCGTCTCGGAGCAGATCCGCATCATGTGCGAGGCGAGCTTGGTCGCCGACCGCAGGGCCTTGCCCTCGTCGGCACCGTCCACCGCCTCCCCGACGAAGATGACGTCGACGTCGGAGACGTAGTTCAGCTCATGGCCGCCGCACTTGCCCATCGCGATCACCGCGAGCCGGCACAGCGCGGCGTCCTCGGGCGCGGCGGTGCGGGCGATGGCGAGGGCGGCGCGCAGGGTGGCGGTGGCGAGGTCGGCGAGTTCGGCGGCCGTCTGGGCCACGTCGGTCGTGCCGCACACGTCGCGGGCGGCGATGGACAGCAGGCAGCGCCGGTAGGCGACGCGCAGGGAGACGGGGTCGGTGGCCTGTGCGAGCCCGACCTCGAACTCCTCGACGCCGGGGTGCAGATCGCTCGGCTCGTACATGACCAGCGCCTGCCAGTCGCCGGCGTGCTTGGCCAGGTGGTCGGCGAGCGCGGAGGAGGCGCCGAGCACGCCGAGCAGCCGGTCGCGCAGGGGCTTGGCCGCTATCACCGTGTCCAGCAGTTGCCGCTGGGCGGCGGGGCCGGGCTGCGCTTCGACGAGCCGTACCAGACCGTGCAGGGCCAGGTCCGGGTCGGCGGTGGCGCCGAGGGCCTCCAGCAGCACCGGGTCGTTCCTGATCGGCGCCAGCTCGACACTCTCCAGCAGCCGCTCGGCGGCCGAGGGATCGGTGAACCCGTGCCGCAGCAGCCGCGAGAAGGTACTGCTCCTGCGCCCCGGCACCGTCATGCGTGGCCTCCCGTCCGATCGGGGTCGTGCGCACCCGATCAAGGTCGTACGCGATCGAGCCTAGCCGGAGTACGTGGGAGTAGCGCCGATGAGTTCCGGGGGCCCGCGCGGTCTGCCCTGTCGAGCGACACGTCTGGAGGGCGTCCGATGACCGACAAGCAACCGCAGACCCGGCTGGATGAGCGCTACAGCGACGGGACGGCCACCGCCACTCCGTGGGCGGAGGCCGAGAAGCTGCTGGCCGAGGCCGAGCTGTTCTGGATCTCGACGGTGCGTCCGGACGGGCGGCCGCATGTGACCCCGCTGCCGGCCGTGTGGTCGCGGGGGGCGCTGCACTTCTGCACCGGCCCGCAGGAGCGCAAGGCGAGGAACCTGGCGCTGAACCCGGACGTCGTCCTGACGACGGGCACGAACACCTGGAACAAGGGCTACGACCTGGTGGTCGAGGGCGAGGCGGTGCGGATCACCGACGACGCCCGGCTACGCGAACTGGCCGCCGGGTGGGAGGCGAAGTACGGCAGCTTCTGGCATTTCGAGGTGGACAACGGCCGCTTCCACCACGGTCCCGCGCATGCCTATGTCTTTTCGGTGGCGCCGCGCACCGTTTTCGGCTTCGGTAAGGGGGAGCCGTTCAGCCAGACCCGTTGGCGATTCCCCTTGGAGGACTAGCGATGGACTTCACCCTCGAAGTGATCCCGCTGCCCGTGAGCGACATCGACCGGGCCCGCGACTTCTACCGGGACAAGGTCGGCTTCCACGTCGACATCGACCAGGAGGTCATGCCGGGCATGCGCATCGTCCAGCTCACGCCTCCTGGCTCGGGCTGCTCGATCGCGCTCGGCGACAGCATCTGGGAGATGGCGAAGGGTCCCCGCCCGGCCCCCGGCTCCTACCAGGGCCTCCAGCTCTGCGTCGCCGACATCAAGGCGGCCCACGCGGAGCTGGTCGAACGCGGCCTGGAGATCTCCGAGCCCGTGCAGTACGCCCCCGACGACGGCGCCACGTTCATGTACTTCACCGACCCGGACGGCAACGGCTGGTCGATCCAGGAGTACCGCCGCAGGGCGACGGAGCCGCTGCACGAGGTCCTGTCGAAGCTGGCCGCCCAGTAGCCGCCCCGGAGAGGCGCGGCGGGGACGCGAGGCCGTATCGCCGTACCGCCCCGCCGCGTGGGCGGCACGGCGCCGGCATCGGCCCATGATCGTATGGATCAACGGCACCCACGGCGCCGGCAGGACGACGACCAGTCCGCTCGTGCAGCAACTGATCCCGGATTCACGGGTGTTCGACGCCGAGAAGGTCGGCGAGACGCTCATGGACATCACGCCGGGGCTGCCCGGGACGAACAACTTCCAGCACTGACAGCCGTGGCGGCAGCTCGTCGTCGAGACCGCCCGGCGCGTGCTCGACACCGGCGGCACTCTGGTGATTCCCATGACCGTCCTGGTCGAGCAGTACTGGCGCGAGATCAGCACAGGCCTCGCCCAGCTGCCATCCCCGTACGGCACTTCGTCCTGCACGCCGGCCAGGACACCCTGCGCGGGCGCATCGAGGGGGACACGGTCCTCGGCCCCTCCCCGTTCCGTCTCGAATACCTCGAGCCCTACACCGAGGCGGCCCGCACATGGCTGCACGACGAGGCCGAGGTCGTCGACACCACGCACCTCACCCCCGCCGAGGCCGCCCAGCGAATCGCAGAGTCCGTCAAGAGCTGAGTTCCGCCCGCCGCGTGGGTCACCCTGGCCGCCCCTCGACGGCCCACAGACGGCCCAACAGCGGCCCGGCTCAACGCAGGCTCACAGGCCAGGATCATCGAACTGGTCGAGAAGAAAATCGACCGGGGCGAGGCCCGAGGCGGCGGATGCGCCGTCGTGAAGAAGCTGCTCCGTCCAGATGACCTTGCCGTGAGGGGTGTGCCGCGTCCCCCATCGCTGGGCGGACTGTGCCACCAGGAACAGTCCCCGCCCGCCCTCGTCGGTGGTCGCCGCCCGCCGCATGCGCGGCGACGTGCCGCTTCCGTCCGACACCTCGCAGATGAGACAGCGTCCGCGGAGCAGCCGTACGGCGACCGGTGGCGAGCCGTACCGGATCGCGTTCGTGACCAGCTCGCTGACGATCAGCTCCGTGGCGAATGCGGTCTCCTCCAGCCCCCACTCCAGCAACCTCTCCCGGCAGCGCGCCCGTACCGAGGGAACCACCGCCGGGTCCGGCGGCACGTCCCACATGGCCACATCCGAGCGCGGGAACTTCCGGGTCCGTGCCGTCAACAGCGCGATGTCGTCGGAAGTGTGTGACGGCTTCATCGAGTCGATCACCGCTCGGCACGTCTCCTCCGGCGTGCGGCCCCCGGACTCATCCAACGCCCGGCGCAGTCGCTCCATCCCGACGTCGATGTCGTGGGTACGGTCCTCCACGAGGCCGTCGGTGTACAGCACCAGTTGCGAACCCTCCGGCAAGGACAGTTCCACGGTCTCGAAGGGGTAGCCGCCCAGGCCGAGCGGCGCCGAGGCCGGCACGTCCGGACAAGTGACCGTCCCGTCCGGGCGCACCACCACCGGCTCCGGATGCCCCGCACGGGCCATCGTGCAGGCCCCCGTCACCGGGTCGTAGACCGCGTAGAGGCAGGTCGCTCCGGTCACGCCCTCGCCTTCCCGGCCGGCGCCGGCATCGTCCGTGTTCTCCTCGTTGTCCATGCGGACGACCAGATCGTCCAGGTTCCCGAGCACCTCGTCCACGGGCAGGTCCAGGGTGGAGAAGTTGTGCACCGCGGTGCGCAGCCGGCCCATCGTCGCCGCCGCGTGCAGCCCGTGACCGACGACATCACCCATCGCCAGAGCCACGCGAGCGCCCGGAAGCGGGATGACGTCGAACCAGTCCCCGCCCACCCCTGCCTCCGCAGGCATGTACCGCCAGGCCACCTCCAGTGCGTCCTGTTCCGGCTGCCGCCGCGGCAGCAGGCTGCGCTGCAGCGTCACCGCCATCGCGTGCTCCCGGGTGAACCTCCGGGCGTTGTCGATGGCCACCGCCGCCCGCGTGGCCAGTTCCTCCGCGAAGGTGAGGTCATCCGGCTCGAACGCCGCGGAATCCGCCGTCCGGTAGAAGTTCGCCACGCCCAGCGTTACGTTCCGCGCCCGCAGTGGCACGGCCACCAGTGAACGCAACCCGCGCTCCAGTGCCCTCTTGGCACGCTCCGGATCTTGTTCCCGCCAGCCCTGTGCCTGTCGCAGGTCCGCCTCGAGCGTCACCCGTGACTCCTGCAGTGCCCGCATCTGCGGCGTTCGGCGCGAGAACGAGATCATCTGGCCCCGCGGATACACCGGAATCATCCGCCGGTCGCCGCCGATCGCCGCCCGGCGCATATGCCGCCAGCCCTCCGCCGTGGGCTCCCACCCCCGCAGCACCGCTTCGAGCAGGTCCACCGTCACGAGGTCGGCGAACTGCGGTACCGCCACGTCGGCGAGCTCCTGGGCCGTACGCTCCACATCCAGCGTGGTCCCGATCCCCACCCCGGCCTCATACAGCAGATTCAGCCGCTCCCGCGCGACCTCGGCCCGCCCTGAGACCGCAGCCAGCTCCGTGGTGTCCCGCAGAGTCACCACGCTGCCCTCCGGGTCGGCCTGCGGGTATGTCGGCCGCTTGTTCAGCGCCAGCAACCGGTCCCCCGCGAGCCGGACCTCATCGGTGACCGCCTCCGGCGACAACAGCACACGCGTGATCGGCTCCGGCAGTCCCAGCTCCTGCACCGGGCGCCCCCGCGAGTCCGCCGACAGCCCGAGCAGCCGTGTCGCCTCGTCGTTGGCCATCAGCAGTCGTCCGTCGGCGTCGGTGATCAACAATCCTTCCCGCACCGAGTGCAGGACCGCGTCGTGGTGCCTGTACAGCTCCGCCAGCTCCGCCGGGGCCATGCCGTGCGTCTGCCGCCGCAGCCGCCGGGACACCAGCGTCGTTCCCGCCACGGCCAGCGCCAGCGCGACCACGCCGCTGACGAGGATGATCGGCACCTCTGGCAGCCACAGGGCCGCCACGTTCCTGACCGTGATTCCGGCGGAGACCAGGCCGACCACCTTGCCGTGCGAGTCGGTCACCGGGACCACCGCCTGCACGTCCGTGCCCTTGCCCGCGGGCAGAGGCGGCCCACCGGCCTGCTCGACGACGGTACGGCCCTTAAGCGCCGGTTCGATGGTGCCGACGAACTTCTTTCCGATCTCCCGCGGGTAGGGATACGTATAACGAATCCCGTCCGTGCTCATGGCGATGACGAAGTCCAGGCCCGCGCGCTTCCGCGCCTCCTCGGCCCGAGGCTGGAGCACCGCCGTGGGATCCGGGCTCTGCAGCGCCTCGGCCACGCCAGGAGCACTCGCGAACGACTGCGCCGCGACGATCGACTCCCTGCGCCCCTGCTGCAAGGCGTCATTTGCCGCCTGGAACACCATGCCGCCCACGGCGGCCACGACCAGCAGGACCACGATCACGACCTGGAGAAGGAACACCTGACCGGCCGCACTGCGCAGGTCCAGCAGGGAGGCGCGAGGTGGGCGCGAGCCCCCCACGGGCAGATGACGTTCCGGACCCCGTGGACGCCCGGAAAATACTCGCATACACCCTTGATAACACCGCTGCCAGGAACCCGACGCACGCGCCCAGGGCCAGTGAGACGCGATGGGGCCGACGGTCCGTGACCGTCGGCCCCATCCGCCGAACCAGCGGGAAACCCGCTCCGAACTGCCCCTACAGCACCGGCAGGTTCTTCCGCAGCTCGAACGCCGTCACCTCGGACCGGTACTCGTGCCACTCCGCCCGCTTGTTGCGCAGGAAGAAGTCGAAGACGTGCTCCCCGAGCGTCTCGGCAACGAGATCGCTGCGCTCCATCAGCGTCAGCGCCTCGCCCAGGTTCTGCGGCAGCGGCTCGATGCCCATCGCGCGGCGCTCGGCGTCGGAGAGGGCCCAGACGTCGTCCTCGGCGCCCGGAGGGAGTTCGTAGCCCTCCTCGATGCCCTTGAGGCCGGCGGCGAGGAGGACCGCGTAGGCCAGGTACGGGTTGGCGCCGGAGTCGAGGGAGCGGACCTCGACCCGCGCGGAGCCGGTCTTGCCGGGCTTGTACATCGGCACGCGGACCAGGGCCGAGCGGTTGTTGTGGCCCCAGCAGATGTACGACGGGGCCTCGCCGCCGGCGCCGGCGGTGCGCTCCGAGCCGCCCCAGATGCGCTTGTAGGAGTTCACCCACTGGTTGGTGACGGCGGCGATCTCCGCGGCGTGCCGCAGCAGGCCCGCGATGAAGGAGCGGCCGACCTTGGAGAGCTGGTATTCCGCGCCCGACTCGTAGAAGGCGTTCCTGTCGCCCTCGAACAACGACAGGTGCGTGTGCATACCGGAACCCGGGTGCTCCGAGAAGGGCTTGGGCATGAACGTCGCCTGGACACCCTGCTCCAGCGCCACCTGCTTCATGACCAGGCGGAACGTCATGATGTTGTCCGCCGTCGAGAGGGCGTCGGCGTAGCGGAGGTCGATCTCCTGCTGGCCGGGGGCGCCCTCGTGGTGGGAGAACTCGACCGAGATGCCCATCGACTCCAGCATGGTGATCGCCTGGCGGCGGAAGTCCATGCCGATGTTCTGCGGGGTGTGATCGAAGTAGCCGGAGTTGTCGGCGGGCGTCGGCACCGTGCCGTCGACCGGCTTGTCCTTCAGCAGGAAGAACTCGATCTCGGGGTGGGTGTAGAAGGTGAAGCCCAGGTCGGAGGCGCGGGCCAGGGCGCGCTTGAGGACGTAGCGCGGGTCCGCGAAGGACGGCGAGCCGTCCGGCATGAGGATGTCGCAGAACATGCGCGCGGTGCCGGGGGCCTCGGCGCGCCAGGGCAGGATCTGGAAGGTCGACGGGTCCGGCTTGGCGATCATGTCGGACTCGTAGACGCGGGCGAAGCCCTCGATCGCCGAGCCGTCGAAGCCGATGCCCTCGTCGAAGGCCTGCTCCAGCTCGGCCGGGGCCACGGCCACGGACTTGAGGAAGCCCAGCACGTCCGTGAACCACAGCCGTACGAACCGGATGTCGCGCTCCTCCAACGTCCGGAGCACGAACTCCTGCTGCTTGTCCATCTTCCGCTTCCCCATCCTTGCTGGTCAGGCCGCCTGTCTCCGGTACCGCGGGAGAGGCGGTCGGGCACATGAGCATCCCACCACAACACCGTTTCAGGCGCGTTGCGCACCTTGATCGCCGCGGCGACCCCGGGGCGAACGCCCGGCATACGGCAGGTGTCCTGCCACGGTGCCCGGTGCACCGCTCCGGCGCTCGGTGAACTGCTCTGCCGCCCATCTTGCCTGCTTGAACCGACATCCGTAATGCCCGGCCCCTCAAGACCCACCCCGCTTTAATTGGAATCTTGGATGCAAGTTTTAATGAGGGCGGGCGGTCACCCTCACCGCCCCTTCGAGCCTGAGGAGACCCGATGCTGTCCGAGCAGTCCGCCGTCACCGTCCGCGCCACCCTGCCTGCGGTCGGTGCATCCCTCGCCGAGATCACCGAGCGTTTCTACGCCGGGTTGTTCGCCGCCCACCCCGAGCTGCTGCGCGACCTGTTCAACCGCGGCAACCAGGCGGCGGACACCCAGCGGCAGGCTCTGGCGGGGTCGATCGCCGCCTTCGCGACGCACCTCCTGGACCACCCCGACGAGCGGCCCGACGCGATGCTGAGCCGTATCGCCCACAAGCACGCCTCCCTGGGCGTCACGGCGGAGCAGTACGGGCTCGTCCACGAGCACCTCTTCGCCGCCATCGCCGACGTCCTCGGCGAGGCCGTCACGCCCGAAGTGGCCGCCGCCTGGGACGAGGTCTACTGGCTGATGGCGAACGCGCTCATCGCGATCGAGAAGCGGCTGTACAAGGAGCACGGCGGGGGCGAGTGGCAGGAGTGGGAGGTCGTCGAGCGGGTCGAGGAGACCGCCGACGTCGCCACCTTCCGGCTGCGCCCGGCCGACGGCCGCCCGGCGCCCGGCTTCCGGGCCGGGCAGTACGTCTCCGTCCAGGCCGAGCTGGCGGACGGGGCCCGGCAGATACGCCAGTACAGCCTCTCCGCGGCACCCGGCTCGCCGATCCGCCAGATCAGCGTGAAGCGCGTGCGCGGCGGGGCCGCCCCCGACGGCGAGGTCTCGAACCACCTCCACGCGCGCGTGCGGGTCGGCGACCGGCTGCGCCTGTCGGCGCCGTACGGCGATCTCGTGCTCGCCGGCACCGACGCCCCGCTGCTCCTCGCCTCCGCCGGCATCGGCGTGACCCCGATGGTCGCCATGCTGGGTGAGCTCGCGGACGCCGGGCACGAGGGCCCGGTGACCGTCGTGCACGGAGACCGCTCCCCAGCCGATCACGCCCTGCGCGCCGACCACGAGGCGTACGCCGGGAAGCTCGCGGACGCCTCGGTGCACTTCTGGTACGAGACGGGCGCCGACGGCGCCGAGGATTCCCACCGCACCGGCCTGGTCGACCTCACCGACATCGCCGTAGCGCAGGGCACGCGCGCGTACCTGTGCGGTCCGCTGCCCTTCATGCGGGCGGTACGGGCGCAGCTGATCGCGAAGGGCGTGGCGCCGGCCGACATCCACTACGAGGTGTTCGGGCCGGACCTCTGGCTGGCCCAGGAGAGCTAGGCCCTGTCCCTGGAACCTGCCTTAGGGCGCGCGGCCGATCTGGAGCAGCAGCGGACCGGTGGGGTCCGCGGTCACGTCGGTCACCGTCAGCGGGTCCAGTGAGGCGTAGAAGGCCTCCTGGGCCCGCCGCAGCGCGCCCCGCAGCCGGCACGCGGAGTGGAGCGGGCAGGGGCTGTCGCCCTCGCACTCGACGACGTCGCCGTCCCCCTCGAAGGCGCGCACGATGGCGCCGACCGATGCGGTACGGCCCTTGTCGCTGAGCCAGAGCCCTCCGCCGCGGCCCCGGCGGGCGTCGACGAGACCCATGTGCTGCAGCTCGGCGACGACCTTGGCGGCGTGCGTGTAGGGCACCTCCATGTCCGCCGCGACCTCGCGGGTCGTCGGCGTGGCGTCGCCCAGGACGGCGAGCCGCATGAGGAGCCGCAGGGCGAGGTCGGTGGAGCGCAGCAGCCGCATGTGGGCAGCGTAGATAATGCGCATTCGGGGTTCCAAATATCGGGCGTTCGCAGCCTCCCTACATCTCGCCCCATCGCCCCCATTACGATCAGCGCACCCGAATGTCCCACCCCCCTCAGAAGGGCACACCTCATGGGCTCCGCCAAGAACAAGAACAGCGCGGATCGCAAGGCGCGGATAGAGGAGATGCGGCGTGCCGAGCGTGCCCGTGAGCGCCGCAACCGCATCCTCACCATCGCGGCCAGCGTCGTGGTGGTCGCCGGTCTCGTCGTCGGCGGTGTCGTCCTCATCCAGTCGCAGTCCGACAAGAGCGACTCGGCGCAGTCCGAGAAGGACAAGACCACCGGGAAGTTCGTCGCCGGCAAGGACGGCGTGAACACCTGGAAGGGCACCCTGGCCCGCACCCACGTCGAGACGAGCGTGAAGTACCCGGTGGAACCGCCGGTCGGCGGCAACCACAACCGGGCGTGGATGAACTGCAACGGCGACGTCTACACCAAGGAACTCAGGAACGAGAACGCCGTGCACTCCCTGGAGCACGGCGCCGTCTGGGTGACGTACACCAGCAAGGCATCCAAGGCCGATGTCGCCGCGCTGGCGGAGAAGGTCAAGAAGACGCCGTACACGCTGATGAGCCCGGACGAGAAGCAGAAGGACCCGATCATGCTCAGCGCGTGGGGGCACCAGCGCACGGTGACGAGCGCGAGCGACCCGAACGTGAACAAGTTCTTCGAGACGTACGTCCAGGGTGAGCAGACGCCGGAGCCGGGCGCGGCGTGCACGGGCGGTCTGTCGGAGTGAGGCAGCACGTCGGCTGGATCGCCGGGACCGTGGCGGCCGTGCTCGTCGCGGCCGGCGCGATCACCTACGCCGTCGCCGAGGACGGGGGCTCCGGGCAGACCCCGAGCGCCGACTCGGCGGACGCCGGGTTCGCGCGCGACATGGCGGTGCACCATCAGCAGGCCGTGGAGATGTCGTACGTCGTGCGCGACCGCACCAAGGACGAGGAGGTGCGGCGGCTCGCGTACGACATCGCGCAGACGCAGGCCAACCAGCGCGGCATGCTGCTGGGCTGGCTGGATCTGTGGAAGCTGCCGAAGGTGTCGTCGGACGGGCCGATGGCCTGGATGGGCATGGGCGACATGCCCTCCGCCGGGGACGGCGCGCTGATGCCGGGCATGGCGACCAACGCGGAGATGAAGAAGCTCGAGGGCCTCAGCGGCAAGCAGGCGGAGGTCTTCTATCTGCAGTTGATGACGGACCATCACAAGGGCGGCATCCACATGGCCGAGGGCTGTGTGGACAAGTGCACGGTCGACGTCGAGAAGAAGCTCGCGCAGGGCATGGTCGAGGGGCAGCAGTCGGAGATCGACCTGATGAAGGACATGCTGGAGGAGCGGGGCGCGAAGCCGCGGCCGTGATCCTCGCTCCCTCCTCGACCATCAAATGGCCTTGTCATTAGGTTAATTGAGGGCTTCTTGGCCCTCGCATTCCCCTGGCATGAACGGTTCATCGAAAGAGTGACGCCTGTCGAGTGATCCACTCGCGACGAACCGCACAGGGGGTTTCATGAGATCCAACCGCGCCACCCTGCGCGCCGGAGTGAGCCTGGCAGCGACACTGCCCCTGCTCGCCGGCGCGCTCGCGCTCGGCATACCCGCGGCGCACGCCGCCGACCACGCGGACCGGGACACGCTCGCGGGAACCAAGCCCGCTTGGGCCACGACCAAGGCCGACCGGGGCGCGACCGCCGACAGCGCCCCGGTCTCCGTCCGCGTCTACCTGGCGGGACGGGACGCGACCGGTCTCGCCGCCTACGCCAAAGCCGTGTCCGACCCGGACTCGGCGTCGTACGGCAAATACCTCACCGCCAGGCAGACGCAGGCCCGCTTCGGCGCGACGAAGGCCCAAGTGGCCGCCGTGAAGAGCTGGTTGACGTCGGCGGGCCTGAAGGTCACGGACGTCACACAGCACTATGTCGCCGTCACCGGCGATGTGGCCGCCGCCGAGAAGGCGTTCGGCGCCCAGCTGCACAACTACACCAAGGGCGCCCGGACCTACCGCGCGCCCGCGACGTCGGCCTCGGTACCGGAGGGCCTCAAGGACGCCGTCCTGACCGTCACCGGCCTGGACAACGCGCCGCACCTGGCGCGCCACCAGGACCAGCTCCCGCCGCCGGAGACCGTGTTCCGCAACGCCGGGCCCTTCTCCTCGTACCACGGCTCGAACGTGGCGAGCACGCTGCCGGACGCGTACGGCACGAAGATCCCGTACGCCGTGAAGGGCTACACCGGCAAGCAGCTGCGCGCCGCCTACGGGGCGGGCACGCGCACCGGCAAGGGCGTGCGCATCGCCATCACCGACGCGTACGCCTCGCCGACCATCGCCTTCGACGCGGCCACCTACGCGAAGAAGCACGGCGACGCGGCCTACACCAGCGGCCAGTTGCACCAGGTCCTGCCGGACAAGTACACGCGGACCAAGGAGTGCGGCGCGGCCGGCTGGTACGGCGAGGAGACCCTCGACGTCGAGGCCGTGCACGCGGTCGCGCCCGGCGCGCAGATCACTTACGTCGGCGCCGCCTCCTGCTACGACGACGACCTGCTCGACTCGCTCAGCAAGATCGTCGACAACCATCTCGCCGACATCGTCTCCAACTCCTGGGGCGACATCGAGGCCAACCAGACGCCCGACCTCGCGGCCGCCTACGACCAGGTCTTCCAGTTCGGCGCGGTCGAGGGCATCGGCTTCTACTTCTCCTCGGGCGACAACGGCGACGAGGTCGCCAACACCGGTACCAAGCAGGTCGACACCCCGGCCAACTCGGCGTGGGTGACGGCGGTCGGCGGCACTTCGCTGGCCGTCGGCAAGGGCGACTCGTACCTGTGGGAGACGGGCTGGGGCACGCAGAAGGCGGTGCTGTCGGCCGACGGCAAGAGCTGGACGGACTTCCCCGGCGCCTTCACCTCGGGCGCGGGCGGCGGAACCAGCAGGACCGTCGCCGAGCCGTACTGGCAGAAGGGCGTCGTGCCGGACGCGCTGGCCAAGGCCAACAGCGCCGACGGCAACCGTGTCGTGCCGGACATCGCGGCGATCGCCGACCCGAACACCGGGTTCCTGGTGGGCCAGACGCAGACCCTGCCGGACGGAAGGACCCAGGCGTACGACGAGTACCGCATCGGCGGCACCTCGCTCGCCGCACCGGTGATCGCGGCCGTCCAGGCGCTGGCGCAGGAGGCGCGCGGCGGCAAGCCGCTCGGTTTCGCCAACCCGGCGATCTACGCGAAGTACGGCTCGAAGGCGTACCACGACGTCACGGACAACCCCACGGGCTCCGGGCTCGCGGTCGCGCGCGTCGACTACGTCAACGGCTACGACGCCACAGGCGGCCTGACGACGTCCGTGCGCAGCCTCGGCAAGGACAGCTCGCTCCAGGCCGTGAAGGGCTACGACGACGTCACGGGCGTGGGGACACCTGCGAACGGTTACGTGGAGTCGTACCGCCGCTGAGAGAAACGCAGAGAGAAACACATGGGGGGCGCCCGGTGATCACCGGGCGCCCCCCTCGTCGTACCTCAGGACCGGACACTCTCCGCCTGGTGCGGAACATGCCCGGCGACCACCCGCTCCCGCCCGGCCCGCGGAGCGGCGACCCGCCGCCGGTCCACCGCGTACGCGGCGCCCGCGACGCCCAGCCCGAGCACGGCCAGCGCGGCACCGGCCAGGGCAGGCGAGGTCACGCCGAAGCCTGCGGCGAGGGCCAGGCCGCCGATCCAGGCGCCGCCCGCGTTGGCGAGGTTGAAGGCCGCCTGGTTGGCCGAGGAGGCCAGGGACGGGGCCGACGACGCCTTCTCCATCACCATCAGGTTGAGCGGGGAGCCGGCCACGAACGCCGCCATGCCGAGCAGCGTCACCGCCAGGGCCGCGCTCCACGCCGTGGACATCAGGAGCGGGAACAGGGCCAGCACGGCGGCGAGGGAGAGCAGGCCCCCGAACAGGGTCCTGCGCATCGAGTGGTCCGCCAGCCGCCCGCCCAGCAGGTTGCCCACCGTCGCGCCCACCCCGAACAGCGCCAGCAGCAGCGTCACGCTGGCGTCGGCGTACCCGGCGGAGTCGGTCAGCATCGGCGTGACGTAGCTGTACGCGGCGAAGAGCGCGCCGAAGCCCGCGACCGTCGTCCCGAGGGCGAGCCACACCGGCAGCGACTTCAGCGCGGCCAGCTCCCCGCGCAGGCCGGCGGACGGCGCCGGCACCCGGTCGTGCGGGATCAGCAGCGCGAGCGAGGCGATGGCGGCCAGGCCGATCGCGCTGACGCCCAGGAAGGTCGCCCGCCAGCCCAGGTGCTGCCCCACGAGCGTGGCGACCGGCACGCCGGCGATGTTCGCGACGGTCAGCCCGAGGAACATCAGGGACACCGACCGGGCCTTGCGCTCCGGCGCGACCATGGCCGTGGCGACCACCGCGCCGACGCCGAAGAAGGCACCGTGCGGCAGACCGCTGACGAAGCGGGCCACGAGCAGCCAGGAGTGGTCCGGCGCGAGGGCCGACGCCGCGTTGCCGGCCACGAACAGGGCCATCAGCGCAATCAGGACCCTACGGCGCGGCATCCGCGCGGTCGCGGCCGCCAGCAGCGGGGCGCCGATGACGACGCCGAGCGCGTACGCCGAGACCAGGTGTCCGGCGGTGGGGATGGAGGTGTGCAGGTCGTCCGCGACGTCGGGCAGCAGGCCCATCATCACGAACTCGGTCGTACCTATGCCGAAGGCGCCGACGGCCAGGGCGAGCAGGGCCAGGGGCATGAAAAGAGCCGTGCCTTTCGAGGGAGATTCAAGCGAGAGCGATGTTCCGGACCAAGCTTATGTTCAGTTCCGGAACAAAGACTCGCAGCCCCCGTATTCCCCCTGGTTACGAGGACGTGTCGACCTTCACACGAGCAGCCACCGGGAGGTGGTCGCTGCCCGTCTCCGGCAGCGTCCAGGAGCTCTCCGGCTCGACGCCCCGCACCATGATCTGGTCGATCCGGGCCATCGGGAACGACGCCGGCCAGCTGAACCCGAACCCGCTGCCCGAGGCGCCCTGCGTGGAGCGCATCTGGGCGGTGACGGCGTTGAGCGCGCGGTCGTTCATCGTGCCGTTCAGGTCGCCGAGCAGGACGACCTTCTGCACGGGCTCGTCGGCGATGGCCTCGCCCAGCGCGTTGGCGCTCTTGTCGCGCTGGCGGGCGGTGAACCCGGCCTCCATCTTCACCCGCACCGACGGCAGGTGGGCGACGTACACCGCGACCTGCCCGGACGGCGTGGTCACCACGGCCCGCATGGCGCGCGTCCAGCCCAGCTTGATGTCGACGGGCCCGACCCCGCTCAGCGGGTACTTGCTCCACACCCCGACGGTGCCCTGCACCGAGTGGTACTTGTACGTCGACGCCAGCGCCTTCTCGTACGTCGGCACCGCCGCGGCCGTCAGCTCCTCCAGGGCCAGCACGTCCGCGCCGGACGCGGCCACGTCGCGGGCGGTGCCGGACGGATCGGTGTTGTCGGCGTTGACGTTGTGCGTGGCCACCGTGAGGTCGCCGCCGGGGCCGGTGCGGTCGACGAGGAGGCCGCCGAAGAGGTTCAGCCACACGGTCGCCGGGAGCAGCACCGCGATGAGCGCGGTCGCGGACCTGCGGACCAGGGCCAGCAGGAGAAGCAGCGGGACGAACAGGCCGAGCCACGGCAGGAACGTCTCGGTGAGGCTGCCGAGGTTGCCGATCCGGTTCGGGATCTGCGCGTGCAGCAGCATCACCAGGGCGAGGATCACCGCGAGGGCGGCCAGCACGATGCCGCGTCGCCAGATGCGCGGATCACCGCGCCAGGCCGCGACCAGGCGGTTGTTCTTCAGGCGGTCCGTCAGGCGCCGAAGCCCGGATTCCCGGCGCTCGGGCCCCGAGCCTCCGTTGTCCGTCTCCGTCACGTACGCCTGCTGCGCCATACCGTCGCCTCACTACCTGCCGTGCACTCCGTCGTCCCCCCGCGCCCAGAGAAACCCTAGGGGATGATCGGCTCCGTTCCTGCCGTACTCATGACGGCCGTACGGGGGCGAGGACGTACAAGTCACCTTCAGGAGTTCCGCTCACCGCGAGGGAAAGCGCGCTCTGTGACGAAACGCGCACATGCGATCTACGAGTTGCGCGAACTGACGGGCCGTAGACCTTCGAGTACGGCGTCGACCATCTGCTCCGCCAGCCCTTCGGGAAGGTCGGCGTCCGGGCGCATGACGGCACGGACCAGCATGGGGCCGAAGATGATGTCGTTCATCACGTCGACGTCGAGGTCGGTGCGCAGTTCACCGCTCTCCTGCCCGCGGCGCAGGATCGCGTGCTGTTTCCTGCGCCGCGGCTCGACGACGATCGCGTGATAGGCGTCCCAGATCTTCGGCGTGCTCTTCATCTGGGCGATGACGTTGTGCAGCAGCACCGACGAACGGGTCATCAGGCCGCGCCTGCGCAACTGCTCCATCAGCACCACGAGATCGTCGCGCACCGAGGTCCCGGGCAGTTCGGGGTCCGGGGGTTCGGCGGCGCGCACGACGTCGACGAAGAGCTCCTCCTTGCCGCGCCAGCGCCGGTAGATGGTGGCCTTGCCGACGCCCGCGGTACGGGCGATGCGCTCGATGGACAGCTCCGAGAGCGGCACACCGTCCTCCAGCAGCTTCAGGATGCCCTCCATGATGGCCCGCTCCACGGCCTCGCTGCGGGGGCGGCCCCGGGTGGGGCCGTCGTGCCGGGGGTGGCTGTCGGCGAGGCTCACTGGGTTCGGTCCTTTCGGTGGGCTGTGCTGATTCTCCCTGGTGTACGACGGTGTACGACGTCGGCGTGCACGAGGCGTGTGTCGGCGCGCGTGCTACTCCGCGGCCGCGAACTCCCGCTCCGTCTCCCCCTCCTGAGATGCCGTCGGCCGCCCGGGCAGGAACAGCGCCACGACCACCGCGCCGAGCACGGCGATGCCCGCTCCCCACAGCGCCGTCACATGCATGGCGTGCAGGAAGGCGTCGTGGGCCGGGCCGACGAGGGCCTCGCCCCGCGACCCGAGCCGGGCCGCGACGCCGAGCGTGGCCTCGATGGACTCGCCCGCCGTGTGCCGTACGCCCTCCGGCAGCACCGTGAGCTTGTCCTCGATGCCGCCCCGGTACGCGGTCGACATGACCGAGCCCAGTACGGCGACGCCGAGTGCGCCGCCGACCTGGCGGAAGGTGTTGCTGAGGGCGGAGGCGGAGCCGGCCTTCTCGCGGGGCAGGGCCTGCATGATGACGACGCTGAGCGGGGTCATGATGTGCGCCATGGCGGCGCCCATGAGGAAGAACACCACCTCCAGGAGCCAGATCGGCGTGTCCGCCTCGAAGGCGGCGAACGCGGCCAGGGTGGCGGCGATCAGCAGCATGGCGCCGGTGGTCGTCGCCCTGTTGCCGAAGCGGTCGACGAGGAGCCGGGCGCGCGGCGCAAAGATCATCTGGGCGGCGGCGAGCGGCAGCATCAGCAGGCCGGTCTGCAGGGGCGAGTAGCCGCGCACGCTCTGGGTGTAGAAGACGGAGAAGAAGGTCACGCCCATGAGGGCGAAGAAGACCAGCGCGATGACGCCGATCGCGGCCGAGAAGACCTTGTTCTTGAAGTACGTGACGTCGATGGACGGATGGTCGCTGCGCTTCTCGAACACGACGAAGCCGACGAGGACGGCGAGGCCCGCGGCGATGGTCGCGAGGACCGTCGTGTCGGTGAAGTCGGCGAGCTGGCCGCCCTTGATGATGCCGTAGACGAGCAGGACCAGGCCGACCACGGAGAGCACGACGCCGACGGGGTCGATGCGGCCGGGGTTCGGGTCGCGCGAGTCCGGGACCAGCCACAGCATCAGCGCGAGCGCGAGGAGCACGATCGGCACGTTGATGAGGAAGACCGAGCCCCACCAGAAGTGGTCGAGGAGGACGCCGCCGGTGATGGGCCCGATGGCGATGGCGAGCCCGACGCCGCCCGCCCAGATGCCGATGGCCTTCGGCTGCTCGTCCCGCTCGAAGACGTTCATCAGGACGGCGAGCGTGGCCGGCATGACGAACGCGGCACCGAGGCCCATCACCGCGCGGAAGGCGATGAGCTCGCCGGGCGAGCCGGAGAACGCGGCGAGCGCGGAGCCGATGCCGAACACGGCGAGCCCGCCCAGCAGGACCTTCTTGCGGCCGAGCCGGTCGCCGAGGAGGCCGGCGCTGAACAACAGGCCGGCGAAGACGAGGGTGTAGGCGTTGATCGCCCACTCCAGCTCGCTCTGCGTGGCGCCCAGGCCGGTCGGGGCCGGGGTCGAGATGGTCTTGATGGCGACGTTCAGAATCGAGTTGTCCAGGACGACGATCAGCAGGCTGAGCATCAGCACGCCGAGGATCGCCCAGCGGCGCCGGTGCACGGCCTCCGGTATCCGATGGCCGGTGTCTGGGACGGGAGAAGTCATGCCGTGGAGCGTAGGGGATTTTCGATACGGCACCGTCTCGTATCGTAAATTTTTACCGATCTCTTACGCGCGGCGCGAGAGGGGCACGACGGGGCGGAACTCACAGGGGGAGGCCTGGCCCTCCCTGGCACGAAGTGCCACCATGGAGTCGGTCCGGGGACGCCGTCAGGGCGCCTCGAGATGACATGAAGGAGCCGTTGCCATGACGCAGCTTTCGGCTGCCCAGACGCCTCAGGCGAAGCCCTCCGACGGCAGCAAGGCGCTGTACGGGGGGAAGGGCACCCGCCGCATCACCGTTCGCGACATCGCTCTCGCCAAGGAGCGGGGCGAGAAGTGGCCCATGCTCACCGCGTACGACGCGATGACCGCGTCCGTGTTCGACGAGGCCGGCATCCCGGTCATGCTCGTCGGCGACTCCGCGGGCAACTGTCACCTCGGGTACGACACGACCGTGCCCGTCACCCTCGACGAAATGACCATGCTGTCGGCGGCCGTCGTACGGGGCACCTCGCGCGCCCTGATCGTCGGTGACCTGCCCTTCGGCTCCTACCAGGAGGGCCCGGTGCAGGCGCTGCGCTCGGCGACCCGGCTGGTGAAGGAGGCCGGGGTCGGCGCGGTGAAGCTGGAGGGCGGCGAGCGCTCGCACCGCCAGATCGAGCTGCTGGTCGAGTCCGGCATCCCGGTCATGGCCCACATCGGCCTGACCCCGCAGTCCGTCAACGCCATGGGCTACCGCGTCCAGGGCCGCGGCGAGGAGGCGGCCGCGCAGCTGCTGCGGGACGCGAAGGCGGTCCAGGACGCGGGCGCGTTCGCGGTCGTCCTGGAGCTGGTGCCGGCGGAGCTGGCGGCCGAGGTGACGCGGATCCTGCACATCCCGACGGTCGGGATCGGCGCCGGCGCCGAGACGGACGCCCAGGTGCTGGTCTGGACGGACATGCTGGGCCTGACCGGCGGCCGGGTCCCCAAGTTCGTCAAGCAGTACGCCGACCTCCGTGAGGTCATGGGCAACGCGGCGAAGGCGTTCGCGGAGGACGTGGTGGGCGGAACGTTCCCGCTCGAGGAGCACTCGGTCCACTGAGCCGGTCCGGTGCCCCCTTCCGGGCTCCGGCACCCCTGAACCACTGCGGCACCACAGCGCCCCGCCGATCTTCCCCCGTCGGCGGGGCGCCCCTTTGTCCCGGACTTCCCGGAACTCACCGGCGGGGCTCCCGAAACTCGCTGGCGGGCCCGGTCCCTCGCGGACGAGCATGAGCCGCATGACTGACGAACCCGCACGATGGAGCCAGGCGACCACCTACCCCGACATGTGGGTCGACCCCGACGACGACCCCCGCAACAGCGACGGAGTCAGTCCGGACGGCGAACTCGCTACGCTGCAGGACTTCCTGACGAACTACCGCATGACCCTGCGCATGAAGTGCGAGGGCCTGGACCCGGAGCAGCTGGCCCGCCGTTCGGTGCCGCCCTCCACGATGTCGCTGCTCGGCCTGATCCGGCACCTCGCCGAGGTGGAACGGGACTGGCGCGGCTGGATCACCGAGGGCGATCCGCTGCCGAAGCTGTACGGCGACCCCGACGGGGATTTCCTGGGAGCCGTCGCCGAACAGGCCGTCGTGGACGCCGCGTACGCCGACCTGGAAAGCGAGCAGGCGGCGACCGACGCCGCGCTGGCCGCGCACCCGGATCTGGGCGAGCGCCTGGGCAAGGAGGGGTTCGCCGTGCGGGAGCTCCTGGTGCACCGGATCGAGGAGTACGCCCGGCACTGCGGGCATGCCGACCTGTTGCGCGAGTGCGTCGACGGGCGGGTGGGTCAGTGAGCCGGTGACCGACCCGGGCGGGAGCGGATCCGAGTGAGAGGCGGATCCGCCCTGTCGGCGCCCTGTAGGCCATGTCGGTGATCTGTCGGTCGTTTGTCGGTGGGTGCTGACACCGTCCTCTGCATGACGCGAATCGACAAGAACCCCGACGGCGTGAGCAGCGCCGTGTCCGTGCGGGGGCTGGTCAAGCACTACGGCGAGACCAAGGCTCTGGACGGTGTTGACCTCACGGTGCGCGAAGGCACCGTCATGGGCGTGCTCGGGCCGAACGGCGCCGGGAAGACCACCCTGGTGCGGATCCTGTCCACGCTGCTGGCGCCGGACGCCGGACAGGCCACCGTCGCCGGGTACGACGTCGTACGGCAGCCCCGGCAGCTGCGGCGGGTGATCGGGCTCACCGGGCAGTACGCCTCCGTGGACGAGAAGCTCCCCGGGTGGGAGAACCTGTACCTCATCGGGCGGCTCCTCGATCTGCCCCGCAAGGAGGCACGCGCGCGTGCCGACGAGCTGCTGGAGCGGTTCTCCCTGACGGAGGCGGCCAAGCGGCCCGCCTCGACCTACTCCGGCGGTATGCGGCGGCGGCTCGACCTGGCCGCCTCCATGATCGGACGGCCCGCGGTGCTGTTCCTCGACGAGCCGACCACGGGGCTCGACCCGCGCACCCGCAACGAGGTGTGGGACGAGGTCAAGGCCATGGTCGGGGACGGTGTGACCGTGCTGCTGACCACCCAGTACATGGAGGAGGCCGAGCAGCTCGCCTCCGAGCTGACGGTCGTCGACCGGGGCAAGGTCATCGCGGGCGGTGGCATCGAGGAGCTCAAGGCCAAGGTCGGCGGCCGGACCCTGCGCGTCCGGCCGGCCGATGCCCTGCAGTTGCGGCCCCTCGCCGGATATCTGGACGAGCTCGGCATCACCGGGCTCGCCACCACCACCGTGGACACCCAGACCGGCACGCTGCTCGTCCCGGTCCTCAGCGACGAGCAGCTCACCGCGATCGTCGGTGCCGTCACCGCGCGCGGCGTCACGCTCGCCTCCATCACCACCGAACTGCCCAGCCTGGACGAGGTGTTCCTGTCCCTCACCGGCCACCGCGCCAGTGCGCCGCAGGACGCCGTGCCCGCCGACGACCGCGAGGAGGTCGCCGTATGAGCGCCGCCACCCTTTCCACACCTGCGACGAACGACGACGCCCGCATCCCCCTGCGCGGGCACCTGCGGCACACCGGCGCCCTCGTCCGCCGCAATCTGCTGTGGATCCGTCAGGACCCGGAGTCGATGGCCGACGCGCTGCTGATGCCGGTCATCTTCACCCTGCTGTTCGTTTTCGTCTTCGGCGGCTCGATCGGGCAGGCGTTGGGCGGCGGACAGGACCAGTACGTGCAGTACGTGATCCCCGGCATGATCGCGATGATGAGCATGACGCTGTCGCAGGGCGTCGGCACCGGCTTCAGCCAGGACTTCAACTCCGGTGTCATGGACCGCTTCCGGTCCCTGCCGATCGGGCGCGGCTCGGTGCTCTTCGCGAAGATCTCGGTGGAGCTGCTGCGGATGCTGTTCGCGACCGCCGTGCTGATGATCGTCTCGGTCGCGGTCGGGTTCGACATCAAGAGCTGGCCCGGTCTGTTCGCGACCGTGGCCCTGTCCACGGCCTTCGCCTCGTCGATCATGTGGGTGTTCCTCACCCTGGGCGTGATCATGAAGAACGCGCAGTCCGTGCAGGCGATGGGCTTCCTGGTGCTGTTCCCGCTCCAGTTCGGCTCGTCGATCTTCGCGCCGACCACGTCGATGCCGGGCTGGCTGCAGGCCTTCACCGACTACAACCCGCTGTCCACGCTCGCGGACGCCGCGCGCGGACTGATGGTGGGCGGGCCGGTCGCGCACGATCTGTGGGTGACGCTGGGCTGGTCGGTGGCGATCACGGCGGTGATGGCGCCGATCGCGATCCACAAGTTCCGCACGAAGAGCTGACGTACGGACCCGGTCCGTCTCGGTGCGCGTCAGATCAGGGCGGCGGCCTCCTGGGGGGAGAGGGCGCCGCCCTCCGCGTACGCCGACTCGTAGGCCTCGTCGCCCAGCACGGCACGGATGCGCTCCCTGGTCCGGTCGCGCACCTCGCGCTCGTGGAACGTCTCGACGTACGCGGGCGGCAGCCCCGCGTCGGCGGCGCCGAGGCAGCGGGCGGCGTCGCGGCCTCGGCCACCCTCGTCGAGGCCGGCGAGGGCATACGCGGCTGTGGTCAGGAACGCGGAGCGGATGTGCGGGGTGAGGGCCTCGGACAGCGGGTCCTCGGCCCGTTCCAAGGCGCGCAGGATCAGGTCGAGAGACCTTTCGCAGTGGCCGTCGACCGCGTCCAGCCACGCCTCGGCGCCGAGGATGTAGGCGTCGAAGACGACGAAGTGGGCGAGCTCGAACTGCTCGCGCAGCAGCCGGAGGTGCTCGCGCGCCTCGGGAACCCGGCCGGTCACACCGAGCCAGCCGGCCAGTATGAGCCGGGCGAAGGGCATCGACTGGTCGTTCGGGCCGGTCGCCCGGTCGATGACCTCGCGCAGCAGCCGCTCACCCTGCTCGGCCTCGCCCGCCTCGATGAGCACGCTGCCGAGTCGGGCGCTGAGGACGCCCGTGTGGGCATGGGCGCCGAGGCGTTCGGCGTGTTCGATCGCCGCCTCGTAGTCGGCTGCGGCCAGGCGGTAGTCGCCCTTCTTCTCCCGCGCCTCGGCGCGCGCGGCGTGCGCCTCCGCGGTGCCCCACAGATCACCGAGGCGGCCGTAGATGGCCAGCGACTCGTCGGCGTCGCGGGTGGCGTCACCGCTCCACTCGGTGCGGTTGGCGAGCAGATTGGCCCGCATCTGCAGGCCGGCGGCGAGGTCCCACTCGTATCCGGGCACACGGCGGCAGGTGTCGACGGCGGCGTCGACGATCTCCCGGACCCGCGCGATGTCCCCGGTGATCAGGACGGCGTAGAACCACAGGGAGCCGGGGAACCGGCAGCCCTGCGGGAGTCCGGGCGCGTACGTCTCGCCGATGATGCGCAGCTTCTGCCGCCGCTCGGGGGTCTGCCAGGCGTCCAGCTCCGTGTCCATGCAGGCGACATGCACCAGGTGGACGCCGCGGCGGGCCTCCGCGAGGACCTCGCCCGTCCAGGGCGGCGGCGTGGCCGTGCAGCGCTCCCACAGCGGGGCGGCGGGCCGGACGGGCTCGGTGAAGGGGTCGGGGCCGAGCTCCTGGACCTCCTGGCACCAGTTGCGGGCGAGGATGCGCTGGTCGCGCATCTGCCAGTACCAGGCCATCGACAGCACCAGGCACAGCGCTTCCTGCTCGTCGCGCAGGGCGACGGCGTGGTGCAAGGCGGCTCGGACGTTCTCGCTCTCGCGCTCCAGCCGTCCAATGGCGGCGAGTTGACCGGCGCCGCGCAGCAACGGCTCGGTGGTACGGGCGAGTTCGCGGTAGTACGTCAGATGCGCGCGCTCGGCCTCGCCGCGCCGCCCGCTCTCGTCGAGACGCTCGCCGGCGTACTCGGCGACGGTCTCCAGCAGCCGGTAGCGCATCTCCCCGTCCCCCGAAGGGGCGGCCACCACCAGGGACTTGTCCACGAGCGAGCCGAGCGCCTCCAGCGCGACGGGCCCGCACACGGCCTCGGCGGCGGCGAGATCGCACCCGCCGGCGAACACGGACAGCCGCCGCAGCACCTCCCGTTCGCCCTCGTCCAGCAGCTCCCAGGACCAGTCGACGACGGCCCGCAGGGTCTGCTGGCGGGGCAGCACGGTGCGGCTGCCCGAGGTGAGCAGCCGGAAGCGGTCGTCGAGCCGGTCGGCGATCTGCCGCGGGGTCAGCACGCGGAGGCGGGCGGCCGCGAGCTCGATGGCGAGGGGCAGCCCGTCGAGCCGCCGGCAGATCTCCGCGCACGCCTCCGGATCGTCCCCGATCCGGAACCCGGGCCTCGCCGCGGCTCCCCGGTCGGCGAGCAGCTTCAGCGCCACCGGCTCCGGCAGCGGCTCCACGGGCCGCAGCAACTCCCCTGGTACGCCGAGGGGTTCACGGCTCGTCGCGAGCACCGTCAGCTCCGGGCACCGCTCCAGCAGCTCCTCCACGAGGCGGGCGGCGGCCTCGACGACGTGCTCGCAGTTGTCGAGGATCAGCAGCATGCGGCGCTTCGCGCAGTGCTCGGCGAGCCGCTCGACGGGGTCGTCGTGCCGGTCGGACCCGGCGCGCATCGCCTCGGCCCCGGCGCCGTACAGCACGGTCTCGCGGGCGCCGACGGCGGTGAGCACGGCCTCCGGCACGGCCTGCGGGTCGTCGACCGGCGCGAGCTCGGCCAGCCACACCCCGTCCGGGGCGGCATCCCGCACGGTCTCACCGGCCTCCTGCGACAACCGTGTCTTCCCGGCACCGCCGGGACCGAGCAGGGTGACGAGCCGGGCGGCACCGAGGTCACCACGGATGGCCTCGATGTCCGCTTCCCGGCCGACGAAGGAGGTGAGACGGGCGCGGAGGTTGCCGGTGGGTGGCGGTGGGGCGGGGACGGAGGCAGGGGATTCACCGTGGACGGACGGGGCGTTGAGCGTATGGGGCCGGCCGGGCGCGACCGTGGGGCGGGCATCGCGGCCGGCGGGAACGACCGGGCCGCCCGGGAAGCCCTGTATGCGCACCTCACCGGACTCGGCCGGAGCACGGGCATCGGGGTCGGCGGGAACCCCGGGGCCGGTCGACGTGCCGGAGGTACGCGAGCCTGTGCCGTGCGGCGCCCCGGGCGCACCCGGGCCTGCGGCGGCCGCCGTGTCGGACACGCCCGTGTCTGCACCCCCGGCCCCGGGTCGGCGGACCTCCGCGTCGGTGTCGCCGTGCGGCCGGGCCTCCTGCCCGTCGTGCTCGGCCCGCGGCGCGCCATGGGCGGGTCGCAGTCCCTCGCGCGTGCGCGGACCGGCCCCTCCTCTGTGCGCATCCACTCCTGGCCGGAGCAACTCCCCGTGCAGCGCCCGCAGTTCCGGCCCCGGGTCGGAGCCGAGCCGGTCCGCCAGCAGTCGTCGTACGTCCTCGTAGGCGACCAGGGCCTCCGCCGTGCGGCCCGCGTCGCGCAGGGCGCGCAGGCGCAGGGCCTGGAGGGGCTCGTCCAGGGGGTGCGTGTCGCACAGGGCGGTCAGCTCGGGGAGGGACTCGTCGGCGCGGCCGAGGGCGAGGGCGGCGGTGTGCCGGGCGCGCAGGGCGTCGAGGCGGCGGGTCTCCCAGCGGGCCGACTCGGCGGTGCGGTCGGGGAGGTCGGCGAGGGCGGGGCCGTGCCACAGGGCGAGGGCGTCGTCCAGGACGACCGCCGCCTTGGCGGGGTCGCCGTCGGCCAACGCGCGCGTGCCCTCGCCGGCGAGGCGTTCGAAGCGGTACAGGTCGATGTCGTCGGGCGCGGCGGCGAGGCGGTAGCCGCCGTCCACCGAGGCGACGGCATCCGCGCCGAGGGCCCTGCGCAGCCGCCCGACCAACGCCTGCAGCGCCGCCGTGGCATCGGCGGGCGAATCCCCGTCCCACACCTCGTCGACCAGCACGCTCACGGGCACGGTACGTCCGCCCCGCAGCGCCAGCACGGTCAGCAGAGCACGCAACCGCGCTCCGCCCACCGGAACGGGGGTGCCGTCGGGGCGGAGCGCCTGGGTGGTGCCGAGGATGCGATAGCGCACGGGGTCCATTGTCTCCGGTCGGTCAGGGGGAGGTCACAGGGTGGGGCGGGGCGGGGAGATCGTGACGGATCGTGAGGCGCCGTGGTCGTCTCGCATCCCGGCATCGGTCGTCCCCTCGTCCGGCACCTCCAGCGTCACCACCATCCCCGCCTCCAGCGACCGCCGCCCCCGCTCCCCCGGCATCCCGTCGGCGAACCACTTCGGGCACTCGTCCACCGACCGCAGCCGCCGCGCCCCGGGCCCCCTCACCGGCTCCCAGGACCGCGAGCCCGGTGCCGTCTCCGCGTACTGCTGGATCACCACCCGCACCGCCCGTACGCGACCGCTCGCCTCGGGCCACTCGCCGCCGTGCGTCTCCACCGCGAGGAGGCCGACCAGCCGGACCCGGTCCCCCGGGCCGACATCGGCGCCGGTCTCCCCGCCCAAGGCCACCGTGAGCCCCGTCTCGTCCCGCAGGACCCGCACCGAGCCGCCCCCGTCCCCCTGCAGTTCCTCCACCGGTCCCACGATCTTGGAGAGCTCGTCGTCCCAGCCGCCCCCGAGCGCCTCGTCCGCGTCCGTGAACAGCAGCGGCCAGCTCACCTCGTCGCCCACCCTGAACGGCGTACCGCAGCACTCCATCTGCCAGTCCTCGTAGAAGACATGCCAAAGCCCCATGCCCCCACCCTCCACGGAACCACCGCTCACCGCGAGACGTTTTCCCGGTACGGTCGGGCAGGCCCGACGTCCCGTCCCCCAGGAGCCGCTCCTCATGACCACCGCCCTCAGCCGCCGCAGCGACCGGCGGATCAGCCCCGTCTTCGTCGGGATCCTGGCCGTCACGGCGGTGACGGGCTGGGCCACCTGGACCGGGTTCGCCGAGCAGCCCGGTGTCGCCGTGTTCCTGTTCGTGACCGCCGCCTGGATCGTGTCCCTGTGTCTGCACGAGTACGCACACGCGCGTACGGCCCTGCACAGCGGCGACATCTCGGTCGGGGCGAAGGGCTATCTCACGCTCAACCCGCTGAAGTACACGCACGCGCTGCTCAGCATCGTGCTGCCCGTCATCTTCGTGATCATGGGCGGCATCGGCCTCCCCGGCGGCGCCGTCTTCATCGAGCGCGGGCGGATCCGGGGGCGCTGGCGGCACAGTCTGATCTCGGCGGCGGGACCCTTGACCAACGTCCTCTTCGCCGTCGTCTGCACCGCCCCGTTCTGGCTGGACGCGCTCGACGGTGTCCCGCGGGACTTCCGTTTCGCGCTCGCCTTCCTCGCGCTGCTGCAGGTCACGGCCGCGATCCTGAACTTCCTGCCGGTCCCGGGCCTCGACGGCTACGGCGTGATCGAGCCCTGGCTGTCGCAGAACATCAAGCGCCAGGTGGAGCCGTTCGCCCCGTTCGGCCTGCTGTTCGTGTTCGCGCTGCTGTGGGTGCCGTCGGTCAACGGCGCGTTCTTCGACGCGATCGACGCCGTCCTGCGCGGTCTGGGAATCAGCGACTTCGAGACGTACTGCGGCTACGACCTGTTCCGCTTCTGGCAGGACACGAACGAGCTCTGCTCGATCAGCTCGTGACCGAGCCCCGCCGGGCGTCCCTGGAGCGCTTGACGTAGTACCACGTCATGTTCGACGAGAGCCCGGCCAGCAGCACCCACACGATCCCGAGCCAGCTGCCCTGGGCGAAGGACACGACCGCCGCGGCCACGGAGAGCACGCAGACGATGAGGGTGTAGTAGGCGAGGCGGGACATGGGGTCGGCTCCTGTCGGGGGACACTGCTGCACTGCTTGTGCCGACCAGTGTCCCCCATCGGCTCACACGTCCGTGACGCGGAGCCCGGCGTGTGCCTTGTACCGGCGGTTCACCGAGATCAGGTTCGCGACCAGCGACTCCACCTGGTGGGCGCCTCGCAGCCGCCCCGCGAAGATGCCGCGCATGCCGGGGATACGGCCGGCCAGGGCCTGGACGATCTCGACGTCCGCCCGCACCTCGCCGAGGACCATCACGTCCGTGTCGATCTCGTCGATCTCCGGGTCCTGGAGCAGGACCGCCGACAGGTGGTGGAAGGCCGCCGTCACCCGGGAGTCCGGCAGCAGGGCGGCGGCCTGCTCGGCGGCGCTGCCCTCCTCCGGCTTGAGCGCGTAGGCGCCCTTCTTGTCGAAGCCGAGCGGGTTGACGCAGTCGACGACCAGCTTGCCGGCCAGCTCCTCGCGCAGCGCTTCGAGGGTCTTGCCGTGGCCCTCCCACGGCACGGCGACGATCACGATGTCGCTGCGCCGCGCGCACTCGGCGTTGTCGGCGCCCTCGATGCCGTGCCCGAGCTCCTCGGCGGCGGCCCGGGCACGCTCGGCGGCTCGCGAACCGATGATCACCTTCTGGCCGGCCCTGGCGAGCCGGTAGGCGAGGCCCTTGCCCTGCGGCCCGGTCCCGCCGAGCACGCCGACGACGAGCCCGGAGACGTCGGGAAGGTCCCAGGGGTCCTTGGCCGGGGCCTTCGCGGGGGCGTCGGTGGCCTGCTGTGCACTGTCGGTAGAGGTCATGGGCCGACCTTACGTCCGTCCCGCGCACCCCAGCCCGTCAGGTGAGCCGCGTCACCGGCACCCGCCGGAAGGTGACGGTCTCGTACGGGCCGAAGTCGCCGGTCTCGTAGAGGAGTCCGACGGTGGCGGCGTCGATCCGTACGAGGTCCGAGTAGGCGGCGGGCAGCCCGTCGACCGTGTGCACGGGCCGCCAGGTGGTGCCGCCGTCGGTGGAGGCGCGGATGGTCATCAGGGCGCGGGCGGCCGGGTCGGCGGGTCCGGAGAAGAGCAGCACGTCGGGGTCGCGGAGCTGGAGCACGCTGCCCTCGCAGATGGGGGCGACGAGGCCGGCCTGCGGACGGAAGGGCTTGATCAACGTCCGTCCGCCGTCCGCGGAGTGGGCGTCGGCGCGGTTGCCGGGGGACGGGGAGTCGTTGCGGGTGTTGAAGTAGACGCGGCCGTCGGGGAGTTCGGCGGCGGTGGTCTCGTTGACGTTGACGTAGCCGTCGGTGTTCTCGTCGATGTAGCCGAGGTACCAGGTGGCGCCGCGGTCGTCGCTGAGCAGACAGTGGCCGCTGTTGTACCTGGCCTCGGTGCCGATGTCGTCGCCGGTGGGCGGGATGGTGTGGTTGGCGGGGACGACCACCCGGCCGGTGCTCAGCTGGATCGCATGGCCGGGCGTGGTGGCGTACCAGCGCCACCCCGGCTTCTTCACCTGCGCGGTGATCTCCTTGGAGCTCGACCAGGTGAGGCCGTCGTCGTCGCTGTGGCGCACCCATATCCGGCGGCCGTCGGCGTCGCTCACCTCGCCGCGCAGGATGGCGTCCTCGGTGGCGGTGGCGTGGTTGCGGATGTGGACGAGCAGGACGCGGCCGGTGTCGAGGACGACGGGGGCGGGATTGCCGGCGAGGTGCCAGTTGTTGTCGGCGACCACCTTGAGCGGGCCCCAGGTGCGGCCGCCGTCCGTCGACCGCTTCAGCACGATGTCGATGTGCCCGTGGTCGCGGGCGGAGTCGACCCGACCCTCGCAGAAGGCGAGCACCGTGCCCTGGAGGCTGACGACGACGGCCGGGATACGGAAGGAGGCGTACCCCGCCTCGCCCGCACGGAAGGGGACGCTGGTCTCGGTCATGGTCGGACTCCTCAAGCCTGGCCGCCGGGGCCCCTCTGCTTCCCCATGCCGGGCGAATTCGAGGTGAACTCGGGGTCACGAGTGTTCGGTTGCGGCAGGATGCGGTCGTATGGACGCCGTACGTGTCGCGTTGCTCCGTGAAGTGCTCGCCGGGACCGAGTGGTTGGGGTCCACGCGACGGTTCGCGGGGGCGTTGCGGGCGTCGGCGGTGGCGCACGGGGGCGGGCTGCTGCTGGTCGGCACGCCGGAGTACGAGCCGTGGCATCTGGCGGCCCACCTGGTGGACGAGGCCGCGTGGTCGGGGACGCCGGAGCTGGCCCCGACCCTCGTACGGCATGGCGCGCGTGCCTCTGATCCGGCGCATCTGGCGGTGGGCCTGGGACGGTTGGCGGCGGCGCGGCGCGGGGAGACGCTGCTCGTGGTGTCGCCGGGCGGGCCCGGGGCACCGCTGCTGGAACGGGTGCACGACGCCCGGCAGGCCGGGGCGACGGTGCTGACGCTCGGTGCCGAGGAGCGGGAGTTGACGGCCCTGGCGCATGAGGCGCTGTCCGTGCCGGAGGGCGCGGAGCTGGACCTGGACACGGTGCAGCACCTGGTCAGCGCGGCGGCCGGGGAGAACGCACTGCCCTCTCCGAGGGGGCGCCGGCGCTTCCGTGACCGTCTGGCCCAGCTGGCGGAGCTGCTGACGGCACCGCCGCCTGCGCGCTGGTGACACCGGCCACCCGGCTCGTCCCTCACCAGGCTCACCCGCTGGCAAAACCGGTTGCCTCCGGCTCCGGCCCCACCCGAACATGCCCCTCGTGACCTCCGTGCTGCCCGACCTCGCGCCCTGGCGGGCCTCCGCCGACTTCCGCAGGTTGTGGCTCGCCGGGCTGATCTCGTCCTTCGGCAGTTTCCTGACCTTCGTCGCGCTGCCCGTGCAGATCAAGGAGCTGACCGGTTCGGCCGCGGCGGTCGGGGCGATCGGGGCCGTGGAGCTGGTGCCGCTGGTCGTGTTCGGGCTGTACGGGGGCGCGCTCGCCGACGCGCTCGACAAGCGGAAGCTGATCGTGTGGACGGAGGCCGGGCAGGCGGTGCTGAGCGCGGCGCTGCTGGTCAACGCGCTGCTGCCGAGCCCGGCCGTGTGGCCGCTGTTCGCCGTCGCCGCCCTGTCCTCCGCCCTCGTCTCGGTGCAGCGCCCGGCACTGGACGCCCTGTGGCCCCGGATCGTGGCTCACGAGCACCTCCCGGCCGCCGCCTCGCTGAACGCGCTGCGCTGGCAGGTCGGCGGCGTGGCGGGCCCGGCCCTGGCCGGCGTCGTCGTGGCGTACGCGGGGCTCGGCTGGGCCTACGGCGCGGACCTGCTGACCTTCGTCGCCTCCGTCCTGCTCACCCTCGGCATCGCCCCCTCCCCCGCCTCCCACACGGCGGCGAAGCCGTCCCTCAAGGCCATCGCCGAGGGCGCCCGGTACGCCTGGAGCCGCAAGGAGCTCCTCGGTACGTACGTCATCGACATCGCGGCGATGCTCTTCGCGATGCCGCTCGCCGTACTGCCGTTCCTCGCGGACGAGTTGGCCGCCCCGTGGTCGCTGGGCCTGATGTACGCGGCCGTCCCGGCCGGCGCGATGCTGGTGAGCCTGACCAGCGGCTGGACGTCGCGGGTGCACCGGCACGGGCGGGCCGTCGTCGTGTCGGCCGCGCTGTGGGGCGTGGCGATCGCGGCGGCCGGCGTCTCCCGGAACGTCTGGCTGGTGCTGCTGTTCCTGACGCTGGGCGGCGCCGCCGACATGGTCAGCGGCATCTTCCGCGGGGTGATGTGGAACCAGACGATCCCGGACGAGCTGCGCGGCCGGCTCGCCGGGATCGAGCTGCTGTCGTACTCGGTCGGCCCGCAGCTCGGCCAGACCTACGTGGGTGGCGTCGCCGCCTGGAAGGGTGTCAGGACGTCCGTCTGGTCGGGCGGGCTGCTGTGTGTGGGTGCGGTGGGGCTGCTGGCGCTGTGTCTGCCGAAGCTGATGTCGTACGACGCGCGCACGAACGAGCACGCGGTACGGGTGCGGGAGCAGCGGGCGGCGGCAGCGGGAACCGCACCGGCACCGCCATCGGCGCCTGCATCGGCGCCCGTGGAGGGCTGATTCAGTCCTCGTCCGCCGGGCCGGCCGGGGCGTCGTGCCAGCGGGGGTCGTTCTCCCACTCGAGATTGCGCTCGCGCGCGAGGTCCATCGCGTGCTGGGCCTCTTCCCGGGAGGCGTACGGCCCGAAGCGGTCCTTGGCGGGGCACTCCGGCCCCTCCTCGACCTTCTTGTGCACGAGGCAGTAGTACCACTCCCCCGGCTTCCCGACCGTCCGCTTCTTGAACAGGGCCATGACCGGCTCCTTTCGCCTGGGCTCGCCACGGACATCGTCCCCCATGGCCGCTGTCTTAGACTCGCTGGCATGTCTGGCCAGTCGCTGCTCGTCCCAGGGGAGCTCTCTCCCACCCGTTCCGTGCCCGGAAACATCCGCCGCCCCGAGTACGTCGGCAAGCCCGCGCCGACGCCGTACTCGGGTCCGGAGGTGCAGACCCCGGAGACCATCGAGGCGATGCGTGTCGCCGGCCGGATCGCCGCGCAGGCGATGGCCGAGGCGGCGAAGCTGATCGCCCCCGGTGTGACGACGGACGAGCTGGACAAGGTGGCGCACGAGTTCATGTGCGACCACGGCGCCTACCCCTCGACGCTCGGCTACCGCGGCTTCCCCAAGTCCCTGTGCACCTCGCTCAACGAGGTGATCTGCCACGGCATCCCGGACTCCACGGTGCTGCGCGACGGCGACATCATCAACCTCGACGTGACGGCGTACATCGGCGGGGTGCACGGTGACAACAACGCCACGTACCTGGTGGGTGACGTCGACGAGGAGAGCCGCCTGCTGGTGGAGCGCACCCGCGAGTCCCTCAACCGCGCGATCAAGGCGGTCAGGCCGGGCCGCCAGATCAATGTGATCGGCCGGGTGATCGAGTCGTACGCGAAGCGCTTCGGCTACGGAGTGGTCCGCGACTTCACGGGCCACGGCATCAACTCGTCCTTCCACTCGGGCCTGATCATCCCGCACTACGACAGCCCGCACGCGACCACGGTGATGCAGCCCGGCATGACCTTCACGATCGAGCCGATGCTGACGCTCGGGACCCACGAGTACGACATGTGGGACGACGGCTGGACGGTCGTCACCAAGGACCGGAAGCGGACGGCCCAGTTCGAGCACACGCTGGTGGTGACGGAGACAGGGGCGGAGATCCTGACGCTCCCCTGATCACCGATCCGGTCACCGATCACGGATCACCGAGCCCGCCCTGCCAGGGCGGGCTTTCTCTTGTACGCTTTTACCGACAGAGTGTCGGCAAGGCTATTGACTTAGGTTAGCCTTACCTTAGAGGATATGGCTCATGGACTCCTTCTCGACACTCATCCGCACGGCGTCCCATGAACAGCACGTCGAGGCCGAGACCTCGACGTTCATGAGCGACCTGCTCGGCGGACGGCTCGGCGTCGACGCGTACGCGCGGTACACCGAGCAGCTGTGGTTCGTGTACGAGGCGCTGGAGGCCGGGGCCGAGCGGCTGGCGGCGGATCCGGTGGCGGGCCCCTTCGTCCGGCCGGAGCTGTTCCGGTTGCCGGCGCTGGAGCGGGACCTGGCGCATCTGCGGGGTCCGGGCTGGCGGGCGGGGCTGTCTTCGCTCCCGGCGACGCGGACGTATGCGGACCGGGTGCGCGAGTGCGCCGAGCGCTGGCCGGGCGGCTACATCGCCCACCACTACACCCGCTACCTCGGCGACCTCTCCGGCGGCCAGATCATCCGCGACAAGGCGGAGAAGACATGGGGCTTCGCAAGGAAGGGCGACGGGGTCCGGTTCTACGTCTTCGAGCAGGTCCCCAACCCGGCGGCGTTCAAGCGGGGTTACCGGGAACTGCTGGACGCCGTCCACGCCGACGACCTGGAGAAGCAGCGGATCGTGGCGGAGTGCAAGAAGGCGTTCGCCCTCAACACGGCCGTGTTCCGGGCGCTGGGCGAGGAGTTCCCGCTGACCGCCTGAGCCTCAGCGCTCCAGGAAGACCCGCCCGCCGACCTCCACCCAGCCCCCGGGCTGCGGTGCGGTGAGGATCTGCGACCCGGCCCCTTGCGTGATGTTGAGGGCGCGACCCAGCCGGTCCGTGAGCAGCAGTGCCGCCGCGCCCGTGGCCTCGTCCTCCTCGATGCCGTCGGCACGGCCGGGGAAGGCCCGGGCCCTGACACGTCCGGCCGCCTCGTCCTCCCAGGCCCAGGCATAGATCCTCCCCCAGACTTCGTCCGGGGGGACCCCCATCTCGCTTCGCTCGCCAGGCGGCGGGACGTCCAGGTCGTCGACCTCGGCTGCCGTCGCGTACTGCCGCAGGGCGCGCGGCGGGGCCCACTCCGCCCGCGCCTCGATCCAGCTGAACTCCCCGTCCAGCCGCGCCCCCACCACGCCGGCCGGGGTGACCAGTTCGGGCACGTCGAGCAGCCAGGCCGTACCGACGCAGGGGTGACCGGCGAAGGGCAACCGCAGAGTCGGCGTATAGATGTCGATGACCCCGCGCTCGGGGTCGTCGACGAACACGGTCTCACTGAACCCCAGCTTGGCCGCGAACGCCTGCCGGTCGCTCCGCTCGGGCATCACCGATCCTTCACGGACGACGCCGAGTTCGTTGCCGTATCCGCCCTTGGGGCCGCAGAAGACGCGCAGGACGTCGTAGTCAGTCACGGGGGAATTCAAGCATCGCGCGGGCGGCGAGGTCGTCCCAGGCGGGGGCTCCGCCGGGGAGGGGCGAGAAGCGAGTGGGGGGCGCACCGTAGGGCAGCGAGGCGATCGTGTCGGCGTACGCCCGTTCCATGGTGGCCCGTCGGCGTTCCGCGCCCGGATCGCCGGAGCGTGCCTCCAGCTGTTGCATACGGTGCTCGTGCCCCGCGGTCACCTCTGCGGCCGCCCGCTTCCAGCCCTCCTCGTCGGGCACTCGGCTCAGCTCCACGCACTCCGGCACCCCTCCCTCCGCCAGCGCCGCCACCGCCCGGTCGTGGCCGTCGAGGATCACCCAACCGTCGAGGAAGGTCACCCACCACAGCAGGACGGGCGCGAGGGTGCCCTCGCGGGCATGCTTGCGGTAGGCCCTCACCCGCCCGGCGTCCGGCGGCGAGAGCGGGCGCAAGGGGAGGACTCCGTGCCAGCCGCCCCCGCAGTACAACTCGAGCCGACCGGTCGGCCAGTCCCGTACGAAGTCCTCGGTCCAGACGCCCGGCTGGAAGACCGTCCGCCGGGCCAGCTCCCAGCGGCCGTCCTCCAAGGGGCTCCCGTCCGCCTGCTCCAGCCAACGGGCGAACTGGTGCGTCCAGTTGACGGACGATCGCATGGTCGCCGAACGCAGGCGCGGCAGCGGCGAGCGGTGGCCCTCGAGGCGGTGCAGATGGAGCTCCGGGCAGCAGCCCTCACCCACCGACCGGCCCAGCAACAGCGGCCGCTCCCCCTGCCGCAGCAGTATCCGGCCGCCGCCCGCCGTCTCGAAGCGCAACGACGGCGGCCCGGGCCGGCCCGACACGGCCAGCACCAGTCCGCCTCCCGGCAGAAACTCCCTGGTCCCCCTCTTCACGGCGACCAGTGTGCCGCAGCAACGGCCTTGCCCATCAACCATCAGCGAACAAAGGTAAGGCTAACCTAAACTATCCGCGTGACCGTACTGGAAGAGGCCGCCCCCGAGACCATCCCGGCCACCCGACGCCCCAGACGCCGCCCCTGGCTCCTGACCACCGCCCTGATCGTCGCCCTCCTCACCCTGATCCCGATCGCCGCAGCCATCGGCGCCTACCCAATCCCCGTCGGTGACGTCCTCGCCTCCCTGCAGCACCGCATCGGACTCGGTGGCGCGGAGCTCGACCGGGTCGCCGAGTCGGTGCTCTGGAGCGTGCGGTTCCCGCGCATTGTGCTGGCGTTGCTCATCGGGGCTTCCCTCGGTTGTGCCGGTGCGCTGATGCAGGGCGTGTTCGGCAACCCGCTCGCCGAACCCGGCGTCATCGGCGTCTCGTCGGGCGCGGCGGTCGGCGCGGTCGGTGCGATCGCGCTCGGTGTCGGCTTTCTCGGGACCTGGACGGTCTCCGTGTTCGCCTTCGTCGCCGGGCTCGGCACCGTCCTGCTCGTGTACGCGATGTCACGCTCGGGCGGCCGTACGGAAGTCGTCACGCTCATCCTCACCGGCATCGCGGTGAACGCCTTCGGCGGAGCGGTGATCGGGCTGTTCCTGTTCTTCGCGGACGCCGCGGCCATCCAGCAGATCACCTTCTGGCAGCTCGGCTCGCTCTCCCAGGCGACCTGGCCGAAGGTGCTGGCCGTGCTGCCGTGCGCGGCACTCGGGCTGGCCGTCGCGCCGCTGTACGCCCGCCGGCTGGACCTGCTGGCGCTGGGCGAGCGGCCCGCGCGGCATCTGGGCGTGGACGTGGAGCGGTTGCGGATCGTCCTCGTGCTCGTCATCGCGCTGCTGACGGCGGCCGCCGTGAGCGTCTCCGGAATCATCGGCTTCGTCGGCCTCGTCGTGCCGCATCTGCTGCGGATGGCCGCGGGCCCCGGGCACCGGTTCCTGGTGCCGGGCAGTGCTCTGCTCGGAGCGGTGGTGCTTCTCGCCGCGGACCTTGCGTCCCGCACGATCGCGGCGCCCGCGGAGCTGCCTCTCGGGGTGCTGACGGCGCTGCTCGGGAGTCCGTTCTTCTTCTGGCTTCTGCGTAGGACTCGGCGGCGACAAGGGGGGTGGGCCTAAGGGTCGTATGCCGACTGCGGGTGTGGGGGGGGCTTGTCGCGCCCGCGCGGCGGAGCCGCAAATCGACACAGCCCCGCGCCCCTGAGGGACGTCGGCCCACCCGGCGATGACATCCGACCCGCTGCTGAAGGACCTCCCATGAGCTTGCTCCGCCTGCGCCCCACGCCTCCGTCACCCGTCACCCCCGGAGACGTCGTCGCAGAAGCCCAGGACCTCCACGTCCGCCTCGGCACCCGTCTCGTCCTCCAAGGCGTCTCCGTCGCCGCCCGCGCCGGCGAGGTGCTCGCCCTCGTCGGCCCCAACGGCGCCGGGAAGTCGACCCTGTTGAGCGCGCTGGCCGCCGATCTCCCGGCCGCCGAGGGTGTCGTACGGATCCACGGGCGTCCGGCGGCCGGCTGGTCCGCCGCCGAACTGGCCCTGCGTCGGGCGGTGCTGCCGCAGGCGGCGACGCTCTCGTTTCCCTTCGCGGTGGAGGACGTCGTGCGGATGGGCCGCGCACCGCACGCCTCCTCGCCCGCGGAGGACGACCTCGCCGTGGCCGAGGCGATGGCCGCCACCGAGGTGAGCGCCTTCGCCGGACGGCCGTTCTCCGCGCTCAGCGGCGGCGAGCGGGCCCGGGTGGCGTTCGCGCGGGTGCTCGCCCAGCGCGCCCCGCTCCTGCTGCTCGACGAGCCGACGGCGGCGCTGGACCTCCGGCACCAGGAGCTGGTGTTGAGGGTGTGCCGGGAGCGAGCGCGGGCGGGGGGCGCGGTGGTCGTCGTGCTGCACGATCTGGGGCTCGCTGCGGCCTACGCGCACCGGGTCGCGCTGCTGTGCGCCGGTCGGGTCGCGGCCGGGGGTCCGCCGGCCGAGGTGTTCGAGGAGCGGCTGCTGTCGGAGGTGTACCAGCAGCCGGTCGAGGTGTTCCCGCATCCGAGGACCGGGGCCGTGCTCATCACTCCGAAGCGGCTTGCTTGACCGCCCCTTGACCGGGCCATGGGGGCTGTTTTGGGCCACCGTGATCAAGCTGTGCTCGTACGCCGCCAATGAGAGAAGCTTCACTGGACGTACCGGTTTTGGTGAGGTAAGCCTCAGATAAGTTTGGGCAACCTCACCTTATCTGTGTGCCCGCTAGGTACCTCCTTGGAGCCGAAATGCGCCCCTTCAGACTGTCCGCCGTAGCCGCCGCCACGACCGTGGCGGCGCTCACCGCCGTCACCGGCTGCACCGAGAAAGGCAGCTCGGAGGGCGGCGACCGGGTCATCAACGTGATCGCGGCGGACGACAAGTGCGACGTGTCGAAGAAGGAGTTTCCGGCCGGGCACGTCGAGCTCGCCATCGAGAACAAGGGCTCCAAGGTCACCGAGGTCTACATCCTCTTCCCGGACGACCGCATCGTCACCGAGCGCGAGAACATAGGCCCCGGCACCAAGCAGACCGTCACTGCGGAGGTGAAGGCGGGCAACTACACGATCGCCTGCAAGCCCGGCATGAAGGGCGACGGCATCCGGCAGACCGTCAAGGCCACCGGCGGGGGCGCCGCCGCCAAGCGCGACCCGCGCCTGGACAAGGCCGTCGCCGCCTACCGCGAGTACGCGCAGGAGCAGGCCGACCAGACCCTGCCGCTCGCCGAGACCTTCGCCAAGGCGGTCAAGGACGGCGACATCGAGGCCGCGAAGAAGGCCTACGCCCCCTCCCGCATCGGCTGGGAGCGCACCGAGCCGGTCGCCGAGTCCTTCGGCGACATCGACCCGAAGGTCGACGTCCGCGAGGACGGCCTGGAGGCCGGCCAGGACCCGGAGAAGGACTGGACCGGCTGGCACCGCCTGGAGCGCTCGCTCTGGAAGGACAAGAAGATCGGCGACCGCGAGAAGGAGCTCGCCGACCAGCTGATCACCGACCTGAAGGACTGGCAGGAGCGGGTCGGCAAGGCCGAGATCACCCCGACCTCCATGGCCAACGGCGCCAAGGAGCTGCTCGACGAGGTCGCCACCGGCAAGGTCACCGGCGAGGAGGAGCGCTACTCGCACACCGACCTGGTCGACTTCAAGGCCAACGTCGAGGGCGCGCAGAAGGCGTACGAGCTGCTGAAGCCGGTCGCCAAGGAGAACGACCAGGCGCTGGTCACCGAGCTCGACAAGCAGTTCACCGCGCTGAACACGCTGCTCGACAAGTACCGCGCGGACAAGGACTCGTACGACTTCGTCTCCTACGACAAGGTCACCGAGGCCCAGCAGAAGGAGCTGTCGGACGGCGTCAACGCCCTTGCGGAGCCGCTGTCCAAGCTCGCCGCCGCCGTCGCGAAGTAACCGGGAGACCGAGCCATGACGGACACGGACAGCAGCCCGAAGGCGCCCACGGACACGGACAGCGGTCCCAAGGCGCCCACCCGGCGCGCGCTCATCGGCTGGGGCGGTGCGGGCCTCGCGCTCGGCGCCGCCGCGGCCGGCGGTACGGTCGCCATGACCCGTACCGGCAACGACGTGGACCCGGCCGGCGCCGCGACGGGCGCCGCGGTCGCCTTCCACGGCACGCACCAGGCCGGCATCGCCACTCCGGTGCAGGACCGGCTGCACTTCGCCGCGTTCGACGTGAAGACCGACGACCGCGCCGAGTTCGTGCAGATGCTCAAGGACTGGACGGCGGCCGCGCGCCGGATGACCGCCGGGCAGGCGGTCGGCGAGGGCGCGTACGGCGGCCTGGCCGAGGCGCCGCCGGACGACACCGGTGAGGCGCTGGGGCTCAAGCCGTCGCGGCTGACCCTCACCATCGGCTTCGGCCCGTCGCTGTTCGAGAAGTTCGGGCTGGCGGACGAGCGGCCCGAAGCGCTCGTCGACCTGCCGCACTTCGCCGGCGACAACCTCGACAGGAACCGCAGCGGCGGCGACCTGTGCATCCAGGCCTGCGCCGACGACCCGCAGGTCGCGGTGCACGCGATCCGCAACCTGGCCCGCATCGGCTTCGGCAAGGTCGTCATCAAGTGGTCGCAGCTCGGCTTCGGCAAGACGTCGTCGACGACGCCGGAGGAGCAGACCCCGCGCAATCTCATGGGGTTCAAGGACGGCACCCGCAACATCGCGGGCACCGAGACGGACCGGCTCAAGAAGTTCGTGTGGGTGGACGAGAAGGCCGGTCCCGACTGGATGGTGGGCGGCTCCTACCTCGTCGCACGGCGTATCCGCATGCACATCGAGACCTGGGACCGCACCTCCCTGCAGGAGCAGGAGGACATCATCGGCCGCGACAAGGGCGAGGGCGCCCCGGTCGGCAAGGCCAAGGAGCGCGACGAGCCGTTCCTGAAGGCGATGCTGCCCACCGCGCACGTCCGGCTCGCACACCCCGACTCCAACCACGGGGCGACGATCCTGCGCCGCGGCTACTCCTTCACCGACGGCACCGACGGCCTGGGCCGCCTGGACGCGGGCCTGTTCTTCCTCGCGTACCAGAACGACGTCCGCAAGGGCTTCATCCCGATCCAGCGCAACCTGGCCACCGACACGCTCAACGAGTACATCCAGCACGTGGGTTCGGCGGTCTTCGCCGTCCCGCCCGGCGTCCGCGACAAGGACGACTGGTGGGGCAGCACGCTGTTCTCCAAGGAGGCGTAAGGGACCGTGTTCTCCAACTATCTGATCGGTCTGCGCGAGGGCCTGGAGGCCAGCCTCGTCGTCTGCATCCTCATCGCCTACCTGGTCAAGACGGACCGGCGGGACGCGCTGAAGCCGATCTGGATCGGCATCGGCGTCGCGGTCGCGCTCGCCCTCGGCTTCGGCTGCGCCCTCGAATTCGGCTCCCAGGAGCTGACGTTCGAGGCGCAGGAGGCGCTCGGCGGCTCCCTGTCCCTCATCGCGGTCGGCCTGGTGACCTGGATGGTGTTCTGGATGCGGCGCACCGCCCGGCACCTCAAGGCCGAGCTGCACGGCAAGCTGGACGCGGCCCTGCAGATGGGCACCGGCGCCCTGGTCGCCACCGCGTTCCTCGCCGTCGGCCGGGAGGGGTTGGAGACGTCCCTGTTCGTGTGGACGTCGGTGCGCGCGGCCGGTGACGGCAGCCCGCGCCCGGTGATCGGCGCCGGACTGGGCCTGGCCACGGCGGTGTTGCTGGGCTGGCTGTTCTACCGGGGCGCGCTGCGCATCAACCTGGCCAAGTTCTTCACCTGGACCGGCGGCATGCTGGTCGTCGTGGCCGCGGGTGTGCTGGCGTACGGCTTCCACGACCTCCAGGAGGCCCGCTTCCTGCCGGGCCTGAACACGCGGGCCTTCGACATCAGCGACACCATCGATCCGTCCAGTTGGTACGGCACTCTGCTGAAGGGTGTCTTCAACTTCCAGCCGGACCCGACCGTCCTCCAGGTCACGGTGTGGCTGCTGTACCTGATCCCGACGCTCGCGCTCTTCCTGGCCCCGGTAGGGTTCGCCTCCGGGAAGGGGAAGGTGAAGGGACCTGATGAGCAGGGAACGCGGCCCTCGAAGGCTCCGCAGGCTTGACCGGAGCGCACTGATTGCGGCGTCGGTGACCGCTTTGTCGTTGACGGCGAGCGGATGCGTGGTGGTCCACGGGGAGAAGGAGATTCTCCCCTCGGCCACCAAGGCGGACGCCGCCAAGGCGCTCCAGCAGTTCACTACCGCGTACAACAAGGCCGAGAAGGCCTACGACATCTCCCTGGAGGCCGATCACGTCAGCGGCGCCCTGAGCGACATACTCGAGGCGCGGCTGAAGGCGAGCAAGGCGACCAGCCCCGGCGGCAATCCGTCGTACACCCCGCTGGAGTTGTCGGACGCCAAGTTCACGATCCCGAAGAAGGCGGGCTGGCCGCGCTGGTTCGTCGCCGACGCGGCCGCCAACAAGGGCGGCAGCGCGCGCTGGGTCTTCGTGTTCAGCCGCAACAGCCTGTCCGAGCCGTGGGAGGCGACGTATCTGACGCTGATGGCCCCCGGCGACGTACCGAGGTTCAGGACGGACAAGGACGGCTGGGCCGAGGCCGTCCCGGCGAACTCGACCGAACTGGCCGTCGCCCCCGCGGACTTGAGCAAGGAATACGCGAACTACCTCAAGCACGGCGGGACCACCTTCGCGGCCGGCCTGAACACCAGCAAGTGGCGCGCCGACCGGGCGAAGGAGGCCAAGAAGCCGGGCCTGGTCAGGCAGTACATCGACGAGCCGATGACGAACGGCGACTACGCGCCGCTGGCCCTGCGCACCGCGGACGGTGGCGCGCTGGTGTTCTTCACCACGCACCACTTCGAGAAGCAGACGGCCTACACCGGCACCACGCTCACCGCGCCGAACCCGGCCGTGGAGGCGCTGACCGAAGGCGAGATCAAGCAGTCGCTGACGATGGAGATCGTCTCCAACGAGGCGGCCCTGACCCCGAAGAAGGGCTCCGGAAAGGTGGACGTCCTCGGCCGAATCCAGGGCCTGACGGCGGCGAAGGGCGAGTAGCGGGCGCCTTCAAGGGGCGGTTCGGCAACGCCCTGAGGGGCGCGGGGCTGCATTGAATATGCGGCTCCGCCGCGTGGGCGCGACAAGCCACGACGGCGCCGCAGCCGAACGACGGCCGCAGCCGAACGACGGCACATCGCGGCTCTCCGCGCGGAGCGCTCAGTGGCGCAGGGGCCAGGCCGCCGGGACGTGGTGCTCGGGCTCCTCGCCGACGTGGCGGGCGCAGGCGTCGGTGAGGACTTCCAGCAGGCTCAGCGGGTCGGGCAGCGGGTGTTCGAGCCCGCGCACCCAGTGCACCGTCTGTCCCTCGCCGGGCAACTGCGCGGGCGGTACGAGGACGTACGACCCCCGGCAGTGCCAGCGCAGTCCCGGGTGCTCGTCCATGGTCTCGGGGTGGCAGTCCAGCTCACAGGGCCACCACTCGTCCTCGTCCTCGGGGGTGCCGCGGGTGAGGGTGAAGAACAGCAGGCGTCCGTCGTCGCTCTCGGCGACGGGTCCGACCTCGATCCCCGCGCCGAGCAGCCGCTCCAGCGCCTCGCGCCCGGCCTCCAGCGGCACGTCGAGCACGTCGTGGACCATGCCGGTGGCGGTGATGAAGTTGGCCTGTGGCTGGTGGCGGGCCCAGCGCTCGATCTGGGCGCGGTCGGTGGTGGACTGCGTCTGCCAGGCGAAGGACACCGGGTGCCGGGCGGGTGTGGGGCAGCCGACGCGGTCGCAGGAACACCGGTAGCCGGGGGCGGGGTGCGCGGCGGGCGCGAGCGGCAGACCCGCTCCGGCGGCGGCCAGCAGCAGGGCCTCACGACCGCCTTCGTCCGAGGCGGCCTCCTTCGGGCGGCGTCCACGCAGCCACTGGGAGAGTTTGCCCTGCAGGCCGGTCCGGCCGCCCAACTCCGCGCTCATCTATCCCCTCGCCTCGCTGTCGTGCGGAACAGCATGCCCTATGGTCCCACCATCGTGCGCTCCGGGGGGCCGTAGCGGACAACCGGGCCAGGTGGGACGAGGTGATACACAGCACCTTGATCAGGGGTAATGGGCTGCTTTGGCGGGATTTACGCCCCTACCGTGCACGAACGCGTGCACACCTATCCCCTTCGGGCCGCGATGCCGTGGAGGGCGTACTCGACGAGGGTGTCGGTGTAGTCGTACGAGATCGGCCCCGTGTGCTGGAGCCAGCGCTGGGCGAGGGGCGAGACGAAGAGTTCGAGTGCGATGCGCGGATCGATGTCGGGCCGCACCTCCCCGGCCTCCTGCGCGGCGCGCAGCCGGTCGACGTAGAGCTGGAGCGAGGGTTCGAGGAGCTTGGCCACGTACTCCCGGCCGAGCGGCTCGTTGACCAGGCCCTCGGCGGCGAGGGCGCGGGCCGGGGCCTCGAAGCGGGGGTCCTTCATCTGGTCGACGGTGAGACGCAGTACGGCCTTCAGATCGGCCGCGAGGTCTCCGGTGTCCGGGATGACGTACGGCTCCTGCCCGGCTTCCTGCGCGGCCTGCTCCCCGAGGTCGAGGAACGCCTCCATCAGCACCTCGGCCTTGGACGGCCACCACCGGTAGATCGTCTGCTTGCCGACGCCGGCACGGGCGGCGATGCCCTCGACGGTGGTCCTGGGGTAGCCGACCTCGGCGACGAGGGCGAGGGCGGCGTCGTAGATGGCCCGGCGGGACTTCTCGCTGCGGCGGGTGGCGTTGGGGGCGGACTTCTGGGCTGCCATGGTCCGAATTTATCAGGTTGACAAGACGGAGCGTCTCGCCGGACCCTGAGGGAGCGAACGCGAGACGATACGTCTCGTTGTTTGTCGGGATGAAAGGAGCGACACTCATGACCCGAAGCGGAGCCGGAAACATGCTGGGAGTCGGCGGGACGCGACGGAACCTCTGCCGCAAGGCGCTGCGCGGCGGTGGGCGGAGCGGCCGGATCGGCGGCGGGACCGACGCCCAGACCCAGAAGAAGGAGCTGTTGCGCAGGCTCCAGGAGGAACGACTCCAGGAGAAACCACAGGACGGGCCGATATCCGACGAGTCGTCGTGACAGCGCGCGCCGGCTGTACTGAAGCGGTCAGCAGCTCCTGGGTTGCCTAAGTGGGCCGGGATTCCTGGGCTTCCTGGATCTCCTGGGTTTCCTGGGTTTCCTGGGTTTACTGGTCCTCGGCCGGGGGCCAGGCGTCGCCCCAGTCCGCGTCGCGGGCCGCCTTGTAGAGGTCGCCGTGGCGTTTGGTGACCGTGGTGCGGCGCAGGGAGGGTTCCGTCTCGCACAGGTCGAGGAGGACCTGGCCCTTGCGGATCTGGGGTTTGCGGACGATGCGGGCGGGGGCCGGGGCGGCCGGGAGGCGGGTGGCGGCGACGTAGCTGAACTTCTCGTCCTCGTAGGCGAGGGAGCCGCCCTTGATCTGGCGGTGCAGGGAGGAACGGCTGACGCGGGCCGAGAAGTGGCACCAGTCCGTGCCGGGGGCGATGGGGCAGGCGGCGCTGTGCGGGCAGGGGGCGGCGATGCGGAAGCCTGCGGTGATCAGGTGGTCGCGGGCCTCGATGACGCGGGTGTAGCCGTCCGGGGTGCCGGGCTCGACGATCACGACGGTCTGGGCGGCGGACGCGACGGTGTCGAGGAGGGCGGTGCGGTCCGGGGCGGTGAGCTCGTTGAGGACGTAGGAGACGGTGACGAGGTCGGTGGGGTCGAGGGTGAGCGCCGAGCCGATCCGGGCGCGGTGCCAACGGGCGTTCGCCAGTGCGGGGTTGGCTACGGCGATCTCCTTGCCGATCGCCAGGGCGGGCTCGGCCCAGTCCAGCACGGTGACGCTGCGCTCGCCTGGCCAGGTGGCGGTGACGGCCCAGGTCGCGGCGCCTGTTCCACCGCCGACGTCGGTGTGGGTGGCGGGGGTCCACTTCGGTACGGCCGCCGCGAGCGCCTCCAGTGCCGCGTGGACGGCCTCGAACGTGGCGGGCATCCGGTAGGCGGCGTAGGCGGCCACGTCGGCGCGGTCGCGGAGGATCGGGGCGTCGGTGGGGGTGGCGCCCCGGTAGCTGGCGATCAGCCGGTCGACGGCCTGGGCGGCCTGGCGGGGTGGGAGGCCGTCGAGGAGGGTGGCGAGACTGCTGCGGAGGGCGTCTGCCGGGGATGCGGGGGCGTTCACTCGCCGATTCTACGAGGCGCGTGCGCAGGCCTCACAGCTCCTCGCCCCCGCCGCCCCTCCCCGTCCCGTCCCCAGGGGCGCTGCCCCTTCGACCCCGGTCCCTGGGGGCCTGCGGCCCCCAGACCCCCGCTTCGGCCCTGAAGGGGCCTCGTCCTCAAACGCCGGACGGGCTGAATTGCCTGGGCCTGCGTCGAGAGGTGGCCGCCCACTGCGGGTGGGTGGGGGCTTGGGACGGCGGCGGGCTCGTCCTCAAACGCCGGACGGGCTGAGTACCTCAAGTCCAGCCTCTTGACGCGAAAACTCTCTGCGGCCTTGCTACAGGCCCCGCACCGCCCGTGCCACCCGCGTCCCCGCCCGTGCCCTCGGCCCGTTGTCCGCCCCGCGTCTGCGCGGATGCACCGTGTTCGCCAGCAGCACCAGGAACGTGTCCGTCGCCGGATCCACCACGAGGGACGTCCCCGTGAAACCGGTGTGTCCCGCCGCTCCCCGCCCCGCCAGCTCTCCCATGAACCACGGCTGGTCGACCGCGAAGCCAAGTCCGGGCGGGGTCAGGAGCAGTTCCACGAAGTCGGGGCCGAGGATGCGGGCGGGGCCGTACGCGCCGCCGGAGAGCAGGGCGCGGGAGAAGACCGCCAGGTCCCGGGCCGTGGAGAACAGGCCCGCATGGCCCGCCACCCCGCCCAGCGCCCACGCGTTCTCGTCGTGGACGACACCCCGCAGCATCCCCCGGTCCGCCTTGGCCCAGGGACGCCGCTGGTCCTCGGTCGCCGCCGCATCGGGGCAGGGGCCGAAGCGGGTCGCGGTCATGCCGAGGGGACGGGTGATGCCGTCGTGGATCAGGACGTCGAGCGCGCGGTTCGTGATGCGTTCCAGGACGTGCTGCAACAGCAGGAGGTTCAGGTCCGAGTAACAGTACGTGCCGGGCACGCCGATCGGCGGTTCCGCACGCAGCCGCTCGAGGCGCTCCGCGTCGTCCGCACAGTCGTACAGCGGCAGTTCGGGCCGCAGCCCCGACGTGTGGGTGAGCAGCTGGCGCACGGTGATGCCGTGCCGGGCGGCCGCCCGGAAGTCCGGCAGATACGCCCCGACCCGCGCGTCGATGCCGAGCGTGCCCCGCTCGATCTGCTGCACCGCGGCCACCGAGGTGAAGAGCTTGGTGAGAGAGGCCAGATCGAAGGGCGTGGCCGTGGTCATCGGGACGCGTGAGTCGGCCGGCAGCTCCACCCCCTCGTCCGACTCCTCGTCGTAGGACGCGTACCTCACCGCCCAGCCCGCCGCCTCCTCGACGGCGACGTACGGCCCCCGCCCGACGAGCAGCACCGCTCCGGCCGCCCAGGGGCGGGAGCCGGTGGTGAGGTCGTGGACCTCACGGACGAGATGACGGATCTCCTCGGGGTCGAGTCCGGCCCTTTCCGGCGTGTCCCCGCGCAGTCTCGGCGCGCTCAGCTGTCTGCTCCCTCCGCACCCACACGTCCATCCACACGGCCATCCGCACGTCCATCCGTACGTCTGTTCCAAGGACGGCACATTCCCATGAAGCACGCCAGCGCCACCAGTGCTGCCGCCAGTTGGACGACGGCCATCGGGACGGCGGTGTCCTCCCCGGCGATGCCCACGAGCGGCGAGGCGATCGCGCCGACGAGGAAGGAGGACGTACCGAGGAGCGCGGAGGCGGATCCGGCGGCGTGCTTGGTGCGCAGCAGGGCCAGGGACTGGGCGTTGGGGAGCGTCACCCCCATCGCGGACATCAGGACGAACAGCGCCGCGGCGACCGGCGCCAGTCCGACCTCGCCGAAGACGCCGACGGACATCAGCAGCAGCGCCGTCGCCGCGAGGATCACCACGGCCAGGCCCGCGCCCAGCACCCGGTCCAGGCTGACCCGCCCCACCAGCAGCTTGCCGTTGATCTGGCCGACGACCACCAGCCCGACCGAGTTGAGCCCGAACAGCAGGCTGAAGGTCTGCGGCGAGGCCCCGTAGATCTCCTGGATCACGAACGGCGACGCCGATATGTACGCGAACAGCGCGGCGAAGGCGAACCCGCCGGCCAGCATGTACCCGGCGAAGGCACCGTCGGCGAGCAGACCGCGCATGGCGCGCAGGGCCTCGCCGACCCCACCGCCGTGCCGGTCGGCCGGCGCGAGTGTCTCGGGGAGCTTCCGCCAGACGAGCCCGGCGAGCAGCAACCCGACGACCGTGAGCACGACGAACACGCCCCGCCAGTCCGTCACCCGCAGGATCTGCCCGCCGATGAGCGGCGCCACGATCGGGGCGACCCCGGAGATCAGCATGAGGGTCGAGAAGAAGCGGGCCATGGCCACACCGTCGTAGAGGTCGCGTACGACCGCCCGCGCGATCACGATCGCCGCCGCGCCCGCGAGGCCCTGCGCCAACCGGAAGGCGACCAGGAACTCGACGGTGGGCGCGAGCGCGCAGAGCGCCGTGGCGACGACGTAGACGACGAGGCCGGCCAGGAGCGGGCGTCTGCGGCCCCATCGGTCGCTCATCGGGCCGACCACCAGCTGCCCGAGTGCCATGCCGGCCAGGCAGGCGGTGAGCGTGAGCTGGACGGTCGCGGCGGGCGCGTGCAGGGAGCGGGTGACCTCCGGGAGCGCCGGGAGGTACATGTCCATCGACAGCGGGGGCGTGGCGGTGAGGCCGCCCAGGACGAGGGTGACGAGGAGGCCGGTGCGGCGGAGGGAGCGGGTGGGCGGTTGCGCTGCCTTCGGGGTGGCTGTCTTCGAAGTCGCCGGCTTCGGAGTGACTTTCTCCGGTATCGCCGGCTGCGGTATGGCCGGCTGCGGCACGTCCTGTGCCGGCCCCCCACGGTCGCCCATGCGCCCCTCCCTCTCCGAGTGATCCGCCCTCTATGCTCTCAGCTCGTACAGAGTGCCGAGCGTCACATGTGCTGACATGAGCGAGGGGTGGGGCCGCGGTGGCGGAACGCAGCGTGCGGTGGGGGATCCTGGCGACCGGCGGGATCGCGGCCGCGCTCACGGCGGACCTGGTCGACCTGCCCGACGCCGAGGTGGTCGCGGTGGCCTCGCGCAGCCAGGCCTCCGCGGACGCGTTCGCGGAGCGGTTCGGGATACCGCGGGCGTACGGCGACTGGGCCGCGCTCGCCCAGGACGGCGACATCGATGTCGTGTACGTCGCCACCCCGCACTCGGCGCACCGCGCGGCCGCGGGCCTGTGCCTGGAGGCCGGGCGGAACGTGCTGTGCGAGAAGGCGTTCACGCTGAACGCGCGGGAGGCCGAGGAACTGGTCGCCCTGGCGCAGGCGCGCGGGAGCTTCCTGATGGAAGCGATGTGGATGTACTGCAATCCCCTGGTCCGGCGGCTCAAGGCCCTGGTGGACGACGGCGCGATCGGCGAAGTACGCCATGTCCAGGCCGACTTCGGGCTGGCCGGCCCCTTCCCGCCCGCGCACCGCCTGCGCGACCCGGCGCAGGGCGGCGGCGCCCTGCTGGACCTGGGCGTGTACCCGGTGTCCTTCGCCCAGCTGCTGCTCGGGGAGCCGTCGGACGTCGCGGCGCGCGCGACGCTGTCCGCGGAGGGCGTCGACCTGCAGACGGGAGCCCTGCTTTCCTGGGACGGCGGCGCGATGGCCTCGGTGCACTGCTCCATCGTCGGCGGTACGGCGACGTCCGCCTCCGTCACCGGCTCGCAGGGCCGTATCGACGTGCCGTCCGGCTTCTTCTTCCCGGACCGCTTCGTCGTGCACCGCGACGGCCGTGAACCCGAGGAGTTCACGGCCGACCCGGCGGACGGGCCCCGCAACAGCCTGCGGCACGAGGCCGCCGAGGTGATGCGGGCCCTGCGCGCCGGTGAGACGGAGTCCCCGCTGGTCCCGCTGGACGGCACGCTGGCCGTGATGCGGACGCTCGACGCGATCCGGGACCGCGTCGGCGTCCGCTACCCGGGCGAGGCCCCCGAAGAGGACCCCGCGCACGAGCTCACGCCTGCTTGAGCCCCGGCTCCCCGGCCTCGGTGACGAAGGACGCGGCCGTCGTGACCGGCGCCCCGGGCCTGGTCACGTACGGCACCGTCTTGAAGTCGGCCCGCGCCTGGTCCTCCTCCAGCGCGACGGTCACATAGCCGCGGCGTCCGTTGTAGAACCTCATGTGCGGGTTGGCCTGCATGTACGTGTCCCAGTTGGCGGGCTTGTCGATGCCGTCCCGGCCGCTCGCGACGGACGTGGCCACGATCTCCGTGCCGAGGGTGGCGGAGTCGGGGTCGTCGAAGTCGTCCTTGATGTCGAAGCAGTAGCCGACGTGCACGTCCCCGGTGAGCACCATCAGGTTCTCGATGCCGGCGGCCTTCGCCCCGTCCAGCACCCGGCGCCGGGAGGCGCGGTAGCCGTCCCAGGCGTCCATCGACACCCGGGACGGCGTGGTGAGGTCGAACTTGCGCTGGGAGAAGGTGACCTGCTGCGGTACGACGTTCCACAGCGCCGTCGACTCGCGCCACCCGTCGAGCAGCCAGCGCTCCTGGGTCTCGCCGGTCATCGTGCGCGCCGGGTCGTCGACGTCCGGTCCGGGGATCTGGGCGCCGTCGCCGTACGCCTGGTTGGAGCGGTACTGCCGGGTGTCCAGCACGTCGAACTGGGCGAGCCGACCCCATTGGAGGCGCCGGTAGAGCCGCATGTCGGAGCCCGTGGGCTGCTGGGGGCTGCGCAGGGGCTGGTTCTCCCAGTAGGCGCGGTAGGCGGAGGCCCGGCGCAGCAGGAACTCCTCCGGCGGGACGTTGTTCTCGGGGGTGTCGTCGGCGTAGTTGTTCTCGGTCTCGTGGTCGTCCCAGGTGACGACGAAGGGGTGCGCGGCGTGTGCGGCCCTGAGGTCGGGGTCGGTCTTGTAGAGGGCGTAGCGCAGGCGGTAGTCCTCCAGGGTCACCGTCTCGCGGTTGAAGAGGGTGGGGAGCGTGCGGTCGGTGTAGTTGCGGTAGCCACCGACGGAGTTGACGGCGTACTCGTACAGGTAGTCGCCGAGGTGGAAGACGACGTCCACGTCGTCCTCGGCGAGATGGCGGTACGACGTGTAGTAGCCGTCGGTGTACGCCTGGCAGGAGACGGCCGCGAGGGTCAGCGAGCTCGTCGAGGCGTTCGCGGCCGGGGCGGTGCGGGTGCGGCCCGTCGGGCTGATCCAGCTGCCGGTGCGGAAGCGGTAGTAGAAGACGCGGTCCGCGCCGAGCTGGTCGACCTCGACGTGGACCGTGTGGTGGAACTCGGGGTGCGCGGTGGCGGTGCCCCGTCTGGCGATCCGGCTGAACTTCTCGTCGTGCGCGAGCTCCCAGTGGACGGTGACCCGTTCGGCGGGCAGTCCGCCGTCGGGCTGGTACGGGGCGGGGGCGAGGCGGGTCCACAGGACGACGGAGCCGGGCAGCGGGTCACCGGAGGCGACGCCGAGGGTGAAGGGGTCGTCGTCGATCCGTCGGGCGTCGAGCTCCGCGGCGCTCGCGACGCCCGCGGTGGGCAGGTTCACGGCGAAGGCCAGCGCGGCGGCCGCGCCGGTGAGGGTCAGGAAATGGCGGCGGCCGATATGGCGGGCGGCGGCGCGTAGTTCGGGGGCGTGCTGGGGCGCGTGTGGTGTGATGGTCATACGGTCCTCCCCTGCCTGATGGATGCATGAGGCATTGGAGTGGCCGGGGACGACACTCGCTTGGCGCGTACACAACACCCGGATGGCGGACGTATGAGTTCCGGATGGCGGACCCTCGCCTAACCTGCCGTCCCATGAATGACAGGCAAACGGACACGAGGATCGCCGTGGTGACCGGCGCGGGCTCCGGCATCGGGCGCGCGGTCGCCGTGGAACTGCTGCGCGCGGGCTGGTCGGTCGCGCTGGCGGGGCGACGCGTCGAGACGCTGGAGGAGACGGCGGGGCTGGTACCGGGCAGCGCATCGCTCGCGGTACGGACGGACGTGTCACGGCAGGAGGACGTGGCGGCCCTGTTCACCGCCACCGTGGAGCGGTTCGGGCGGGTCGACCTCCTGTTCAACAACGCGGGGACGTTCGGGCCGGGCGGGGTGCCGGTGGAGGAGCTGTCGTACGACGCCTGGCGGCATGTGGTGGACACCAACCTCAACGGGGCGTTCCTGTGCGCGCAGGCTGCGTACCGGCAGATGAAGGAGCAGGACCCGCAGGGCGGCCGGATCATCAACAACGGCTCGATCTCCGCGCACACCCCACGGCCGCACTCCGTCGCCTACACGGCCACCAAGCACGCGCTGACCGGCCTGACCAAGTCGCTGTCGCTGGACGGGCGGCCGTACCGCATCGCCGTCGGCCAGATCGACATCGGCAACGCGGCGACCGACATGACCGCGCGTATGCAGACGGGCGCGCTTCAGGCCGACGGCTCGGTGGTGCCCGAGCCCGTGATGGACGTCGCCGACGTGGCGCGGACCGTGCGGCACATGGCGGAGCTGCCGCTGGAGGCGAACGTGCAGTTCGCGACGGTGCTGGCGACGGCGATGCCGTACGTGGGGCGTGGCTGAAAAGCCCCGGCGACCTCCGTCACCTCCACAACTTGCACAACCGGAATGTGAAGTTCCGCTGCATCGCGGCCGGTGAGCGACATATGCTCACCTTCATCTGCACCAGAGCTTCACACATGGAGCAGAGAGCTTCCGCAAGCCATACCGAGGGGGGATGCGGCAGCCGTTCCACGATCACCGGGTGGGGGTGGACTTCGCGCGGGACCGCGAGGTACGCACCGGTGCGTGGAACGGCTGCCGCACAAGCGGTACAGCGGTGCTCAACGACCCAGGATCCGGTCGACCTCGGCCACCTGCTCCGCCGTCAGCGCCCCCTTCTCCAGCGCGCCCGCGTTCTGCTCGGCCTGGGCGACGGAGCGGAACCCCGGGATCGGTACCGTGCGCGGGCTGCGGGCCCACAGCCAGGCGAGGGCGCCCTGGCCGAGCGTGCGGCCGTTGCTGGTGAGGATGTCCTTGAGCGCGTCGACGCGGGCGACCCACTCGGGGTCCGCGCCCGACCCGTCCTCGAACCCCTGCAGCCACTGCGGCGGCCGGCTGCGGATGTCCCCCGCCTCCAGGGCCTGCCCGGTCCTGCGCTTGCCGGTCAGCAGGCCCATCGCCAGCGGACTGCGGTTGATGCTCGCCAGCCCCAGCTCCCCGCACAGCGCGAACATCTCCGGCGCGTCCTGGAGCACATTGGCCATGTGCTGTACGGCCGCACAGTGCCCCCCTTGCGCGAAGACGGCGGCGCGGGCCGGGTCGTCGGTGCTCCATGCGTAGGCCCGGATGAGCCCCTCGCGCACCAACTCCTCGCACATGTCACGGAGTTCGGCGGCGCGTTCCGGGGCGGCGTCGGACAGGTGCAGCTGGTAGAGGTCGACGTGGTCGGTGTCCAGCCGCTTCAGCGAGGCGGTCAGCGCCCGGCGGACGTACTGCGGGGAGTCGTCGGCGCCGGTGAGGGTGCGGGTCTCCTCGTCGAAGACGTTGCCCCACTTGGTGGCGACGACGACATCGGCGCGGCGCTTGCCGAGGGCGCGGCCGAGGACGCGTTCGCTGTGGCCGGCGCCGTAGGTGTCAGCGGTGTCGAAGAAGGTGATGCCCAGGTCGAGGGCGCGCCGGATCGCCCGTATCGACTCCTCGTCGTCGACCTTGCCCCAGCCGAGCGGCTGCCCGTCCGCCGCCTGCCACTCACCGCCGATGGCCCAGCAGCCGAAGCCGAGAGCGCTTACCTCGATGCCGGTCCGCCCCAAAGTCCTCTTGGTCTCCATGAGGTGGGACGTTAGGGGTTGGAGTGCACACGAAGGCAAGCCTTTGAGTGAACTTCCTGAAAGCGATTACGCCTGACCGGTCTCGAAGCGGGAGATCCTGCCGTCGTCCTCGACCTCGAAGTGCCACCGGGTGCGCATCTCGCCCCAGGTGTCGTTGCGGTAGCTCGCGAGGAGGTCGCGGCCGTGGTTCGACTCGTTGTCGACCTCCATGTGGCCGTTGGAGGAGAAGATCTCGCTCTCGATCCAGTCGGCGAGGTCGCGGTCGGTGCCGTCGTCGGCCATGGTCGCGCCGGGCGCGAGGATGCTCAGGAAGCCCTCGCGGTCATGGGCGTTGACGGCGGTGACGAAGGCGCGGACGGCGGGGTCGCTGAGTTTGGACGTCTGAATCGTCATACCGGTCAGCGTCACACCGGCCTCGGCGGCCCGCCACCCGAACGGCGGCGACGGGAGGCCGGGCGGGTGTCGTCGGTGCGACGGTGGATACGCGGGAGGGGATCTGTTCCTGCGGTATGAACCGCTGTCCGTTCCTGCTCTCTGTCCGGGAGGCACTGTGAGCACTTACGACCGACGTGATCTGGGCCTGCTGTTGCTCCGGCTGGGTGCCGGCGGGGTGCTGGCCGCGCACGGCGCGCAGAAGCTGTTCGGCTGGTTCGGCGGGCACGGCATCCAGGGGACCGGCCAGTTCATGGAGTCGGTCGGCTACAAGCCGGGCAAGGCCAGCGCGGTGGCGGCGGGCCTCGCGGAGACCGGCGGCGGCACGCTGCTGGCGCTGGGTCTTGCGACCCCGGCGGCGGGTGCGGCGGCGGCCGGCGGGATGGCGGGCGCGGCCACGGTGCACGCCCCGAACGGCTTCTTCAACCAGGAGGGCGGCTTCGAGTACGCGGCCACCCTCGGCCTCGCCGCGGCCGGCCTCGCGGTCGCGGGCCCCGGCCGTCTCTCCCTCGACCACGCGCTCGGCCATGTCCTCGACCGCGGCTGGATGGTGCCGACGGCCCTCGCGGCGACGGCCGCCGCGACGGCGCTGGTGGTGGGCGCGCGGAACCGGAGGCTGGACAAGCCGGAGAAGGACGAGGGAGCGGCCGGGTTCGAGGGGCAGGAGTCCTTGTTCGGGGAGTAGGGGGCCCGTTACGGAGGCTGAGCAAATCGGGTCCGGTTCGCCAGCGCCCAAAGGGGCGCGGGGAACTGCGCGACCAGCCACGATGGTGCCGCAGCCGACCTACGACCTGTCGCGGCACTCACAGTCTCGGCTTCAACCGCAACACCGTCCCCTCCCCGTTCGCCGACAGCAGCAGCTCGCCGTCCGGTGTCTCCGCCAACCCCGCAAACCGACGGGCCATGCCTGGCATCCCGTTGGCAAAGAGAGCAGGTTCCGCTCGCGGGACCACCCCTGGCGGTGCCCCGACCGGCAGGCCCCCGTGTCGATACGGCTCTCCCCCGTCGACAGGGACACCGCCCGCAGCCTGCGCCGCCCGGTCTCCACCGTGAACAGCTCGTCGCCCAGTACCGCGAGCCCCTGCGGCGCATCCAGCCCGTCCACGACGACCCCGCGGCGGGCCCGGCAGGTGACGTCGTCGAGGACGAGGTCGCCGTAGCGCAGCGCGCCGTCCCATCCGGTGGGCTCCCCGCCCCTCACCAACTGGCGTGCCCTGGCGAGGACTTCGGCCACTCGGCCCTGGCTCCCGCCCGGTTGCCCGTCCGCGCCGGGGTCGCCGCCGGGGAGGCTGCCGAGGAACTCGCCGGTCCCGGTGAGCAGCAGGACCGCCGGCCGGTCGGGGGCGAGGAGACGGCGACTGTGCCGGAGCGCCGCGGTGTCGCGCAGCGTCACATCGAGGATGACCAGATCGAACCGGCGCTCGGCGAGCAGAACGGTGGCCTCGGTGCCGCTGACCACCGCGACGGTGCGGTATCCGGCGAGCCCCAGCAGCGCGGAGAGCGGCTCGCAGGTGCGGGGATCGCCGAGGACGAGAGGGACGTCCGGTACCGCGTCGGTCGACGGCGGCTTCGGCATACGGCCACTTTACCTGCGGGTTGTCCGGGGCAAGTAAGCGCCGGTGAAGCCAAGTTGGGCGGCCTTCACGTCCAGGGCGTGGCGACGAGCCGGATCCTCGCCTCTGCGCCGACGAGCCGGGCCGTGGTCTCGGGCAGCGCGATGTGCGCGACCCAGCGGCCGGGGGCAGGGTCCTCGTCGGAGCGGGGTGCTCCGGCGACGCGGTGATCGCGGATGGCGCCTTCGATCTCCGAGTTCCAGGCGGCCCAGATGCCGGGGCCGGCCTGAGGGGTGCCCACGTCGATGACGAGGGTGTCGGCGAAGTCGGCGCCCTGCTCCAGGTGGTCGCGGAAGCTGAGGATGCCGCGCCGTTCCCGCAGGGAGATGAGCCGCAGGTCGAGCATGAACCGCATGGGCTCGTCCGTGGACTGGCGCAGGCCGCTGTTGAGGAAGGTGGTCGCCAGCGACACCGACGCCCCGGGCCCGTCCTTGGCGGAATCGAGCTGGATCGGGCACCAGTGGGCCGCGAGCCGCTCGTGCATCACCACGGGCAGCCCGCGCACCGACAGCGTGGCCTCGGCCTGCCACACGAGATCGTCGTCGTCGGGCAGCCGGTAGTCGACGAGCGACGCCTCGATGCGGGTGTCCCCGAACAGGAAGCGCCGCAGGTTCTGGTAGCCCTCCTCGGAGTTGACCATGCCGTAGCGCCCACTGTGGCTGCGGTGCACGAAGGACCGGTGCGCGCCCGGGACGTACGCCCGCTCGATCTGCACGAGCCCGTCGCTGTGCGGGCCGACGGCGGCCGAGGACAGCCCGAAGGCGACGTCGTAGTCGGCCGGGTCGGTGCCCACCAGGCAGAAGACCCGCTCGACGGGCAGCTTCCCCGGGCCCTGGGGCATGACCCGGGCGTCCCAGCCGTCGGGCGGGCCGTCGGGGTCCAGGTCGGCCTGCGGGGTGAGGTACTCGTACATCCGCCGGGGGCCGAAGATGTCGGAGCCATGCATGCCGAGCGCGTCCCTGGCCCGCTCCACCCATCCGCCCCCGACGTCGAAGGTGATGCCGCCGTGCGGGGTGCCGTAGGTGAAGAACTTCGCGACGCAGTCGGCGTCCCGCCCCCGGTCCGGCAGGACCTTCTGCAGCAGGCAGCGGCAGATCAGGCCGCCCATCGAGTGGGCCACGAGGATCACGGCGGGCGCGCCGGACTTCTCGCGCAGCCGGTCGACCAGGTCGAGCAGGTCGGCGGCGGCGTGCTCCAGCACGTACTCCTGGGGCTCGCCGCCCCACGTCGTCGCCGAGCGGTCGTAGAAGCGGTGGACCCAGATGGAGTTGGCGGGGATCTCGGCGTGTTCGGAGAGATAGGTCTCCTGATTCCCCTTCACGAGCAGCTCGTAGCCCTCCTCCCGCAGCAGGCGCAGCAGCGGGCTCTCGAACTGGTGGAAGCGCGGCTGGTTGTGCGCGCCGACACGGACGTGCACGGAGCCCTCGTTGAAGCCGTAGAAGGGGTCGTCCACGGCCTTGTTGATCCCACTCGTTCCGCCGGCGTAGCCCCGCACGTAGACGATGGGGAGTCTGCGGTTGTCGTCCACGCCTTGCCTCCAAGCACCGGGGTCCACCTCTCCTGCCTAGAGGAAGCCCGGGGCTCCGGCCTCCGGGGATAGCCCGGATCGGTGATGTACCTGGCTGGGCGGGAGTCGGGTGGGCGGTCAGAGCTTTCACCCATGGGGAGCAGGTTGCCTGGTGGTGTGGGCCGCGGTCGTGTCGTACTGGAGTTCACGAGGGAGGTCAGGGAGGCCCGGATGTGGGACACGGGGAAGGCCCGGCGCTTCTTCGTGGTGCCCCCGTCTCCCCGCTCCGGCGGCAGAGCCAATCTCGCGTCGTGGCGCGAGCTGCCTCTGACGGTCATCTCCCGGATGAGAACTCAGCTCGCGAAGGAGAGACACCGTGCCGTGGACGACGCCGACGGCCGACGGCAGGCCGTGCTCGAAGGAGTCGAGCGGCATCTCCAGCAAGCCGAGGAAGCGTGCCTGAACGCATCGCGGTTCCGGCCCAGATCCGGCACCCTCGAACGCGCCTGGTCCAACATCCGCGCCGCCGAGACTGATCTGCTCTCCCTCGCTTCCGACGACGAAGTGCGTGCGAGAGCCCCCGAAGTCCTGGGCATCGTGCGTCGCCATCTGGCGGAGGACAGCCCCCAGCGGCAGGCCGTCGAGGAGATCGCCGAGAGCGTCGTGGCCCGCGACGGGCCGCTGACTGACCGGCAGCGGAGCGCACTGGTCAGGGCCCTCGGCTTCGCCTACGCGGCCGTGGGCGGCAAGTACCGGCGGGTGCGTGTCCTTGCGGACCTGCTCTGGATCGTCACGGGGGCGGCGACGCTGGCGCTTGTCGCGCTGGCTCTGTGGGGCTACTTGGACAAGCAGTCCCTGGATCTGTGCTTCCGCCCGCAGCCACCCGGAAACCGGGTCGTCTGCCCCACCGGCGAACACAAGGTGGACGGCCCGCCTCCGACGGCCCAAACCCCCGCCGGCGCGGATGTCGTCACCGGCACATACTCCGACCCGATGGACGTGCTGACCGTGGAGTGCGCGGGGCTCATCGGAGCGGCCCTGACGGTGGTCGCGGCGGTGCACCACCTCCACGTGGACCAGGCCACGCAGTACAAGTTCCGCCTGCCGCTCGCCACGGCTGTGCTGAAGTTCCCCGTGGGCGCGCTGTCCGCGGTGGCCGGAATCGTGCTCATCAAGGGGGCTTTCGTACCCGGCCTGAGCGACCTCGACAGCTCCGCGCAGATCCTCGGCTGGGCGGTCGTGTTCGGAGCGGCCCAGCACCTGGTCACCCACATCGTCGACCAGCGGGCGGAGGAGGCGCTGAGCGGGGTGCGCCGACCGCCTTAGCGCACGTGCGCAAACCCCGCGACGGACCCGCCTCCCTGGCACGTAGAGCAGACGACAGCAGTGCACAGGGAGGGGATCAGGACGTGGCAGGGGACAGGGGCAGACGGGTCAGGGGAACGGCGGCCGCGGTGGCGGCGATGGTCGCGCTCACCGCCTCACAGGCACCGGGAGCGGTCCCGGCACGCGCCTCGGCGCCGGCACCGGGGCAGACGCCCGCCGAGCACGGCCCGAGCGTCTCGGGCGACGCCCCGTACCGCACCGAGCTGCCGCCGCTGCGGGCCAAAGAGCGCGACGGCGACAAGGCGCAGGCTCCGGCGGAGACGGCCGCCGCGCTGCCGGCGAGCGTGTTCGCCGCGTACCGGCGGGCGGAGGAGCGACTGTCGCGCGAGGCGCCCGGCTGCCGGCTGCGGTGGCAGTTGCTGGCGTCGATCGGGCAGGTGGAGTCCGGGCAGGCCCGGGGTGGCCGGGTGACGTCGGACGGTACGACCGTGACGCCGATCCTCGGTCCGCGGCTGGACGGCGTGGCCTTCGCGCTGATCCGGGACACCGACGGCGGCGCCCACGACGGGGACGCGGCGTACGACCGCGCGGTCGGGCCGATGCAGTTCATCCCGTCGACCTGGGCCCGCTGGGGCGCGGACGGCAACGGTGACGGGCGCAGCGACCCGAACAACGTCTTCGACGCGGCCCTCGCCGCCGGGCGCTACCTGTGCGCGGGCGGCCGGGACCTGTCCGTCCCGGCCGAGCTGGACCGGGCGATCCTCGGCTACAACCACTCGGCGGCCTATCTGCGCACGGTCAGGGCCTGGTACGCGTACTACCTGGACGGGCACAGGGTCGTCCCGGACAGCTCTGCCGCCGCCGCGGAACGCCCCGAGCCGTCACGGTCCCCGGCCAAGCCGAAGGAGGCCTCGCCGACACCCCCCTCCGCCCGTCCGAGCGCCACCCCGCCCCGCCCGCCGTCGTCGCGCCCCGCATCACCGACCCCCACTCCGTCCCGCCCGGCCGCCGAACCCGAGGAGACCGAGACTCCGCAACTCCCCCTCCCCACCCCGGACATCGAGCTCCCCGACGACGACCTGCTGTCCGACGGCACCCTCACTCACCAGTAACAGCGCGGACTCGATGACCGCCACCCCCTCCACAACCGCCGATACTCGGCGGTAATGTCGCCCACCGCCGGACGGAACCACGCCGGTGGGTGAGCGCGAAGGGGCCCTCATGGCGACGGACATGCCTGCGGACATGCCCGCAGAGACACCTGCGGAGCTGGACGCCGCCGACGAACGGTGGCGGCGCATGTGGAGCCACCGTGAGCAGTTGCTCAAGGTGGCCCGGCGCAGGTCGATGAGTGCGGAGGACGCCGAGGACGCGGTGCACGAGGCGATGCTGCGTGCCGCCGAGCGCCCCGACCTGGACGACGAGCGGCTCGCGGCGTGGCTGACGACGGTCACGATGCGGCTGTGCGTCGACCGCTACCGGCAGGTCAACCGCGAGGCCCAGGTGCGCACGAGCCCGACCCTCATCGCCCCCGGCCCCGTCCCCGTCGAGGAGGCCGTGTGCGACCGGGCCGAGGCGAAGTGGCTGGCGGTGCGCAGTGGTGAGCTGCCCGCACGGCAGGCCGAGGCGCTGCGGCTGAAGTCGGAGGACCTGGACGTCGGGCAGGTCGCCGTCCGGATGGGGCTCAGTTACCGGACCGTCGAGTCGTTGCTGGCCCGGGCGCGGCGGACGCTGCGGCAGTCGCTGGCCGCCACGCTCGGGTTCGCGCTGTTCCTCATCGGGTGGGGCCGGGCGCGCGGCGGCGGCAAGGTGCACGCAGTGGCCGTGGCCTCGACGGCGGCGACCCTGGCGGTGGCGGGCTTCGTGCTGCCGTACGCCCTCGACGGGAGCGGCGACGGAGGCGGTACGGCGCCCCGGCCCGCCGTCGCCACGCCGGGCGGCGCGGAGGCGCTGCGGCCCGACGGCAGTGGTGCGGGCCGGACGCCTCAGGGGAACACGCCCACTGCCACAGACGAGGGGAAAGCCGCCGACTCCCCGGCGGGGGAATCGTTCCTGCCGCTGTCCGTGCCGTCACTGCCGGAAGTGCCGGCCGTCCCGGAGGTCCCGGTGTCCCCGCTGCCGGTGCTGTCCGCACCGGACGTCCCGCTGACCCCCGAGGTGCCGGACGTCCCCGGCGTGCCGGATCTGCCCGAGGTCCCCGACCTGCCGGTGGCGCCCTCCGTCGACCCGACGGACACGGCCACGGTCCCGGACGTCTCCGCCGCCGTACCGTCCGCCTCGCTGCCCGCACCGACGGCTGACACACTGCCGTAGCCACGCCCAGACAGCCGTAAACCCTCCCAAACCCCCACCCGGCAACCCACGCGAAAGCCTCCGCCACCTCAGCGTCGACTGCCGGTACTCCCCGCACACCGAAGGCCCCGCAGGCGCCCGGCGCACTCTGGACGCCCCGAAGCCCCGAGGTCCCCGACCTGCCGGTAGACCCCACCGTCGACCCGACGGACACGGCCGCAGTCCCGGACGTCTCCGACCCCGCACCGTCCGCCTCACCGCCCGCACCGACGGCTGACACACTGCCGTAG